>CALKHM010000112.1 GCA_937988695.1 uncultured Microbacterium sp. | reverse complement strand
TACGAGATATTGGCGTGACTGGAGTTCAGACGTGTGCTCTTCCGATCTGGCGGGCACGGCTCGCTCGTGGTGCTCATGGGCGCCTCGATGCTGCTGGGGTGCGGGCAGATGTTCACCGTGCTCGGCGAGCAGTCGTACGTCGGCGCGATCTCCACCGCCGGGCGCTCCGACACGACGTTCGGCATCTACGGGTTCGCCGTCGCCCTCGGACAGACACTCGGGCCGATCATGCTGGTGCTGCCGGGCGGCTCCGCGCACCTGCCGCCGGTCGTCCTGATCTTCGCCGTGAGCCTGGGCTGCGCGCTGCTGCTGCTCGTGGTGTCGCTGCTGATCCGCAGCCCGGCCCGCGCGGCGGCGTTCGAACGCGTCGGGATGCTCAGTGCCGCGCGCGGCGTGCTGGCCACCAGAGGACTGCCCAGCGCGCTGGTCGCTGGAAGCCTGGTGCTGGCATCCGTCGACATCTTCATCGCCTACGCCCCGCTCATCGGGCAGGACCGTAGACTGCCGGCCATCGTCATCAGCGCGATGCTGGTCGCGCGATCGGGGTTCTCGATGCTCTCGCGGCTGTTCCTGGGCGTGCTGGCGCGTGGACTCGGGCGTCGCTGGCTGCTCGTGAGCAGCATCCTGGCGTCGGCGCTGATGCTCGCGGGGTTCGTCCTCGACGTGCCCGCGGGGGTGCTGGTCGTCTTCGCCTGCGGCTACGGCTTCGTGATCGGCATCTGTCAGCCCATCACGATGTCGTGGATCTCGCTGATCGCGCCGGCGGGCACCCGCGGGCTTGCGATGTCGATGCGGCTGGCCGCGAACCGGCTCGGGCAGACGGTTCTACCGGCGACTCTCGGCGTGCTCGCCGCTGCGGCCGGCGCCGCCGGCGTGCTCGGCGCCAGCAGCGTCATGCTGCTGGTGGCCGCGGCGGCGGGCCTGGGCGTGCCGAGCGACACCAGCGAGGCGCCCGCCTCGCAGCAGGAGGCATCATGACCACGATCTCGGTCTGGCCGGCGCGCGTGCTCGCGCCCGATCGGCTGCCCGCCATCGACCGCGGCAACGGCGCGCGCACGACGCCCCTGGTCACCCGCGACCTCGGGGCGACCTCGTTCCTGAACGGCGTCACCCGGTTCGCCCCGGGTGCGGTGATCGCGCATCACAGCCACAACTGCGCCGAGAGCGTGATCATCATCGAGGGCGCAGCGATCGTCGACATCGACGGCGTACGCACGGCGCTCGCGATGCACGACACCACGTTCGTGCCCGCGAATGTCGCGCACCACTTCGAGAACGCGTCGTCGACCTCGCCGATGGCGATCTTCTGGACGTACGCGTCGACCCGCGCGACCCGGCGGCTTGCCAGCACCGGCCAGACGCAGCGGGTGGATGCCGAGGCCGGCGCGGCATCCGATGCCCAGGCGTGCCGGGAGACCGCCCGCATCCGCGTGCGCCCCGGCACCGAGCGCTCGTTCGAGGCGGCCGTCGCCGAGGCGGTGCCGCTGTTCCAGCGCGCACCCGGATGCCGCAGCCTCGAGCTGCGCCGCGTCGTCGAGGAGCCGGACGTCTACGTGCTGTGCGTGGAATGGGACAGCGTTGCCGACCACCGGGAGCGGTTCCGCAACAGTTGCGAGTATGCGCGGTGGCGCGCGCTGGTCGGCGGCTTCTTCGCCGAGCCGCCGGTGGTCGTGCACGACCGGCCCGTGCTCGGCGGATTCTGAGGAGATGACATGGACACGATGATCTCGGCCGACGACCTGCGGGCGTTCGGCACACGTGTGCTGCAGACCCAGGGCGTGCCCGCCGCCGACGCGGAGCTGGTCGCCGACTCGCTCGTGGTCGCCGAGCAGTGGGGGCACCCGTCGCACGGGATGCTGCGGCTGCCCTGGTACGTGAAGCGGCTGCGCACCGGCCGCATCGCGCCGGTCACTGAGCTGACGGTGCTCCGCGACGCGGGCGCCCTGGTCAGCGTCGACGGCAACTCCGGGGTCGGGCAGGTCGTCGCGGCGCGCGCGACGGACCTGGCGGTCGAGCGCGCCAGGCTGCACGGGATCGGGGCCGTCGGGGTGCGCAACTCGAATCACTTCGGCACCGCGGCGTATTTCACGCGTCGTGCGGCCGCCGCCGGGTGCGCGGCGATCCTCACCACCAACGGGTCGCCGGCCATGGCGCCGTGGGGCGGCATGGACAAGGCCGTCGGCGCGAACCCCTGGTCGTTCGCCGCCCCCGACGGGCACGGCGACGCGGCAGTCCTCGACATCGCCAACACCGGGGTGGCGCGCGGGAAGATCTACGCCGCCGCCGAGAAGGGGGCGCCGATCCCGGCCGGCTGGGCGTTGGATGCCGCGGGCCGCCCGACCACCGATCCGGCGGCCGCGCTCGATGGCGGCGTCGTGCTGCCGATGGGCGGCCACAAGGGGTACGCCATCTCGTTCATGATGGACGTCTTCTCGGGCGTGCTCACCGGCAGCTCGTTCGGCACCGACGTGGGCGGCCCGTGGCAGCCCGATGCGCACAGCGGGGCTGGGCATCTCGTGATCGCGATCGACGTCTGCCGGTTCCAGCCTCTGGACGTGTTCGAGCAGCGCATGCGCGCGCTCATCGACCAGGTCAAGGGCGTGCGGGTGGTTCCCGGAACGGGCGGGATCCTGTACCCGGGCGAGCGGGAGAACCAGAACCTCGCCGCCGGGGGCGGCATCCTGCTGCCGGACAAGACTCGCGACGACCTGCAGACGCTGGCTGACGCGTGCGGCGTGCCGCTCGCGTGGTGAGCGATGAGCGTCGGTCCAGACGCGGCCGCACGGGAGAACACCGCCGGCGTGAGCCGGCCGATCGTGATGATCGTCGGGATCAACGAAGCAGGCGTCGCGTGACACGATGGGGACATGACTGAATACGCCACGATCCTGGTGGAGACGCGAGGGCGCGTCGGATGGATCACCCTGAACCGCCCGGAGGCGCTGAACGCGCTGAACTCGCAGGTCTGCGCCGATGTCGTCGCCGCGGCCACCGCTTTGGATGCGGACGCCGCGATCGGGGCGATCGTCGTGACCGGCTCGGCGCGTGCGTTCGCCGCCGGTGCCGACATCAAAGAGATGGAGTCCCGCAGCGGGCTGGACATGCTGATGGGCGACCATTTCGGCGGCTGGGCCGACTTCGCCGCCGTGCGGACTCCCGTGATCGCGGCGGTCGCCGGGTACGCCCTGGGCGGAGGATGTGAGCTGGCGATGATGTGCGACATCATCCTGGCCGCCGACACGGCGATGTTCGGGCAGCCCGAGATCAACCTCGGCGTGATCCCGGGCATGGGCGGCACGCAGCGGCTGATCCGGGCGGTCGGGTACTACAAGGCCGCCGAGCTCGTGCTCACCGGGCGGCTGATGGATGCCGCGGAGGCCGAGCGGGTGGGCCTCGTCTCGCGCGTTGTACCCGCCGCCCAGCTGCTGGACGAGGCATCCGCGGTCGCCGAGAGCATTGCGGCGAAGTCGCTGCCCTCCGTGTTCGCGGCCAAGGCCGCGCTGGATGCCGCGCTGGAGACGTCGCTGGCCGAGGGGCTCCGCTTCGAGAAGCAGGCGTTCGCCGCACTGTTCGACACGCACGACCAGAAGGAAGGCATGGCGGCGTTCCGCGAGAAGCGCGCGGCGCGGTTCGAGAACCGCTGACCTGGGCGGGTGCGGCGGTGGCGCCCGTGCCCGTCCCGGGCGGGGTGGGTGCGGCGTGCTCGTCGTGCCGTGCAGAACTCCGCCTATCCGGTGCCGAGAGGTCCGGTTTCGGCCTCGCCGGGCACCTCGGCGTCGATTTCGACGGAGTTCTGAACGGGCGGGGCCGTGTGCGCGCGCTCCGCCCGCTGCGCGCGCAGCACGGCGAGGCCGGCGACCACCATGACGACGACACCGGCGGCGCCGGCCGTCACGAACGTCGTGCGCGGCCCGACCAGGGCATTGGCCGTGCCGCCCAGGCCCAGGGCGATGAGCGACGCCGTACGTGCGAGCCCGTTCAGGGGTGCGTACACCCGGCCGCGCAGGGCGTCGGGGGTGCGGGAGGTGAGCAGGGCACCGAACGCCGCGTTGCCGGTGCCGAACGCCGCGATCAGCGCCGTGATCAGCGCGGCGTAGACCCAGAAGCTCGGCGCGAGCCCCACCGCGACCATGATCAGCGCGGCGCTGCCGAACCCGATCGTCGCCGCACGCGCTCGTGCGTGGTTTCCGGCGACGCGCCCCGCGACGGCGGCGCCGATGACGCCACCGGCGCCGGCGAAGAGCTCGGTGAGCCCGTACTGCCAGTCCGTCGCTCCCAGCGGCCCGCGCACCAGGAACACCTCGACGGGGTTCACGCCCTCGACCAGCACGACGAACACCAGGATGGCGGCGAACAGCGGCATGAGGATGCGGTCGCGGGCGACGATGCGCACCCCTTCCGCCCACGACCACCGCTTGCGGGCAGCCGGGGGCGCAGCCTGCACGGCGACCGCGTCGACCACGGCACTCGCCGCCCCCACGGCCGGTGCGCCTTGGACGGGACTGGTCGCGCCGGGCGTGGCGCCGGCACCCGTGGCGCTCTCCGCGGCGCCGTGCCGGCGCGTGCGGATGATCAGCGCCGCCCCGGCGAGCAGGACGTAGGTCGCGGCATCTGCCCAGAAGCCCCAGGCGACGTCGTCGAGGGCCACCAGCAGGCCGCCGATCCCTGCGCCGATCGGTGAGGCGACCGCCGCAAGCCCCTGCTGCCAGGAGATGGCCGGCCCGATGCGGTCCTCCCCGACGATGCGGGGGACCAGCGCGCTCCACGCCGGCTGCTCGAACGCCTGGGCGAGCGCGATGACGATCCCGGTGACGAAGATCACCGCCGTGGTGTGCGTGACTCCCAGCGCCGTCACGGCGGTGGCCTGCACCAGCGACGCCGTGACCAGCACCACACGGGAGTCCATCGTGTCGGCCACGCGCCCCGCGACGCCCATGGTGGCGATCGTGGGGATCGTCAGGGCGGCCAGGAACGCGGCGACCCCCAGCGGTCCCACGCCGCCGTCGTACAGCAGCAGCATCGCAGCGATCGAGGTCACGGAGGTTCCCGCGGTGCTCAGAGCCCGGGCGAGCAGCGCGATGCGCGCGTCTCGGATCGCCCATACCGAGTTCTGAAAGGATTGCTTCACAGTTATGAAGGATAAGTTTCAGACATTGATCGCGCAAGTAGACTGACGACATGGCGGGGGAGCGCAACGACATCGAGGTGGACGACATCGCGCAGATGCGCGCGATGGTCCACCCCGCCCGTTGGACGGTGCTGATGGCGCTGTACCAAGGCGAACCGCTCACGGCCACGCGGGCCGCCGAGCTGACCGGGTTCACCCCGTCGGCCATGAGCTACCACCTGCAGCAGCTGGCGAAGATGGGCCTCATCGAGCGGGCGCCGGCCTCCGGCGACGGCCGCGAGCGACCGTGGCGGGCGCGCGGCACCGGTCTGCACGTGTCGGCGCAGCCCGACGAGTTCGTCGGCGGCGTGATGATGCGCTACCTGATGACGGCGCTGGCGAAGGTCGTGGCGGTGCCGCCTCCGGCCGATCCCGCGCAGCGGCCCTGGCCGGCATCGTACGCGCACACGCGAATGCGCCTGACGAAGGAGCGCGTGAAGGAGCTCGGCACGCGTGTCGAGGAGATCGTCCGCGAGTTCGAGGACACCGAAGACCACGACGCCCCCGAGGTCGACTTCTTCTGGATCAGCGGCGTGCGTGTCGAGGCGGGCGAGGGCGAGGATGCCGCCGAGCCGGCGCCGCCCGCCCCGGACGGCGCTGCGCAGGAGCGCCGCACCGCGTAGCGTGTCGCCCCCGGTCGTTGAGCGAGCCCCCGGTCGTGGAGTGAGCCGCCCGGTCGTTGAGCGAGCGCCCCCGGTCGTGGAGTGAGCCCCCCGGTCGTGGAGTGAGCCGCCCGGTCGTGGAGTGAGCCGCCCGGTCGTGGAGTG
>CALKHM010000111.1 GCA_937988695.1 uncultured Microbacterium sp. | reverse complement strand
CGCGCGGCATCCTTCATTGGAGGAAGAGAACGTGACCGACATCGACTGGGATGCGCTGCACACCGCGGCGCGCGAGGCGTCGGAGCGCGCGTACGTGCCATACTCGCGGTACCGCGTGGGCGCGGCCGCGCTGGTCACCGACGGGCGGATCATCGCGGGCTGCAACGTGGAGAACGCGTCGTACGGCGTGACGCTGTGCGCGGAATGCGGTCTGGTCAGCGACCTGCACATGTCCGGCGGCGGCCGGCTCGTCGCGTTCGTGTGCGTGAACGGTGATGGCGACACGATCATGCCCTGCGGCCGCTGCCGGCAGCTGCTGTTCGAGCACGCCGTCCCCGGGATGCTGCTGGACACGGTGTCGGGCATCCGCACGATGGACGAGGTGCTGCCCGACGCGTTCGGCCCGCGCGACCTCGAGGCGGCGGGCCGTTGAGCGGCGTCGAGCCGTTCGACGCCGTCGACGTGATCCGCGCCCAGCGCGACCGGACCGGGCTGTCCGAAGACGCGCTGCGGTGGATGGTCGACGCCTACACCCGCGAGTACGTCACCGACGCGCAGATGTCCGCCTTCGCGATGGCGGTGCTGCTGAACGGGATGGAACGCTCCGAGATCCGTGTGCTGACCGATGCGATGATCGCGACGGGGGAGCGGATGAGCTTCGCAGGGCTCGGCAAGACCACCGTCGACAAGCACTCCACGGGTGGGGTCGGAGACAAGATCACGCTGCCGCTGGCGCCGCTGGTCGCCTCGTTCGGGGTGGCGGTGCCGCAGCTGTCCGGCCGGGGTCTCGGGCACACCGGCGGGACCCTCGACAAGCTCGAGTCGATCCCCGGATGGCGTGCGGCGCTGTCGAACGACGAGATGTCCGCGCAGCTGCGCGACGTGGGTGCCGTGATCTGCGCGGCCGGCTCCGGGCTCGCACCGGCCGACAAGCGGCTGTACGCGCTGCGCGACGTGACCGGCACCGTCGAGGCGGTGCCGCTGATCGCCTCCAGCATCATGTCGAAGAAGATCGCCGAGGGCACCGCATCCCTCGTGCTCGACGTCAAGGTCGGCTCCGGCGCGTTCATGCACGACCTCGGCAAGGCCCGCGAGCTCGCGCAGACGATGGTCGCGCTGGGTGCCGACTCCGGCGTGTCCACGACGGCGCTGATCACCGACATGGACACCCCTCTGGGCCGTGCGGTCGGCAACGCCAACGAGGTGCGCGAGTCGGTCGAGGTGCTCGCCGGCGGCGGGCCCGCCGACGTGGTCGAGCTGACCGTCGCGCTGGCCCGCGAGATGCTGACGCTGGCCGGTCGCCCCGACGTCGATGTGGAGGCGGCGCTGCGTGACGGTCGCGCAATGGACGTCTGGCGAGCGATGATCCGTGCGCAGGACGGCGATCCGGATGCCGCCCTGCCGACGCCTCGCGAGACGCACACCGTCACGGCCGCGGCATCCGGAACCCTCACGCGGCTGGACGCGTGGGACGTGGGCATCGCCGCCTGGCGGCTGGGCGCCGGCCGCGCCCGTCCGCAGGACGACGTCGCGCACGCCGCTGGCGTCCAGCTGCACGTCAAGCCGGGTGATACGGTGGTCGCCGGCCAGCCGATCGCCACACTCGGCGCCGACGACGCGTCGCGTATCCCGCGCGCGCTCGAGGCGCTCGAGAACGCGTGGACGATCGCCGCGCCGGAACGGTCCCGGCACGACAACCGCCCGCTCGCCGCCCGCTCGATCGTCCTCGAACGCATCACCGCCTGACGCGGCATCCACCACTGCCAAGGAGCATCATGCCCATCGACCAGAACGGCGACGCCCGCGTCGGCGGCGTCTCACTGCGGAGCCTTCCCAAGGTCTCGCTGCACGATCACCTCGACGGAGGCGTGCGCCCGGCGACGATCATCGAGCTGGCCGACGCCGCGGGGATCGAGGTGCCCGAGCACGACGCGGCATCCCTCGGCGACTGGTTCGCGCGACAGAGCGACTCCGGCTCGCTCGTCGAGTACTTGAAGACGTTCGATCTGACCATCGCCGTGATGCAGACACGAGAGGGACTGACCCGTGTCGCGCGCGAGTTCGTCGAGGACCTCGTCGCCGACGGCGTGATCTACGGCGAGGTGCGTTGGGCGCCCGAGCAGCACCTGACCGGCGGCCTGAGCCTGGACGAGGCGGTGGCCGCCGTGCAGCAGGGCCTCGACGACGGCCAGGATGCCGCGCGCTCGGCGGGTCGGGACATCCGTGTCGGACAGCTGATCAGCGCGATGCGTCACACCGATCGGTCCCTGGAGATCGCGAAGCTGGCGGTGTCATGGCGGGACCGCGGCGCCGTCGGTTTCGACATCGCCGGACCCGAGGACGGCTTCCCACCCTCGCGCCTGCGTGCGGCGTTCGACCACCTCGCGGCGGAGTTCTTCCCGACCACGGTGCACGCCGGCGAGGCCGCGGGGATCGACTCGATCCGCTCGGCGCTCATCGACGGCCGCGCACTGCGGCTCGGGCACGGCGTGCGCGTGGCCGAGGACATCGCCACGGTCGGCGTCGACGGTGAGGAGGTGCAGGTGCGGCTGGGCACGATCGCCCAGTGGGTGCGTGACCGGGAGATCCCGCTCGAGCTCTCGCCGAGCTCGAACCTGCAGACGGGCGCGATCGCCGCGTGGGGCAACGTCTTGGCCGACCATCCGTTCGACCTGCTCTACCAGCTCGGCTTCGCCGTCACCGTGAACGTCGACAACCGCACGATGAGCCGCACCTCGCTGACTCGTGAGCTGGCGCTGCTGGCCGAGACGTTCGACTACGACCTGGGCGACATCGAGGCGTTCCAGCTGAACGCCGCAGCCGGCGCGTTCCTGCCCGTGGAGGAGCGCGAGGAGCTCATCGACCTCATCGCCGTGGGCTTCGGCTCCTAGGCACGGGCGACCGCCGCCGCTGCTGACACCGGGCGCCCCGGCCCCTGTTCAGAACTCCGCCAGAATCGGGCGTTCGCGCACCGGGCGGCGTGCTTTGCGCACCTGCGCGGCCCGATGAGATGAGTTCTGAACGTCGGTTCGTCGCGGCGGATGCGCGAGAACACGCTTGAGCATCGCGATGACCTGCTCCGGGTGGTACAGGATGTCCTCCGCAAGGGGCCGGATCGTGGTGTAGCCCTGAGCGGCTGCGGCAAGATCGCGGCGGCGGTCGCGCTTCTGCGCTGGCCAGCCCTCGTGGTACTGGCGGCTGTCGCACTCGACGATTAGCCAGCCGTCCACGACGAAATCGACGCGACCGACGCCCCGGATCCTCACCTGCACGTCGATCCCGCAGCCCAGGGCCGGCAGGATGAGCCGCAGGAGAGTCTCCGGACCCGACTCCGCGCGCCTGTCCAGCAGGCCCCGGAGCCGCTGATGCCGATGCGGCAGCAGGTCGAAGACGGCGTTCACGTGGTCCTCGTCGATGAGGCCGTGGTGCCATGCGCTGTCGAGGGTGGCGACGGCGAAACGCAGCGGTTGGCAGCGGAAGGCCTGAGCGAGCGCCTCCACGATGTCGGCGCACAGATGGTCGCGGTCGCACGACGACGCCCGCCAGTGCCGGACCACCCGCCTGCCGGGTGTCGGCAGGCGGGTGGCACCGCGCTCGATCTGCACGTGAAGGTCGTCGTGCGCGTGCACGAACACGCCGAGGGCGCCGAGCAGCGAGAGGCAGTCCAACCGTGCTCCGAGCCTTCCCGCCTGGACCAGCTCCGCGCGCAGATCGGGCAGGACGTAACGTCCGTTGCGCAGCCGAAGGAGGCGACCGGCCGCGACCAGGCGAGTGATCTCCCGGCCGCGCAGGCCGTGCTCGATGAGGGCGGTCCTGCTCAGGAAGGTCGCGGGCAGGATCTCGTCCGCCAGCTCACGGGGTGTCTTCTGGTCTGTTGCCACGCAGTCCATGACAGCCGGGAAGCCCCGCTCCCGGTACGGTGCGGTCACGTCTGTGGACAACTCCGCGGCTGGGGAGGAGAGATTGTGTGCCTCGGGGGGGGGCCAGACGACGAGCGGCCTCAGGCGCCAGGGCGGGTTCAGAACTCCTCCTGTGCGCGCGCGACGGTGCTCGTTCGGCTGGTTTGAGGCCGCGGGCCCACAGATCGGCGGAGTTCTGAGCGCGCGGACGCCGCCGCGTGGGCGCGCCGGCCCCCTACAACCCGGCCTGGCGGGCGGCGACGGCGTCGCGCACGCGCGCGAACAGGGGATGGGATGCCGCCAGTCCGGTCACCTCCGCGGTGAACGCGTCCGCGTCGCGGTCGCGCAGCATCCGCTGCAGGTCGACCGACTGCGGGTCCTCCGGGTCGTCGAACATGAGCGCGGCCCCGACGGCGGCCATCAGCGCGTCGACGTCGAGCCCGCGCTCGATCGCCTCGGCGGCCGGGCCGATGAACCGCTCGTGTCGCGACAGTTTGCGCAGCGGCTGCCGGCCGACCCGCCACACGGTGTCGGGCAGGGCCGGGTTGCGGAACCGTGTCAGGATCGTCGCGCGATAGGCGGCCAGATCGGCCGGGTCGAACTCGTGCTTGGCGGCCAGCAGTGCCGAGGTCTCTTCGAGCGCAGCAGCCACGCGCGCCGCGATCCGGTCGTCCGACAGCGCATCCGAGATCTTCTCGATCCCTGCGGCGGCGCCGAAATACGCCGTGGTCGCGTGACCGGTGTTGACGGTGAACAGCTTCCGTTCGATGTAGGGAGCAAGGTCCGGCACGAAGTGCGCACCGGGCAGGTGCGGCGGATCATCGCCGAACGGCGACCGCTCCACCGCCCATTCGTAGAACGGCTCGACCGTGACGTCCACTCCCGCATCGGCGGGCTGCGCGGGCACGATCCGGTCCACGGCGGTGTTGGCGAACACCGCCCGTCCGGCAAGCTCCTCCCACTCGTCGGCGGCGATCGCCATGATCTCGTTGCGCAGCAGATCGGTGGCGCCGATCGCGTTCTCGCACGCCATCACCTGCAGCGGGGCGGATGCCGCATCCCGCCGCCGCAGACCGGCCAGCACGAGCGGTGCGACGAACTTCAGGATCGTCGGTCCGACCGCGGTGGTCACGACATCCGCGGTCGCCACCTCGTCAGCGACGTCGTCGGGATGCTGCGCGCTGTTGATCGCGCGGAACCCCGTCACCACGGTGTCGCCCCCGCCATCGCCGACCGCGTGCACGGTGTACGAGGAGGCCGCGTTGATCGCATCGACCAGCGCCGCCGCGACGTCGGAGAAGACCAGCTCGTAGCCCCCCTCGTGCAGCAGCAGGCCGACGAATCCCCGGCCGATGTTGCCGGCGCCGAAGTGGACGGCCTTCATTGCTCGTTCACGCTGGCCAGCAGACCGTGCAGCTCCTCCGGCGTGGCCGCGGCCTTGAGCCGGGCGACCTCATCCTCGTCCGAGAACAGGATGGCGATCTGAGAGAGGATCTCCAGGTGCTCGTCGCCCTTGCCGGCGATGCCGATGACGAAGGTGACCGGCTCGCCGTCCCAGTCCACGCCGCCGTCATAGCGCACGACGGACAGGGCCGAATCGAGGATCGTGTCCTTGGTCTCGTTGGTGCCGTGCGGGATCGCCAGCTCGTTGCCCATGTACGTCGACACGGTCTGCTCGCGCTGCTGCATCGCATCGTAATAGGCACCGGTCACGGCGCCCGCTGCTTCAAGGATGTCGGCGGCCTCCTTCATCGCCTGCTCCTGCGTCGCGCCGTCCGAGTGGATGCGCACCTGTCCGACGGTGAGGACCTCGTGTGCCATGTCTGCTCGCCTTCCCTTCGTCGTTCGGCCGCGTGCTGCGGCCGAGGGCTGCGGGGCCGGGGGCATCGCACCGGCCCGGCCCCGCAGCGGTTCGGCTCCTGCCTACTGCCCATCCTGGTGCTGCGAGCGCACCAGGTCCACGACCTCGTCGTACTTGGGCGAGTTCATGAAGTTGTCCACCGAGACGTGGATCGCGGCAGGCACCTTCGCGCGGGCGCGTTCGGTGAGCTGATTCTGTGTGATGACCAGGTCGGCCGAACCGTCGAGGTTCGCGATGGCCTTGTTGACCACGGTGACGCCTTCCACGCCGGCCTTCTTGATCTTGTTGCGCAGGACGCTGGCCCCCATCGCCGACGATCCCATGCCGGCATCGCAGGCGAACACGATGCTGTTCACCGGCCGGTCGGAGGTCTGCGTCGATGTCGTACCGGCACCTGCACTCGCTCCCGCCGTCGTGCCCGCCGCCTCGGCGCGAAGCCCCGACAGCGTGCTGGAGGACTTGCCCTTGTTCGCCTCGGTCTGGCTGATGGCCGCGCTGAAGGTGTCGGCCCCGGCCGCCTCCGCGGCCAGGTCCTTCTTGCGGGAGGCTCGCAGCATGATGGCCGCGACGATGAACGTGACCGCCGCCGACAGGATCACCGACAGGATCACGCCGACGTAGTCGGTCTGATACGTCTGTGCGATCACCGCGATGATGCTGCCGGGGGCAGCCGGCGCTCGAAGCCCGGTGTTGAAGATCACGTTCGTGGTGACGCCGGTCATGCCGCCGAGGATCAGCGCGATGATGAGCATCGGCTTCATGAGCGCGAACGGGAAGTACACCTCGTGGATGCCGCCGATGAACTGGATGACGGCCGCACCGGGCGCCGACGCCTTGGCCGCGCCGATCCCGAAGATCGTGAACGCCAGCAGCAGCCCGACGCCGGGGCCGGGGTTGGCCTCCAGCAGGAACAGGATCGACTTGTGGGCGGGGCCGGCCGCCTGCTCCAGGCCCAACGGGGTGAGCACGCCGTGGTTGACGGCGTTGTTCAGGAAGAACACCTTGGCCGGTTCGATCAGGATGCTGGTCAGCGGCAGCAGATGCACCGAGACGAGGCCATTCACCGCCGCGCTGAGCACGTTCATGAGGCCATTGACCAGCCACGCGATCGGGTAGAACCCGAGCACCGCCAGCGCGAAGCCCCAGATGCCCGCCGAGAACATGTTCACGAGCATCTCGAAGCCGGCCTTGACCTTGCCCTCCCACAGCCTGTCCAGCCACTTCATCGAGTAGGCGGCGATCGGGGCCATGATCATCGCGCCGATGAACATGTGGATCTGGCCCAGCGGGGCGGCGCTCGGGTCGGTCTTGGCGAGCTCTTCGTTGAACTGTGCGATCAGGTAGTCCGAGCCGGCGATGACGCCGAACGTCGCGATCGCCGCGACGACGGCACCGCGCATGCCGTAGACCATGTGGCCGCCGGTGTAGGCGATGAGGATCGGCAGCAGATAGTGGATCATCGGCCCGACGAGGGTCGACAGCGCAGGGACCGGAGTCCAGCCCACGTCGATGAAGAACGCGGTGAAGATGCCCCAGGCGATCAGCGCCGGGATGTTCGGCATGATCATGCCGGACAGGAACGTGCCGAAGCGCTGAACGCCGACCCGGACTCCTCCCTTGCCCGCCGCTGCGGGAACGGACGCCGTTGTCATGTCAGTGTCTCTTTCTCTCAGGTGCGACGGCTCAGACCGTCGCGGTGGGGGATGCCGCGGCCCTGGCGGCCGCGCGGGCGGAGACGGCATCGTCGGCGGCCAGCGCCGCCGCGGCGATGCGTCGTGCGTCGTCGGTGTCGTGCGCGGCCAGTGACGCGCGCACATCGGCCAGCGCCGACGGCGCCATGGACAGGCTCGTGGCGCCCAGCCCCACGAGCACGACGGCCAGCAACGGGTCGGCGGCGGCCTCGCCGCAGATCCCGACGGGCTTTCCACTGTCGCGTCCGGCAGCGCCCACCTCCTGCACGAGCCGGAGCACCGCCGGATGCCACGGGTCCTGGAACGACGCGACCGATCCGAGCAGCCGGTCGGCTGCCAGCGTGTACTGGGTGAGGTCGTTCGTGCCGATCGAGGCGAAATCGGCGACGCTCAGGATCCGGTCCGCCAGCAGCGCGCACGCGGGCACCTCGACCATCACCCCGACGGTCCTGATGCCGAGCTCGCGGGCCAGGGCGGTGAAGTACGTCGTCTCCTCCACAGTGGCGACCATCGGCGCCATGACCCACAGGTCGGCGCCCTCGCCGCGCGCGGTGGTCGCGGCATCCGCCTGCGCGAGCGCCGTGAGCTGGTCGCGCAGCACCTGCTCCCGAGCCCGCAGCACGCGGATGCCGCGCAGCCCGAGCGCCGGGTTCTCCTCGGTGTCGTCGGTCAGGAACGCCAGTGGCTTGTCGGCGCCGGCGTCGAGCACCCGCACCACGACCTTGCACCCGGCGAAGCCCGACAGCAGGGTCTCGTATGCGGTCTGCTGCTCGGCGACGGAGGGCGCCTGAGCGGAGTTCAAGAACAGGAACTCGGTGCGAAACAGGCCCACCCCCTCCGCGCCGAGCGCGCGGGCCGCGGCGGCACCGTCGGGCTTGCCGAGGTTCGCCAGCAGCGGCACCGTCGTGCCGTCCTTCAAGGCGCCGGGTGCGAGCGGGGCGGATGCCGCGGCCCGCCGGCGCTGCGCGCGCTCGGCGGCCTCGGCCAGCTGTTCCGGCGTGGGGTCGGCGGTCACCGCGCCGGCTGCGGCATCCACGATCACCGTCTGCCCGTCGGCGAGCTCTCCGGCCTGCGCGGCACCGACCACCGCGACGATGGACTTCTCGCGCGCGAGGATCGCCGTGTGCGACGTGGGGCCGCCCTCGCTCGTGACCACGGCCAGCACCTGGTCGAGATCGAGCAGGGCGGTGTCGGCGGGGGAGAGGTCGCGCGCGACGAGCACGAACGGGTGCCCAGGATCGGGCACGCCCGGCGCTGCCACGCCGGTCAGCCGAGCGAGCACGCGCTGCGCCACGTCGCCCAGGTCCGCAGCACGCTCACCGAGGTAGCCCCCCATCGCGGTGAGCGTCTCCTGGAACGCCGCGAAGGCGTCGTGCACGGCCCGCTCGGCGGTCTTCCCGGCAGCGATGCGACCGTCGATCTCCTCGGCCAGCGAAGGATCCTCGGCCATCATCGCCTGCGCCTCGAGCACTTCCTGCGCCGTGCCCCCCGCGTGCTCGCCGCGCCGCTCGAGTTCGCGCGCCACGGCCTCCAGAGCCTCGTGCGCGCGCTGTCTCTCCTCCTCGGCCGTGCGGGTGCTGGTCTCGTCGGCGGGCGCCGGCAGCGGATCCGCCATCCGTGCGACGGGACCGGACGCCACGCCCAGCCCGACTCCCACTCCGATCAATGCAGTCATCATCACTCCGCGTCGTGGTCGGTCAGCAACAGCTCGGCGAGCGCGTCGACCACGTCCTGCGCGCCCTCTCCGGAGGCCTCCAGCGCCACCTCGTCGCCCTGGTCGATGCCCAGCGAGATCACCCCGAGGATGCTGGCCGCGTTCACCGGCGCCGCGCCGGCCTTCGCGATCGTCACGGGGATCCCCGCCTCCTTGGCCGCCTGAGCGAACAGCTTGGCGGGGCGTGCGTGCAAGCCGTGCGCGGATCCGATGCGCACCGTCCTGGTCGCCTGCGTCATCGCGGGTTCCTCTCGTCGTCGGTTGTGCCGGGGCCTGCCACCGAGACCGCCAGCGCGTACGCGCGCTCGCCGTCCCGGTCGCCGAAGATGTCGTCGGGCAGCACCGCCACGCGGGTGCCGCGGGTCGAGGCATCCCGGCGCACGGCATCGAGCCGGTCCGCCAGGTGCGGGCCGATCAGCAGCACGTCGGTGCCGTCGAGGCAGTCCGGATACGAGGCCAGTCCCGCCGCCCGCGCGGTGGCCTCGACGCCCCGCGCGGCGATCGCGCTGCGCAGCCGCTGCGCGACGAATGTGCTGGACGCGCCGGCCCCGCACATGACGGTGATCCTCATCGGTCTCCTCCTGCGGCCCATTGTGCTGGGGTTGCCGGTGCCTGACAACCACATCTGTTTCCGCGGGGGCGGAAAGCCTGCCCGGCGTGGTTGACTGGGTTCGCGGCCCGGCTTGCGGGGTGCCGCAAGGAGGGCGACGGTGACCAGAGCACGACAGGACCGTCTGCTGGGCCTGCTCGTGCGCGATGGCGACTGGGTGACGGCGGGGCGGCTGGCCGACGCTCTCGGCGTCACACCGCGCAGCGTGCGCTCGTACGTCACGGCGCTCAACGGCCGGGTGGCGGCGGGCGTGGCCGTGGAGTCGGGACCCCAGGGGTACCGGGCGGGGGCGGATGCGGCATCCGCTCTGCGCGTGGCCGCGCCGGAGGCACCGCACGACCGCTTGCACGCCCTGGTCCGTTCGTTGCTGGACGCGCCCGACGGCCTGGACGTGCACGAGACCGCCGACCGCCTGCATGTCTCGGATGCCACGGTGGAGTCCGATCTCGGCCGAGTGCGGTCGCTGCTGACCGGCACGACGCTGGTGCTCTCCCGCACCGGGTCGCGCGTGCGGCTGCACGGGGCCGAGAGCGCGCAGCGCCGACTGCTGAGCCGGCTGGTGCACGACGAGATGGATGCCGCTGCCTTCGACGCGCGCGGGATGCGGCGTGCACTCGGCGAACAGGGTGACCGCGTGCACGGCGAGTTCGAAGACGCACTGCGGGCGGGCCTGGGCGAACGCGGGTACTTCATCAACGAGCTCGGCATCTCAGACGTGCTCATGCACATCGGGATCGCCGCGGACCGGGTCGCGCACGGGCGCGCGCTGGAGAGCGCGGGAGAGTCATCGGGCGACGCGGCGGACGGGGTCGCGGCGCTGGTGGGGTCGCTGGTCGACGAGCATCTGGGCGTTCGCCTGGGTGGCGGCGACCGGCAGCACCTGGCCATGCTGATCCTGACCCGGGTCGTCACGCCGGGCCCCGCCGCGGCATCCCGTCCGTCTGTCGACGCCGAGATCGAGGAGGCCGTGCGCGACCTCGTCACGGCGGCGGCCGAGGAGTTCCTCGTCGACCTCGTGCACGAGGACTTCATCCGGCGCCTTGCCATGCACGTGCAGAACCTGCGCCGGCGCGCCGCCGAACAGGCGTGGTCGCGCAATCCGCTGGCGCGGTCGCTGAAGTCGACGTATCCGATGATCTTCGACATCGCCGTGTCGATCGCGAGTGGACTGCGAGACCGGCTCGGCATCACGTTGCCCGACGACGAGATCGCGTACATCGCGATGCACGTGGGCGGGCGGCTCGAGCGCAGCCGGCGCGCCGAGCAGCTGCTGACGGCGGCCATCGTCTGTCCGGGCTACTACGAGCTGCATGAGCTGTTGCGCTCGAGCATCGCCCGCTCGTTGGGACAGTCGATCGAGGTCGTCGACCTGCACACCCGGATGGATCCGGACTGGGGGGCCATCGACGCCGACCTGATCCTGACCACCGTGGATGCACCGCCGGTGGTGGAACGAGCCGTGCGTATCCAGCCGTTCCTGACCGATGCCGATGTGGAGCGTGTGCAGGCCGCCGCATCCCGCATCCGACGTGCACGGCGACTGGCGCGGCTGCGCGGCGAGCTCGAACGGTACTTCGATCCCGCCGCGTTCGTGCCCGTGCTCGGTGTCGGGCCGGAGGAGACGATCATCCGGTCGCTGGGTGGGATGCTGGTGGGTCTGGGCGTCGTGGACGACGACTACGTCGACCGCGCCGTGGAGCGCGAGCGGCTCTCGTCGACGGCGTTCACCGATGCGCTGGCCGTGCCGCACGCGATCGGCATGACCGCGACGCGCACGGTCATCGCGATCGGGATCGCCGACCCGTCGGTGGCGTGGGGCGACTCGCGCGTGCAGGTCGTGGCGATGGTCGCCTTCTCGGAGGCGGACCGGGAGGCGTTCCAGACCGTGTTCGAGCAGCTCGTCGAGGTGTTCAGCGAGCGCGACTCGGTCGCCCGCATCGTGCGCCGGGCGACCGACTTCTCGTCGTTTCTGGACGAGCTGGTCGCCGTCATCGACGGGTGAGCGCTTCGCGGCTGCCGCGGCGCAGGCGGCTCAGGGGCGATGCGGTCGGGAGTGCGGGGCTGTCGCACGGCGGTCGGTGTGCGGGGGTGTCGCACGGCGGTCGGTGTGCGGGGGTGTCGCACGGCCGTCGGCGCGGGCGGTGTGCCGCACGGCCG
>CALKHM010000110.1 GCA_937988695.1 uncultured Microbacterium sp. | reverse complement strand
GAAGATGCGCTCTCCGAGCAGCACCAGGGGGTATGGCACGCCGAGCCGGGCGGCATCCTCCTGACCCATCCCCAGCGCACTGAAGATGAGCCCGTCGGTGAGCTTGAGCCGCGGGCTCTGCAGCAGTTCGAGCTCGCGATCGCGATCGCCGCCGGTCTGCTCGACGAGCACCACGACCCCCGCGCGCTCCGCCTCGGCGATGACCTCCGCTGCAAGCTCCGCGAAGTAGCTCAGGGCGAGATCGGGCACCGCCAGCGCGATCGCCCCGGTGCGACCGGAGCGCAGGTTCCGCGCGGTGAGGTTCGGCGTGTAGCCGAGCTCGCCGATGGCCTTCTCGACGCGTTCCCTCGTGGCCGGCCGGATGTGCGGGTAGTCGTTGATGACGTTCGAGACCGTCTTGATCGACACGCCCGCAAGCCGTGCCACGTCGTGCAGAGTCGCCGCCATCATCCCTCCTCGGGCAACATTACAACGTTGTATCAGATTGCGTGGCCGCGGCCGCCAGCACTGCGTCGACCACGCGATCCGGCTCGGCGAACGGATTGTCCGCGACCGAGCGCAACCACGTCTGGCCGTTGATCACCGTCGTGCTCACCCACGCATCGCTCATCCGGTCGCGGACCGCGGCCGCATCAGCATCCCGCGGCCGCCACGCGACGACCCCGGTCGTCGGCCGTGCGAACAGCTCCAGCGCAGGCTCGACGGCCACCCGGTCAGCCAGCCGCTGCGCGAGGACCATGTCGGCGTCGATGCGAGCGCGCACGCCGTCGCGCCCCCAGGCCAGGAGGGTCGCCGCCAGCGGCAGCGCCGCGGCGCCGTGCGAGCCGAGCAACCCGATGTTGGGCGCGGCCAGGTATCCGCCGCCCATGCTGATCGCCGCGTGGGCCCGCGCTGCGTCGGCGAACAGCACGATCGCGCTCTCCTTGGGCTGGTAGAGCCACTTGTGCGCCGACACCGCGACCGAGTCGGCACGGTCGATGCCGTCCAGGACGTGCGCGTGCGACGACAGCCGGAGCGGACCGGCCCACGCCGCATCGACATGCCGCCAGGCGGCGCCGGATGCCGCATCCAGTGGATCGACCGCGCCCGTCGCGGTCGTGCCCGCGGTGAGCACGACGATGGCGTCGCCGAGGTCATCCGGCAGCAGATCCACGCGCAGCCGCTGATCGGCGTCGACGGGGATCGGCACGTAGTCGAGGCCGAGGATGCGTGCGGACTTCTCCACGCCTAGGTGCGAGACGACCGAGGCGACGACGCGCCGCGCGCCGGTGAGCTCGCGCGCCGCCCACAGCGCGGTGAGGTTCGCGACGGTGGATCCAGGCACGAGATGGCCGCCGCCCATCCCGAACGCAGGCGCCAGCCAGCCGACCACCACACGCTCGAGCTGCCGGGCGGCCGGAGCGCTGTCCGGATGCAGCAGGTTCTGGTTCATCGCGGCGGCCCACTGCGCGGCGGCCCACGTCATCCAGGGCGTCGGCGGATCCATGTGCGCGAAGAAGCCGGGGTGGTCCAGCCGGGTCGGTCGCACCAGCGCGGTGTCGGCCAGGGACGCCAGCGCCGCCCGGCCGCCGATGCCCGCGTCGGGCCAGTCGTCGGGCAGCACCAGCACCGCGCCGGGGTCGCCGTGCGGTGTGCCCGGCGTCCGCTTGGCGTCGATGAGTGCGCGCAGGGCGTCGTGCAGACCCTCGTCGTCGAGGGTGAAATCGGGCTCCATGCCTCTCAGTAAACCGGGTTCCCGCTTGCGGCGCGGCCGCCGCCCGCCCCGCCGGGGCCGCGGAACCCCACCCCCCGGCACCGCCGCGCCCCGCCGACCCGGCACCACGGCGCCCCGCCGACCCGGCACCACGGCGCCCCGCCGCCCCGGCACCGCCGACGCCCGGCGCTCCCGGCGCCGCCGCGCCAGCCGGTTCAAAACTCCGTCGATTCGTCGCTCGAGGTGGCTGAAACCACACTCCTTGCCCGCAACCCGACGCAATCGGCGGAGTTCTGGACGCCGTCTCGCCACCATCGGAGCGAGATAGGTTAGCCTAACCATTATCCAGAAGGGTGGGGCATGGGATTCGCCGACGGTCGCAGAGCAGTGGGCATGTACACCGCCGACGTCTCGGGTGCCGAGCGCATCACCCCGCACATGACGCGGGTCACCTTCTGCGGCGACGACCTGACCCGGCTTCCCGTGCGCGGCTACGACCAGTGGTTCCGGTTGTTCCTTCCGCACCCCGGCGGCGTGACGGACTTCGACGCCGTCCCCGATCACTTCACGTTCGGCAGCTATCTGAAGTACCTCGCCGCCGCCTCGGGAACGCGCCCGCCGTTTCGCAACTACACGATCCGTGAGCACCGACCCGATGCCGGTGAGCTCGACGTGGACTTCGTCGCGCATGGCGGCAGTGGCGTCGCCGGCCCCTGGGCGCAGCGCGCGAAGGCCGGCGAACGCGTGGCGATGATCGACCAGGGTCGCGGATTCGACCCGATCGGGAACACCGAGTCGGTGCTCCTGGTCGGTGATGAGTCCGCGCTGCCGGCCATCGCGGGCATCCTGCGCGACCTCCCGCCAGAACGCCAGGGGGTCGCGATCATCGAGATCCCGGATGCCGCCGACAAGCAGGAGCTGCGCGCCCCGACCGGCGTGCAGGTGCGCTGGCTGGTCCGCGACGACCCGCACGCTCGCCCGGGCGTGCAGGCGCTCGAGCACGCCCGGGAATACACTCCCGATCGCCCCGAGACGCTGCACGCGTACCTCGCCGGAGAGCAGCGTCTGGTCGCCGAGAGCAGGCGCCATCTCGTGGCATCCGGGGTGCCGAAGGCGCGCATCTCGTTCACCGGCTACTGGAAGGCGGGCCGCGCGGGGTAGGCGAGGATGGAGCCATGCGTCTGTACCTTGTGCGCCACGGCCAGACCCCCTCGAACGTCGCCGGGCTGCTGGACACCGGCATGCCGGGACCGGGGTTGACCGCGCTCGGCCATCGCCAGGCCGCGGCGATCCCGGCGGCCCTGCGCGGGCGCATGGTGGACGCCGTGGCGGTCTCGCCGCTCGTACGCACGTCGCTGACCGCGACGCCGCTCGCCCGGGAACGCGGCCTGCGGCCGGTGGTGGTGGCGGGCCTGGAGGAGATCGAGGCCGCCGATCTGGAGATGCACGGCGACCTGCCGTCGGTGCGCGCCTATGTCGAGACCGCCTTCACCTGGGCACGCGGCGAGCTGGCAAGGCGGATGCCGGGGGCCGCGCACGACGGCGCATCGTTCTTCGAGCGGTTCGACCGCGGGATCATGCAGGCGTCTGCGCTGGGATCCGAGGGCGTCGCTGTCTTCTCGCACGGTGCCGCCATCCGCGTGTGGACGAGCGCGCGCGTGCGGGGTCTGGATGCGGACCTCCTCGAGCACACACCGCTGCACAACACCGCGATCATCGAGCTCGACGGCGATCCTGACGACGGGTGGGACCTCGTCACCTGGTCCCCCGATCCGGCCGGCGGACCGCAGCTGCTGCCGGTTCGCGAGAACGATCCGACCGGGGAGCCGGTGGACTGAACCGCTGGAGGCGTCACTGCCCGGCCACGCGCCGGCAGAAGCCGAGGGCCGCATCGAACAGGGGCGCGGTGTCGGAAACCCCCCGCCAGAAGTGAGCCCCTCCGGCAACGGCCGTGTACTCGACGTCCACACCGGCGTCGGCGAGCGCGCCGGCCAGCAGCTCGCTCTGCGCGATCGGCACGTGCGCATCGGCGGTGCCGTGCGCGATGTGGAACGGCGGGGCGGCGGCGTGCACCTGCAGCGCAGGACTGGCCGCGCGCGCGGCATCCGGCACCGTGTCGGCCCCGGCCCCCAGCCACAGCGCCTCGCGCGTGCGCTCAGGTGGATCGCCAGAGTCGTGCGCGGCCAGCGCGAACAGCTCGGCCGGACCGAACCAGTCGACGACGCCGCACACGTCGCGGCGCCGCAGTGCGGCGAGGGCGCCGATCGTCGCGCCCGCCGACACTCCCCATACGATGACCTTCGACGCGTCCAGACCGTAGTCGTCGGCATGATCGCGCACCCAGTCGATCGCGGCATCCGCATCGTCGATCTGCGCGGGGAACCGCGCCTCGCCGCTGAGCCGGTAGTCGCATGAGGCGACGGCGAATCCCGCCTCGACGATCCGGTCGAAGGATGCCGCATCCGCGATGCCGGGCGTGAACACCTTGCGCGTGCCCGCGCGGAAGCCCCCACCGTGGAAGTACACCACGACGGGGGCGCCGTCGTGGTCGGGCCGGCGCAGATCCAGTGAGATCGGCCGGAACCCGGGCGGCTGCGAATACTCCAGATCGCGGTGCACGCGCATCGGTCAGTCCCGGAAGGCGAAGTCCGGCAGGAACTCGGTGGCGTACTTCTGGCCTGCCGCGCGCATGACGGCGATGTCGGGCACGAACACGCCGTGCGGCTCGTCCAGGTCGGTCTTCTGCCCGATCGCGTGGAAGAATCGCTCGAACCCCGCCGTCCCGGCACCGAAGCAGGCCGCGTTGCGCTCGGCCTTGAACGCGTGCACGAGGCCCGCCGGGATGAACGCGAAGTCGCCGGGCTCGAGCGTCTGCTTCGAGTGGTAGTCGGCGCCGTCGTCCATCCAGACCGACATCGCCCCGTCGATGACGTAGAAGAACTCGTGCGTGCGCAGATGCCGGTGCGCGGGGATGCGGTCTCCCTCGGGCGCCTTCATGGTCCACGCCCCGTACTGGCCGTCGGTCTCGTCACCGGAGGCCAGGATGCGGAACAGCTGATCGAACACCAGCGACTTCTCCCCCTCGCCGCTGCGCAAGACGTACGGTGCGGGCGCTCCGGGCAGGATCCCGGCGAACGGCACCTTCTGCGCGTCGCCTTCGGGGAATGACATCGCCATGGTCATGGGCTTACCTCCTCGTAAGGTTCGTGCTATCAGTCTCACCGAACGACCGCACTGCGGGAACTTCCATCTCGCTACCGTTTGTTAGCCTTCGACTAACATTCGAGGATGGACATCCCGATCCACGTCATCCGCTACTTCTGCGTGCTCGCCGAGGAACTGCACTTCGGTCGCGCCGCGGCACGGCTGAGCATCACACCCCCATCGCTCAGCCAGCAGATCGCCCGTCTGGAGCAGCGCATCGGGGTGCGGCTGTTCGAACGCAACCCGCGCAAGGTCGAGCTGACCGCGCACGGCCGCGACCTGCTCCCGCTCGCCCAGCGCGTGCAGGACGATCACGACCAGGTGCTGAACTGGGCGGTCTCGGTTCGTCGCGACAAGGATGCTCCGCGGCTGCGCGTGGGCATCGTCGCCGCCGGGGCCGGGGTGCTCACCACCGAGGCGATCGCGCGGATGCTGCAGGACGTGCCCACTGCCCGTATCGAGATGCGGCGCCTGGGCTTCTTCGACGTCGTCGACGATCTCGACGCCGGCCGCGCCGATATCGTGTTCGCGCCGTGGCCGCTGGATCTCCCCGCGCGCGTGCACGTCGACGAGCTGTGGAGCGAGCCGCGCGTGCTCGTCGTGCCGCGCGGGCACCGGCTGGCCGGACGCGAGTCGCTGACGATCGCCGAGACGGCCGATGAGACGTTCGTCTCGGCAGCGGGCGGATCGCCCGAGGCGATCTCGTGGTGGATCGTCGACCCGCGTCCGGACGGCACGCGGCCGCGCCGGGGGCCCACCGCGGACAGCGTCGAGGGTCTGCTCGAACTCGTGGACGCGGGGGCGGGCGTGAACATCGCGGGTGCCTCGGCTGCGACCCACTACCGGCGGGACACCCTCTCGTACGTCCCGATCACCGACATCCCGCCGGCGACGGTCGTCTTGTGCAGCCTGGCCGACACCCGCAATCCGCTCGTCCACACGTTCCGACGCACGGCCCTCGAGCTGTCGCCGCTGCGTGCGACGCAGACCTGAGTTTGTCACCGGGTGAGTGCTCAGGCCACCGCGTTCGCATGATGCAGAGCCTGATCGCTGCGCGTCTCGGCCTCGTCGAGCCCGGCGAACGGGTCCACGGGGCTCACCCCCTCGATCCGTTGGGCGCCGGTGACGGCGGCCACGACCGCGCGCTGCACGGCCGGTACCGGCGAGTGGGCGTTGACGATCGTCCGGCACTGCGGGGCATCGAAGGCCGCGTACGGGCTGCCGAAGGAGATGAGCATTGTCGGCAGGTCGTGGAAGGCCCGATCCATATACCGGGGAAAGCCCGGCTGCAGCTGCGTCCAGTCCACGCGCAGATGGATCTTCCCCTGCTTCGCCTCGTCCGCCACGACATACACCAGCACATCCCGCTGTGGATCCAGGTCGGCCTCCGGGTAGGAGACCACCTCGAAGCCGGATTCCCGGAACAGCGCCGCGATCTCCAGGTCGGGAAGGTCGCGGAACACATTGCGGCGATGCGCGGCCATGGCCAGCACGATGCGTTTGTGCGTGTCGGGACGGAGCGGGAGGAGCGCGTCGTCATCCCGCACGAGCACGACGGCTCGACGCGCCGCCTCGTCGCGCCACTGCTCATGCTCGGCGCGATGCTCAGCGCTCAGCGCCGACCGGACGACCTCGCGATGCAGACCCAGCGAGGCTTTGAGCGCAAGGACTCGCGCCACCGCAGTCGTCAACCTCTCGACGCTCAGGCGCCCGTCCTCTACCGCCTTCTCGAGGATCGCTTGATCGCCAGGAGCATCGAACAAGAGCATGTCGCAGCCCGCGGCGATGCACGCCGGGACGATGTCCTCGCGGCGGCCCAACGACCGGAACCCGCCCATCTCGCTCGCGTCCGAAACAATGAGTCCGGCGAAACCGAGCTCGCGCCGTAGCAGGCCCTCGAGCAGTCGCGGGGAGAGGGTCGCCGGCAGGTACGCCTCCTCCGGTGTCCCACCCTGGTCCGTGACATAGGCGGGCAGACTGATGTGCCCGGCCATCACGGTACGGGTGCCGGCCGTGATCGCGGCACGGAAGATCTCCCCGTACGACGATCGCCAGGCCTGAAGTCCGAGACTGTTGCGGGTTGGCACCGTGTGCTGATCACGCGAGTCGACGCCGTCCCCGGGGAAGTGCTTGGTCGCGGTGGCCATCCCTTCGTCTTCCATGCCGCGCACGTATGCCTCGACGAACGCGCGCACGCGCCCTACATCATCGCCGAAGCTCCGGGTCACCACCAGCGGGTTCGCGGCGTTCAGACTGAGATCGGCCACCGGGGTGAACGACCAATCGAACCCGTAGGGTCGGGCTTCGCGTGCGGCGACGGTCGCCATCCGCCCCGCCGCTGCCGGGTCGTCAGACGCCGCCACCGCGAGCTGGTTGGGGAACCGGATGCCCTCATCGAGGCCACCGATGGCTCCTACCTCGTCAAACTCGAAGTCGGCCGACAGCAGCATCGGGATCGCTGCACGCTGGCGCAGCAGTTCGGCTGACCTCGCCAGGAACTGCGGTTTCCCGTTCGGGAACCGGCTGGCGCCGCCCAGCCCGGACGTTGCCAGAGCGATGAGCTCCTCTTCGCTCGTGCCGTTGTGGACAAGGCGGATCATGATCTGCCGAACCTTATCGGCGACCGACAAGGAGGCTAGCGTGCGTTCGACCCACGCCACCGCGCCATCGTCGAGATGGAACGGAGCGCCGGTGAACCCGAGGCTTTCTGACATGGAAGGGGCCACGTGAATCTCGCTTTCGTTTTCTATCTGCCTGAAGCGGCGAAGCGGCGAGCGCGACGCGCTCGCTGAACCGCTGGATCGGGCACGGGGATCGACTCGATGAGCTTCTGCGTATACGCCTCGCGCGGGCGCAGGTAGACGTCGTCGGCAGCGCCCTGCTCGACGACGCACCCGTGATGCATGACCAGCATGCGGTCGGACAGCTGATGCACCACGGCGAGGTCATGGCCGATGAAGAGCATCGCCATGCCATACCGCTCCCGGAGCTCGATGAACAGCGCGATCATCCGCGACTGCGTCGACACGTCGAGGGCGCTGAGCGGTTCGTCGCACACGAGCAGTCGCGGAGAGGCGGCCAGTGCCCGGGCGATCACGATCCGCTGGCGCTGGCCGCCGGAGAACTCGCTCGGGTACCGGTCCAGGCTGCTCGCCGGCAGATGAACGGCCTCGATGAGGCTCCGCGCCTCAGCCGCGGCATCCCGGCGCGTGCGGCCACGACGTCGCAGCACCTCGGCGATGGCGGACAGCACCGTCATCATCGGATTCAGAGAGCCGAAGGGGTCCTGGAACACGAGTTGCGCGTCGCGCGTGGCAAGGCGCCGAACGCCCTCGGCGGACATCGGCGCAGCGACGCCGGACCAGGCGATCGTCCCGGACGATCGCGGGACCAGGCCCAGGAGTGTCTTGGCGAGGGTGCTCTTGCCCGACCCGGACTCGCCGACGATGCCGACGGTCTCGCCCACGGCGACCCGCACGTCGATGTCGATGAGGGCGTCGGCCTGCCCTCGCCGGGCGAACCGATTGCTCGACCGCGGGCCGGGAAAACGGACGCAGACAGCCTTTCCCTCGACGAGGACGTCGTTCATTCCGCCCCCTTCGCAGCCGAGACGGCGACGCCGGCGATCAGCTGCTTCGTATAGACGTGGTCGGGAGCGGTCAGCAGCTTCTCCACGGTCGAGGTTTCCAGGATGCGTCCCTGGAACATCACCGCCGCGCTGTCGCAGATGTCCGCGACGACTGCGAGGTCGTGGGTGATGAAGAGAATGCCCATGCCCGTGTCGGTCTGTAGGCGCCGCAGCAGGTCCAGGATCTCCACCTGCACGGTGACATCCAACGCGGTGGTCGGCTCGTCCGCCACCAGGAGCTGTGGCGATCCGGCCAGCGCCAGCGCGATCATGACCCGCTGCGCCATTCCCCCCGAGAACTCGTGCGGATAGGCGTTCAGGCGCTGCTCGGGTTCGCGGATCTCCACCGTGCGCAGCAGTTCGATCGCCGTCTTGCGCGCCGCCGCCCTGCTGCCCCCCTCGTGCAGCCGAATGGTCTGGATGAGCTGCGCACCGATCGTCATCGTCGGGTTCAGCGATGCCAACGGGTCTTGGAAGATCATGGCCACCGCGCGACCCCGCCGCCGCCGCAACTGGGCTTCGGACATCGCGGCGAGGTCTTCGCCGTCGACGGCGATCATCCCGGCGCGCACCTCGAGCGGCGCAGGCAGAAGCCCAAGGATCGCAGCGGCAGTCAGCGACTTCCCCGACCCGGACTCGCCGACGAGGCCGCAGGTCTGTCCCTTCTCCACCGTCAGGGAGACGTCGTGCACGATGTCGGTCCACGTGCCGTTCTCCTCGTACCCGATAGTGAGATCGCGGATTGCGAGTAGGCTGCGTTGGTCAGGCGCGACACCGGGCAGGTCCACCGCGGGGTCGTGACGTATGCGGCGACGACGGACCCGACTGGCCCGCACGCCCGCACCCAGCGCATCGCGCACGCCGTCTCCGAGAAGGCTGGCCGCCAGGGCGGTGAGCGCGATGATCAGGCCGGCCGGCACGACCTGGAACGGAAACGCCGCCATATAGGTCGCGGAATCGGCGAGCATGGATCCCCACGCGGGCGCCGGCGGCTTCACCCCGATACCGAGGAAGGCGAGACCGGCCTGAGCCAAGAGCGCGAAGCTGAAGCTCAGGAAGGTCTGGATGATCAGCGGCGCGACGATGTTCGGCAGGATGTGCCGGAACATGATCCGCGGCGTCGAGTAGCCCAGCAGGCGAGCCGCAACGATGAAGTTCTCGTTTCGCGTGGCCAGCACCTCCGCGCGGGCGAGTCGCACGAACGCCGGCGAGAACACCAGGCCGAGAGCGAGCATCGCGTTGGTGAGCGTGTTCCCGATCACGGCCACGAGCGAGATCGCCAGGATGACGCCGGGAAACGTCATCACGGTGTCGGTGACGATCGCCACCGCGCGATCGAGCCATCCGCTGTAGTAGCCGACGGCGAGGCCGGTCGGGATGCCGATCAGCATGGCGAAACCCGTCGCGAGCGCCGCGGCGGGAAGCGAGAGCTGGCCGCCGTAGAGCAGGCGGGTCATCACGTCGCGGCCGAGATGGTCGGTGCCCAGCAGATGGCTCGCGCTCGGCGCGGCGAAGGTGTTGGCGAGGTCTTGCACGTACGGGCCTGCGGGAACGAGCACCGGGGCCAGCAGCGACATGATGACGATGACGACCAGAACGATGCCCGCGATCACGGTCAGGGGCCGCCGGGCCAGCTGCCTGACGAACCTGCTGCGACGCGGGGCGGAGCCGCCCGCGCCGGCGGCCTCGACGAGGATGCTCTCCGCCATCATGATGTCCGTGCTTTCGGGTTGAGCCAGCCGTAGGCGAGGTCGACGAGGAGGTTGACGACGAGCACGCCCACCGCGACGACCACGATGATCCCCTGAACCGTCGGAATGTCCCGGTTCTGAACGGAGGTGATCAGCAGCTGGCCGATGCCGGGCATCCCGAACACCGATTCGATGAAAACGGTCGCGCCTACGACGTCGGAGACGATGAGGCCGATGGTGGTGATGATCGGGATGAAGGCGTTCTTCAGACCGTGCTGAAAGACGATCGTGGCCGGGGAGAGACCGCGGCCTCGTGCCGCGCGGATGTAGTCACGACCGAGCACTCCCACCATCGCGCTGCGTGTCTGCCGCGCGAGGATCGCGCACGTGGCCAGACACATCGCGGTGGCTGGGAGCACAAGGCCCCGCGCCCACTCCCCCGGCGAGTCGCCCAGCGGGGTGTAGCCGGTCGCGGGGAACCACTTCAGCTGCAGAGCGAACACCGAGATGAGGATGAGTGCGAACCAGAAGTGGGGGACGGCGACGCCGATGCCGCTGACGCCCAGAACAGTCCGGTCGACGGCGGCGCCCGGGCGCAGCGCGGCGAGGATGCCCGCCGAGCATCCGATGAGGATCGCGACCAGTGTGCTCACGAACGCGAGAGATGCGGTCACCGGCAGCCGGGACCAGATCGCCGATGCGACCTGCGTCCCACCGAACAGCGACGTTCCGAAGTCACCGTGCAGCGCGCCGACCAGCCAATGCAGATAGCGGACAAGGAAGGGCTGGTCCAGTCCCAGCTGCTCGTTGAGCCGTCGCACGGCATCCGGGGTCGCCTGCTCACCCAGGATCACCGAGGCGGGATCGCCCGGCATCAGATCGAGAAACAGCGCCGCGAGCACCGAGACGAGGAGGAGGACCAGCAGCGCCGTGAGGACGCGCCGGCTCAGGAAGAAAAGCATGATCACTCTCCGGGAGGCGGCGAAGGCCCGGGACCCCGGGCCTTCGCCGCCGGGACTACTTGACCGCGGTCCAGCCGAACACGTAGGGAACGGAGTTGCCGACATACGACGTGATGCCCTTGACGGCCTTCGGGTTGTACGCGTAGATCGTGTCCACCGAGTTCGTGGATACGAACCACGCCTGTTCGGCCATCGCGAGGGTGACGGCCTGATATGCAGCCTTGAGCTCGTCGCTCGTCTTCGCCTCGTAGATGGCGCTGCGCAGCGCACCGACATCAGGCAGCTCGGTCTTGAACGGGTTGTTCGGCGACGTCGGGAACGCCCAGGTGGACAGCCCGGTCAGCGGGTCGTTCGTGCCGAATGCGACGACGGTCGCGGCGTACTTCGGGTCGGACCACGATTGGATTCCGCCGGAGTCGGCCGTCGTGATGTCGAGCGTGACGCCCACGGCGCGGAGGTACCCGTCGATGGCTTCCAGATAGCTGGCGAAGCGAGCCTCGGTGAAGACCGGGATCGTCAGCCCGCTCCCGTATCCGGCTTCTTTGAGCAGTTCCCGCGCCTTGTCGGGGTCATACGGGTACAGGTCGGCCGCCTTGCTGCTGAACGCCGGCGAGTTCTGCGGGAACATCTGGGTCGACGGTGTGCCAAAGCCGAACGTCGTGGCCTTGGCGATGGCCGCGCGATCCACGGCGTAGTTCAGCGCCTGCCGCACGCGCAGATCGCCGAGGGCCGGTACCTTCGAGCCGCCACGGTCGGCGAGCGCGAGGCTGTACACATTCAGCGGCTGGTGGATCAGGGTGAGCCCGGACTTCTCCGCGGTAGACGCCTGCGGTGCGAACACGATGGTCGCGTCGATCTGCCCGGAGATCAGCGCGTTCAGTCGCGCATCGTTGTCGGTGAGCACGACGAGGTTCAGCGTTCGAGGGCCGAACGCGTCGGGGTTCCAGTAGTCCTTGCGCGCCTCCAGCACGTACTTGGTACCGCTGGTGCTGCTCTTGGAGAGTGTGTATGCGCCGGTACCGTCGGGGGCTGCGGCGAGCGCCTTTGAGCCGAGGGCGTCGGGGTCGACGATCATTCCCGCGGGGCCGGCAAGCGTCGTCTCCAGGTTCGGGACGACGTTGGCCAGGTGGATCGTGACCGTCGAGCCCGTCGCATCGATGCTCTGGACCGCGGACAGCCCGAGCGAGAACGGGCCCGCAGCGGACTTGGCGTCCTCGATGTTGGCCTTGACCGCCTGTGCGTCAACGGCAGTCCCGTCGTTGAACACGACGCCGTCACGGATCGTCAGTTCGAACGTCGTGCGGGAGCCGTCGGTGTACTTATACGCTGACGCGATCCCGGGGACGAGCGCGCCGTCGGCCGTACTGCGGATCAGAGTGTCATACACCGGCGTCAGATAGGTCATCATCGGACCCATCGCCGACAGGTGCGGGTTCCACGTAGTCACGTCCAGAGGCGTGCCGACGGTGATCTCCCCCTGCGGCCCACTGCCGCCGGCATCCGACGTCGGCGATGTGTCACCGCCTGCCGCACACCCTGCGATCGCGAGCACCAGTGTGAGTGCTGCGACGCCGATCGAGAACCTAGCCTTCATTGCCTATTCTCCCTCTGTCGCGGTTTGGCCTGCTGGGGAATGCACATCGCTTGACTCGCCCCAGCGCGTGCTCTCGTTCAATGAAATGAGCTATCGCTGACAGAAAGCTACGGGCGTGACCTCGGCCTGTCAAGAACTATCCGACCATTGGTCGGATTTTGTTATCATTCAGATACCGTTCCGCAGCACGGCGACGCGGAACACGCCGCGAACGTATCGTCCGCGGCGTGTTCCGAGCGGGGAACCGAGCGCTCAGTCCTCGGATTCCGGGCGCTGGGTCAGAGTCAGGAAGGCGCGTACGTGCTCGGACATCGTGAGGTCGGGATCCAGCAGCCACTGCAGCTGCATCCCTTCCATCACCGCGACCAGGAGCGCCGCCAGCACCTCGGGTTCGACCGTCGAGACCACCTCGCCGTCGTCTTGGGCCCGCCGGAACGCCTCGGTGAAGCTCTGCCGAAGTCGGCGATACCGCCCATCGATGTAGCCGCGGCGATCGGAATCCTCCAGGTCGGCGGCCGACAGCGCGGTGACGACCGCGGACAGCGCGGCCAGCCCCGGCTGTCGGGCGTTGTTCGCCGTGACATCGACGGCCGCTTCGATGGGATCCTCGATGGCGGCGACCTCGCTGGTGACCAGTCCTGAGCGACGCCGCAGGACCTCGAGCATCAGGGCGTCTCGCGAAGAGAAATGATGGAGTATGCCGGCTTTGCTCATGCCCATCTCGTCGGCGATCCGCTGCATGCTGGTGGAGTTATACCCCTCCTCAGCAACCAGCTGCAAAGTGGTGGCCACCAGCCGCTCACGGACAGCAGGGGTTTTCGAGTAGTGACGAGCAGACGGCATGGGTCGATGCTACGACCATCCCGTGGCCGGTCCCCCGTCCGCCCGCCTGAGCCGGCTCAGGGGATGCTCAGGCGGTGGCGGCTGCGGCCGGCCGACAACGGCAGATCGGCACCGCCGGCCTGAAGGGTGGCATGGATGCCGTGCGGCACCTCGACGGTCACCTCGGCCGCGCCGCCGGCGGTCTCCCAGGCGACGCCGAGCCGCCCGTACGGGGTGCCGACATGAGCGTCCAGCCGCGCCAGCCCGCACTCCAGATCCGGCACGAGGCGCGCGGTCGCGTACCCCGGCGAGGTGGGTTGGATGCCGGCGATCCGGCGAAACAGCACATCGTCGACGCATCCGAACGCGTAGTGGTTGAGCGAGACCGGCCGCGGTGGCCGGCCGGGCACCACGGCGTCCCACGACTCCCAGACGGTCGTCGCCCCCTGGTCGACCTCGTACAGCCATGACGGGCATTCACGCTGCCACAGCACGCGACGTGCAACATCGGCGTGGCCGGTGTCCCACAACACGTCGAGCAGATGCCCGACCGACAGGAAGCCGGTGTCGAGCCGGTCGCCGCGCTCTCGCACGAGGCTCGCCAGCCGCGCCGCGGTGCGATCGCGCACCTCCGCCGGCACGAGGTCGAAGGCCAACGCCAGCACGTAGACACCCTGCAGCTTGACGGGCAGCGCGCCGTCGGAGTCCACGTTCGCGTCGGCGAACCGCACGCGCAATGCTGCGGCATCCCGCGCGAACGACGTGGCCGCGTCATCCTCGCCCAGCACGACCGCCACGCGGGAGACCACGTCCAGCGAGCGGATGCGGAACATCTCGGCGCACAGCCGGCCGGTCAGCGCCGGGGCCACGCCGATCGCCTCGTGGTAGGGCCGCCC
>CALKHM010000109.1 GCA_937988695.1 uncultured Microbacterium sp. | reverse complement strand
AACACGTACCAGCTGATCGAATCGGACCGGGTCGTCGGCCAGACGCCCACGTACCGCGGCGAGGGGAAGGCATTCCTGTGACGCGACCGGGTGGCCAGTGGCGCAACTGGGGACGGTCCGCGCACGTGCAGCCGCAGCGGGGGGAGCATCCCAACAGCACCGACGCCGAGCGCCGAGCCGTGCAGGCAGCCGCCCGCCGCGGGCTCACGGTGAAGGCCGTCGGCGCCGGACACAGCTTCACCGGCATCGCAGTGGCCCCGGGCGTGCTGCTGGATCTGCGTGAGCTCACCGGCGTCGTGCGCGTGGACCGGGAACGCGGCCGGGTCACGCTGCGTGCCGGCACGCGGCTGCACGAGATCCCCGCCCTGGTGGCTGGGTACTCCCTGGCGATGCAGAACCTCGGCGACATCGACCGGCAGACGATCGCCGGGGCCATCTCGACCGGCACGCACGGCACCGGGGCCGGGTTCGGCGGCATCGCCACGCAGGTGGTCGGCGCGGTGCTGGTGACCGCCGACGGCGAGCTGCTCACCGTCGACGAGGAGCACGATCCCGACCTGTTGCCGGCCGTCGCGCTGGGCCTGGGCGCTCTCGGTGTGCTGGTCGAGGTCACGCTGCAGTGCGTGCCCGCCTTCGTCCTGCACGCCGTGGACGCGCCCGGACCGCTTGCGGACGTGCTCGACTCGCTGCCCGAGCGGGTCGCCGACGCCGATCACTTCGAGTTCTACTGGTTCCCGCACACCGAGGTGGGATTGACCAAGACCAACACCCGCCTGCCGAAGACCGCACCGCGGCATCCGCTGCCCCGGATGGGCCGGTGGGTCGACGAGGAGCTGCTGTCCAATGGCGTGTACAGCGTCGTCTGCGCGGCCGGCACCGCGGTGCCCGCCGTGGTGCCGCCGTTCTCACGCCTGGCTGTCCGGCTCACCGGCGACCGGGAGTACACGGACTGGTCGCACCGGGTGTTCACGCAGCATCGCGGCGTGCGCTTCCGCGAGATGGAGTACGGGCTTGCCGCCGAGAACGTCCGCGGGGCGTTCGACCGGCTGCGCGCGCTCATCGAGGAGCGCCGGTGGCGGATCTCTTTTCCGGTCGAGGTGCGGTTCGCGGCCGCCGACGATCTGTGGCTGTCCACCGCGCACGGGCGCGCCACCGGCTACATCGCCGTGCACCGGTACTGGCGCGAGAATCCCACCGACTATTTCGAGGCCGTCGAGCAGATCATGCTCGAGTGCGGGGGACGCCCGCACTGGGGCAAGATGCACACGCTGGATGCCGCGGCACTGCGCGAGCTCTACCCGAGGTTCGACGACTTCGTCGCCCTGCGCGACCGGCTCGACCCCACCCGGATGTTCGAGAACGCGTACCTGCGCCGCGTGCTCGGTGAGTAACGCCTGGGAGTAGGCCCGACCGTCGGCTGTCGGTCGAGCGCCCACCGTTAGGATGGGACAAATCGAACGGAGTCCCCTGCAATGGAATGGCTGATCCCGGTAATCGTCGTCGTCGCTGTGATCCTCATCATCGGGATCTATCTGTGGGCGACGTACAACTCCCTCGTGCAGTTGAATGTGCGCGTAGACGAGGCCTGGAGCGACATCACGGTGCAGCTCAAGCGTCGCGCAGACCTGCTGCCGAACCTCATCGAGGCGGTCAAGGGCTATGCGGCGCACGAGAAGGCGGTCTTCGAGAACGTGACGCAGGCACGTGCCGAGACGCTGGGCGCCTCCGGGCCCGCCGAGGCGGGCGTGGCAGAGGGACACATGCAGCAGGCTCTGAAGTCGATCTTCGCCGTCGCCGAGGCTTACCCGCAGCTGCAGGCGAGCCAGAACTTCCTCCAGCTGCAGCAGAACATCGTCGACACCGAGGACAAGATCCAGGCGTCGCGCCGGTTCTACAACGGCGGCGTCCGCGAGCTGAACACCAAGATCAAGGTGTTCCCGAACAACCTGTTCGCGCGCAACCTCGGCTTCCACGAGCGCGAGTTCTTCGAGGTCGTCGACGGCGCGGCGATCGCGGAACCGCCCCGGGTCCAGTTCTGACACGCTGCGGGTCAATGCGCGCAGCGCATTGACGCGTGGCGTGTCAAGGCTGAGCGAGGGCCGCAGGCCCGAGACGAAGCCTCGGCGCACAATGCGAAGGGCTTGCCGACACCATGTACTCCGCGATCGCGCGCAACAAGCGCAACACCTGGTTCATCCTGATCGCCTTCATCGTCCTGCTCGGGCTGCTGGGTGCGCTCGTCGGCTGGCTGGTCGGCAACAACTGGTGGATCACGGCGTTCGTGCTGCTGTTCGCCGGCGGGTATGCGACCGTGCAGTACTTCACCGCCGATCGTCAGGCGATCGCGCTGTCGGGCGCGTTCGAGGTCGACAAGCAGAGCGCGCCGCGCTACTACCGGCTCGTCGAGAACCTCTGCATCACCACCGGCACCCCGATGCCGCGACTGTACGTCGTGGAGGATCCCGCACCCAACGCGTTCGCGACCGGGCGTGACCCCGACCACGCAGCGATCACGGTGACCACGAGCCTTTTCGAGCTGATGACCGATCGCGAGCTGGAAGGCGTGCTGGCACACGAGCTCGGACACATCCGCAACTACGACATCCGGGTCTCGATGCTCGTGTTCGGCCTCGTGGTCGCCGTCGGCATCATCGCCGACATCCTGTTGCGGATGACGTTCTTCGGCGGTGGGCGTCGCAGCAACAACTCCGGCGGCGGACAGGCGCAGCTGATCTTCCTGCTGTTCGGCATCGTCGCCGCGATCGTGGCGCCGTTGCTCGCGGGGATCGTGCAGGCGGCCATCTCGCGTCAGCGCGAGTACCTCGCCGACGCCACCAGCGCCATGACCACGCGCGACCCGGAGGGACTCGCCTCGGCGCTGGCGAAGCTGCAGACCCACGGGCAGCCGCTGAGGAAGGCCAACACGTCGATGGCGCACCTGTGGATCGCCGATCCGCTGCGCCCGACCGCGCTGGAGCGGATGTTCTCCACGCACCCGCCGATCCCCGACCGCATCGAGCGCCTGCACACCATCGGCGGCTCGTTCTAGTCGGGCCGCCGCTCGGGTCCGTCGTCAGGTTCTGCTCGGAGCGCAGTCATAGACTGTGCGGGTGGCCCAGTCCGACGGCAAGTCCCGCCCCACGCTGCGAGAGGCTCTGACTCAGCGCGTCGTGAGCACCGAGATCGGCTCGACGGTGCCGAGCGCACTGCGCGTGGCCACGGCGTACGCGTGGCGGCTGCTGGTGGTGGCTGCGGCGCTCGCGCTGGTCGTCTGGCTGATCATCGAGCTGAAGCTGCTGGTCATCCCGCTGCTGGTGTCGATCCTCATCACAGCGCTGTTGTGGCCGGCGTTCTCGTTCATGCTGCGGCATCGGATGCCGCGCGTCGCGGCGATCGTCATCTCGGTCATCGGCACCCTCGCGATCGTGGCGGGCCTGATGTGGCTGGTGGGCTGGCAGATCGGCCTGCAGTGGAACTCGGTGCGCGAGCGCACGAAGGGCGCCGTCGAGGCGCTGCGCGAGTATCTCGTGCACGGACCGCTCGGGCTGACCGAGGCGCAGATCGACGACATGCTGCACCAGGTGGGTCAGTTCCTGCAGCAGCAGGCCGACCTGCTCTGGTCGGGAGCGCTGGCCATCGGGAGCACGGTGGGCCACATCGGCACCGGATTCGTGCTGTCGATCTTCATCCTGCTGTGTCTGCTCGCCGACGGCGCCGGCATCTGGCGCTGGACGGTGCGGCTATTTCCGCAGCGCGCGCGCGTCGCGTTGGACGGTGCCGGCCGAACAGGCTGGAACACGCTCGTCAATTACGCACGCACGCAGCTGCTGGTGGCCACCATCGACGCCATCGGCATCGGGCTGGGGGCGTTCCTGCTCGGTGTGCCCCTGGCGGTGCCGGTGGCCGTGCTCGTCTTCCTCGGCTCCTTCGTGCCCATCGTGGGGGCCGTGGTGACCGGTGCCGTGGCGGTCTTCCTCGCGCTGGTGTACAACGGCTGGTGGATCGCCCTGTGGATGCTCGTGGTCGTGCTGGGCGTGCAGCAGCTG
>CALKHM010000108.1 GCA_937988695.1 uncultured Microbacterium sp. | reverse complement strand
CTGCCGCTGCTGTGGAATCCCGCCGGCGGCACCGAGCGCCGCGTGCGCTACGCCTTCATGGACGTCGTCTCGCGACTGTACTCGGAGAGCTTCTCGCAGCGCCTCGGCGACTGGTGCCGCGCGCACGGCGTGGAGTACATCGGGCACGTCATCGAGGATAACGGCGCGCATGCGCGCCTCGGCCCGGGAGCCGCGCACTACTTCCGTGCGATGGCCGGCCAGGACATGGCGGGCATCGACATCATCGGCGCGCAGGTCGTGCCGGGGTTCGCCCGCGGACCGTTCGCCAACATGGTCGGGCACTCCGACGGCGAGTTCTTCCATTTCGGCCTGGCGAAGCTGGCATCGTCCGCCGCGCACCTCGACCCGCGCAAGCACGGTCGCTCGATGTGCGAGACCATCGGTGCGTACGGCTGGTACGCCGGGCTGCGGCTGTTCACCTGGCTGACCAACCACCTGCTGGTGCGTGGCGTCACGCACGTCGTGCCGCACGCGTTCTCGCCCGCGCCGTTCCCCGATCTCGACTGCCCGCCGCACTTCTACGCGCGAGGTCAGAACCCGCAGTATCCGCATCACCGACTGCTCAGCGGCTACACCGATCGGCTCAGCCACCTGCTGCAGGGCGGGACGCACATCGCGCCGGTCGCGGTGCTCTACCATGCGGATGCCGAGTGGCTCGGGCGCGCGCAGCCGGTCGAGCGGCCGCTGCGGCTGCTGATGGAGGCGCAGCTCGACGCCGACATCGTGCCCGCCGACGCGCTGGGTGAGGCGTCGGTCTCCGGCGTCATGCTGTCGCTGGGCGGCGAGTCCTACGACGTGCTCGTCGTGCCGGGCAGCGCGTTCCTGCCCGCCACCGCGGCGACCGAGCTGCTGCGCCTTTCCGACGGCGGTGTGCCCGTCGTGTTCGTCGACGAGGTGCCCGAGGTCGAAGGGCCCGACCCCGACGTGCTGCGCGTGCGGTTCCACCCGGTCCCGCAGCAGCGGCTGGCGGGCGTCGCCGGGGCGCTGACCACCCGCGCCCCACGCGTCGCCGACTCCTCGCCGACGCTGCGCGCCCTGCGGATAGACCACGGCGAGGCCGACGTGGTGATGCTCGTCAACGAGTCGGTCTGCGCACCGGTGCACACCACGCTGACCATCCCGCGCAGCGGCCAGGTCGTGGCCTTCGACGCGTTCACCGGGAGCCTGGCCGCACTGCCGGGCACAGCGACAGGCAGTGGGGTCGCGATCGACCTGCGGCTCGTGCCCGGAGAGGCGACGGTGCTCGTGGTCGGTGACCCCGCTGCGTGGGCGGGCTTGAACGTCGCCCGGCCCGCCCGCCTGGGCGAACCGGTTCCCGTCTCGGCATCCTGGGATGTGGCGCTGGCCACCGCTGCGGAGTATCCGCGGTTCGCTCCCTGGCGCAGCCTGGACGCGCTGCGGCCGCTGAGCGACCCCGACCTGCTGCCGACCTTCAGCGGCACCGCCCGGTACACGGCATCCCTCACGGTCGAACAGCCCGGCCGGCCGCACCTGCTCGACCTCGGCGCCGTCTTCGAGATCGCCCGCGTGCGACTGGGCGACGTCGACCTCGGCACGCGCATCGCCCCGCCGTACACGTTCGAGATCCCGTCAGGGCTGCTGGCCGCCCAGAACACGCTTGAGAGCGAGGTGACGAACACGCTGGCCAAGGCGCAGCCCGACTTCTTCTCCGCGTTCGCGCAGCAGGATCCCACCGGTCTGCTGGGCCCGGTGACGCTCGCCGTCCGAGCCGTCGAGGCCGGATCATGACGCAGACCAGGTGGATCACGCTCGGCACCTGCGGCGGCCCCTTCCAACGTACGGAGGCGTTCCAGATCTCCAACGCGCGCGTCGTCGATGAGGATGTCTCCCTGTGCGACGTGGGCAATGGCGTGCTGCGCCGGCTCGCCGAGGCGGGGATCGACCCGGCACGGCTGCGCGGCGTGTTCCTGACCCACCATCATCCTGATCACCTCGCCGATCTCGGGATCGTGCTGCTGACCCATTGGCTCGGTCCCGGCGACCGCCGGCTCGTGGTGGGCGGCCCGCACGGCACCGGCCATCTCGTCGCGGGGCTGGCTGACGCGTATCGCCACACCGAGCTGACCGAGGCGCCGGACAAGCCGGGCATTGTGGAGCGTGTCACGGTGCACGAGGCGGAACGCCCGGCCGACCACCGGCTCGTGGAGCTGTATCGCGACGAGGCGATCCTGGTCGAGGCGATCGAGGTCGCGCACTTCCGCTCGCCGTCGCCCGGGGCGGCACGGCCGCACGCGATCGGCCTGCGGGTCACGACCCCTGACCGTGTCATCGCCTACACAGGTGACACCGGCATGACGCCGGCCCTCGTCCCGTTGGCGCAGGACGCCAATCTCCTCGTCTCCGAGGTCGTGGACGTGCCGCGCATCACCGAGGATCTGCGCACGCGGTTCGCGGCCGCTCCCGCGATCGTCGACCGGGTCGAGTACAACATGCGCAACAACCACCTGACGCCGGAGGAGATCGGGAGCGTCGCGGCGTCCGCGCACGTGAGGCAGATCCTCCTCACCCATTTCGTGCCCTATCCGGCGCCGGAGTCGGTCGCCGGACTCGTATGCGCGGCGGGCGCCGGCGCCGTTCCCGTGATCGCGGCCCGAGACCTGGGGGAGTACTGACATGGCGGGAGACCGCGCCGCGTTCGAGCGGTTCTGTGAGCTGTTCTACACGCGCAAGCGCGTCGCGGAGGCCTTCGCATTCCTGGTCGCAGACGGCTACCGGCAGCACAATCCGACGATCGCCGACGGCCCGGCCGCCGCGATCGCCGCGCTGACGCCGAAGTTCGACGGCTCGCCCGACGCCAGCTTCCAGATCCAGCGGATCATCGTCGACGGCGACCTCGCGATGGTGCACGTGAAGGCTTCCCGACCCGGTGCGCCCGACGCCGCGGTCGCGGACATCTACCGATTCGAGGACGGCCGGATCGTCGAGCACTGGGACGTGCTGCAGCAGGTTCCCGCGCATGCCGTCCACGACCATCCGATGTTCTGAAGAGGAGACACCGTGTACCAGCTCGCACCCAACATCGAACTGCTGTTCACCGAGGCCGGCGACTACCACGACCGTGTGCGCGCCGCCGCCGCGGCGGGTTTCACGGCCGTCGAGATGTGGGGCCCCACCGGGGTCGACGCCCCGGCGTCGCCGAAGGACCTCCCGGCGCTGAAGGCCGCACTCGACGAGACCGGCACCGTTCTGACCGCACAGCTGTCCGAGCCGCGCACCCAGTTCATGATCCCGCCGTGGGATCACTCCGAGTTCTTCCGCAAGCTCGACGAGGGCGTCGCGATCGCCCAGGACCTCGGCTGCCCGCGCATCGTCGTGGGCAGCGGCACGGGCTTCGGTGGCTGGAAGCGACAGACCCAGCTCGACAAGCTGATCGAGATCTATCGCAAGGCGATCGCACAGATCGACGGCTCCGGCATCACCCTCACGCTCGAGCCGGTCAACATCCGCGTCGATCATCCCGGGTCGCTGCTGGACCGCACGGCCGAGGCCGTATACGTCGCGCGCGGCGTGGACTCCCCGTTCTTCGGCGTGCTCTACGACATCTACCACTCGGCGGTCGAGGGCGAGGACATGGCCGCCGAGCTCGCGAACGCCGCGGGGCTGGTCGCCTACGTGCAGCTGGCCGATGCCCCGGGCCGTGGCGAGCCGGGCTCGGGCGGGCTGGACTGGGCGCAGCGCCTGGGCGTCCTGCGCGCCTCGGGATACGACGGGCCGATCGGCCTGGAGTACTACCCGACGCAGGAGTCCGTGGCATCCACCGCCCTCATCCGCGAGCGGGCGGCCCGCGCATGAGCCGCTATCCCACCCGCGTCGACGTCGCGATCGTCGGCAGCGGACCGACCGGCGCGACATACGCCCGCATCCTCAGCGAGCAGGCACCGCAGGCGACCATCGCGACGTTCGAGGTCGGCCCGACCGTGTCGGATCCGCCCGGCTCGCACGTCAAGAACATCCCGGATGCCGCGGTCCGGGCCCGAGCCCAGCAGCGCTCCGAGGGCCCGGCGGCAGGAGCGGCGACTGTGAGCTCGCCGGGGGCGGTGAAGTCCGGCGACCGGATGGCGCGTCCGGGCACGTATCTGCTGGCCGCCGGGTTCCAGGAGCCGGGGGAGGACGGCCTGCCCGTCGCCGCGTTCTCCAGCAACGTCGGGGGGATGGGCGCGCACTGGACCGGCGCGTGCCCGCGCCCGGGCGACAGCGAGCGCATCGGGTTCCTTCCCGACCTCGACGAGCTGCTCGACGAGGGCGATCGCCTGCTCGGGGTCACCACCGACGCGTTCGACGGTGCGCCCTACACCGAGCTCGTCCGCGCGCGCCTGGCAGCGGCCGTCGACGACTCGCGCGCCGCCGGCCGCCGCGTGCAGCGCATGCCGCTGGCCGTGCACCGGCGTGCCGACGGGCGGCTGGTCTGGTCGGGGTCGGACGTGGTCTTCGGCGACGTGACCCGGGACAACCCGCGCTTCCAGCTGCACGACGAGTCGCTGGTCACGCGGGTGCTGACCGAGGGTGGCCGCGCGACCGGCGTGGAGGTGCGCGATCTGCGCAGTGGCAAGGTGCACCAGGTGGGAGCCCGGTTCGTCGTGGTGGCCGCCGACGCGCTGCGCACCCCCCAGGTGCTGTGGGCCTCCGGCATCCGTCCCGCGGCGCTCGGGCGCATGCTCAACGACCAGTCGCAGGTGGTGTTCGCCTCACGCATCCGCGACACGGTGCGCGCAGCGCCGACGGCGCCGGCTGGGCAGTCCGACGAGCACGACGTGGTCGGCGGTGCGCTCAGCGAGCAGAGCGGTGTCAGCTGGGTCCCGTACACGGATGACGTGCCGTTCCACGGCCAGATCATGCAGCTGGATGCCTCGCCGGTGCCACTCGCCGACGACGACCCGGCCGAGCCCGGGTCGATCGTGGGGCTCGGACTGTTCACCGCCAAGGACCTGCAGTGGGACGACCGCGTGGAGTTCTCGGCCGACGAGGTCGACGCCTACGGCATGCCGGCCATGCGCATCCACTACCGGCTCACCGAGCGCGACCACGAGGTGCTCGATCGTGCGCGGACGGAGATCGTGCGGCTCGGCCGGGCCGTCGGCGAGCCCATCGACGACCATCCCTTCACGATGCCCCTGGGCGCCTCGCTGCACTACCAGGGCAGCGTGCGGATGGGAGAGGCCGACGACGGGCGCAGCGTGTGCGGACCGGACAGCGAGGTGTGGTCGGCACCGGGTGTCTTCGTGGCCGGCAACGGTGTGATCCCCACCGCCACTGCCTGCAATCCCACCCTCACGTCAGTAGCGCTGGCCGTTCGCGGGGCTCGACGCATCGCGCGGGAGCTGGGGCGGTGAGCAGGACGGCCGGGGCGTTTCGGCTCGCTGCGCTCGCTCAACGACCGGCTCTCTCCTCCCGGGCGTTGAGCGAGGAGCGTAGCGACGAGTCGAAACGCGGCGGTCAGGAAACACGCTTGCTTATGTCTAAATTAGACATTACACTGTAGGAACAAGGACAAAGTAGTCGTCTCAAGGAGGTCGCGGTGATACCCGATCGCATCATCGAGCAGGACACGCTCACGACCGACGGCGTGCGCAGCGCCGTCGAGGTGCGCATCCCCTGGTACCGGGCACTGCCCGGCTCGTGCATCTCAGAGGTCTCGTTCGCCGTCGACGGCGTGCAGGCACCCGTCGAGTCCCTGCGCTGGACCATGAACGGGCGCACCTTCCGCCTCGCCGACCTCGTCGACGACACCGACCAGTGGTGGTTCCCGCTCGACTCGGCGATCGTCTCCGGCGACATCCCACTCGCAACAGGCTCCGACGAGCATCGCGTCGACGTCGAGCTCAAGCTCTACATCCCGTACATCATCATCGACGGGGGCCAGGTGCTGCGCATCGAGGAGCACGACACGAAGACGATGCCAGCGACGACGAAGGAGGTGGCGGCATGAGCCTCGGGGCCCCGATCCAGGGCGTGACGCTGTACAGCTTCACGCGCGCCTTCCACGGGCGCCAGTACGATCTCGAGCAGCTGGTCCGCAAGGTCGCCGACGACGGGTACGGACCCGGACTGGAGATCATCGGATTCTCCAGCTTCCGCGGGTTCCCGGAGATCGACGACGCGTTCGCGGGACGGTTCCGCGATCTCGTCGATGAGGTCGGGCTCGTGCAGACCTCGCTCGCGATCAACGCCGACATCGGCATCCATCGCGATCGGCTGCTGAACCAGGACGAGCTCATCGAGTACATGCGCCGTCAGATCGAGGCGGCCGCGAAGCTCGGATTCCCGATCGCGCGCGTGCAGATCTCGATCGAGCCCGACTCCATGGAGCGGCTCGCGCCGGTCGCCGAGAAGCACGGCGTGACGCTGGCGCTCGAGGTGCACGCCGACCAGTATGCGTCGCACCCGCGCATCCTCGCGCTGCGCGACCGTTACGAGAAGGTCGGCTCGCCGTTCCTCGGCTTCACCGCGGACTGGGGGGCGACCACCACCGGCTTCGCCCCCTCGCTGATCGAGGCCTACCGCCGCCGCGGGGCGTCGGACGAGCTGCTGGCAAAGGTCGTCGCGCTGTGGGACGAGTTCTTCCAGGCCGGGCCCCCGGCCGACCAGGCCGACCACGGCCAGAGGTTCGGGCGCTTCATCGCGCTGGGCGCCGAGAACGGAAGGCCCGACCTCGGGGTCGACTTCGGGATCAACGGCACGGGTCTGTTCGGCCCGGCGCGCGTGAACGACTGGCTGGAGATCATGCCGTGGATCCGGCACGTGCACGGCAAGTTCTTCGGCATCGACGACACCGGCGAGGAGCCCTCGGTCCCCGTGCGCGATCTCATCCGCCTGCTCGTCGAGAACGGCTACGACGGTGCGATCTCCAGTGAGTACGAGGGCTGGCACTGGAACCACTGGCAGTCGCCGTTCGAGATCGTCGCCGGTGAGCAGGCCGTGCAGCGGTCGGCCGCGCACGATGCCGGATCGCAGATGGTGACCGATGCCGCCGCCGCCCGCGTGCAGCTGGCCGAGTGGCTGGGCGAGCGACGCGGGTCGACACGGCCGACGACGAGGGGGGCACACGCATGAGCGACGGCATCGCGGGCACCGGCATCCAGCTGGGCACCACGCTCTACTCGATGACCAGCGAGTTCGCCGCGGGTCTGTACACGCCGGAGACGCTCATCGCGGCGGTCGCCGAGAACGGCATCGGGCCGGGCGTCGAGTTCAACATCGCACAGCTGCTGCGCACCTATCCCGACGTCGACCGCGCGTTCGTGAAGGTGTGGTTCGACTCGCTGGACAAATACGGCCTGGAGCCGAGCGCAGTGGGCACGAACCTCGACATGGGGCGTCGCAAGGAGCGCGACATGACGCCCGGCGAGGAGCACGAGTTCCTCGCCCGGCAGCTGAAGACCGCGCACGCGCTGGGATTCCGCCGCGTGGTGATCCGTTCGGCAGGCCGTGAGCTGCTGCGCAGCCTGCTGCCGTTGGCGGAGCAGTACGACCAGCGGCTGGGCTACGAGATCCATGCGCCGTCCGGCCCGAACGATCCAGCCGTGCTCGCCATCCGGGAGATGTACGACGAGCTCGGCAGCGACCGGCTGGGCTTCACCGCCGACTTCTCGTCGACCATGCACAGCCTGTCGCCGACGCTGCTGCACCAGCTCGCGAAGATGGGACTGGACCAGAGGCACTTCGCGGTGATGGACGAGATCTGGCACGAGCCGGCCCCGATGCACGTGCGCAACCAGAAGTTCGAGGACTACCTGACCGGCGAAGGCGTCGACCCGTTGCGGTTCGGCCCGTTCACACGTCTCGCGTTCAACATGCACGGGCTCGTGCCGCCCGAGGAGTGGCTGGACATCATGCCGCAGATCTTCCACGTGCACGCGAAGTTCTACGACATCGGCGCCGACGGCCAGGAGCCGGCGATGGACATCCCGCGGATCGTGCGGCAGTTCGTGGCCGGCGGCTACCGCGGCTACCTGTCCAGCGAGTGGGAGGGCCACGCCTTCTCCGACCTCGGTGAGGCCGACCCCATCGACCTCGTCAAGAAGCAGCATGCGCTCATGCGCGGCGCGATCGAGGACGCCGCCGCCCACGCCACCGCCCCGGCCTGACAGCAAGGAACCATCGTGGCCACGCACAACTCCCTGTTCTCCGAGAAGGACGTCCGTCGGCTGCCCGACGGCAGCGGCATCGCGGTATCGGTGCAGATCCCCTGGTACCGCAGCCTGTGGCTGTCGGCCGTCGACGACGTCGCGGCATCCGTCGATGGCGTGAACGTGCCAAAAGACGCGCTGCGCTTCGTGCTGGCAGGCCGTAGCTACCGCATCGACGAACTGCCCGAGCAGTGGGAGACGCTGTGGTTCGTCGCCGACCGTCCGGATGTCGTCATCCCGCTCGAGCACATGCCGGCTCCGGGAGCGCGGCTGAGGGTCGAGGTCGTGCTGACGATGCGGCTGCTCTACATGCAGATCATGCCGGGCGTGGACGGGGGCCCCGGGCGCTATGTCACTAACCGCGTGCCTGTCGAGCGAGAGCTGGTGCTGGCATGAGCTCCCTGCGCTCGCCCCGTGAGCCGAGCGAGTCGAGACAGGCGCAGCCGGGTCGAGACGCGTCCCGGTCGCCTCGCGAGCGAAGCGAGTCGAAACGCCCCCTGCGCGTGGCCATGATCGGCTACGGCTTCATGGGCGCCGCGCATTCGGTGGGGTGGCGGCAGGCTCCGGCGGTGTTCGACCTGGCCGAGGACGTCGAGATGGCCGTGCTGGTCGGGCGCAACGCGGATGCCGTGGCGCAGGCGGCCGCACACTGGGGTTGGGGCGCATCGGAGACCGACTGGCGGAAGGTGATCGCGCGTGACGACATCGACATCGTGGATGTCGTCACGCCGGGTGACTCGCACGCCGAGATCGCGATCGCCGCGCTGGAGGCGGGCAAGCACGTGCTGTGCGAGAAGCCGCTGGCCAACACGGTGGCCGAGGCCGAGGCGATGCTCGCTGCCGCGACGCGGGCCGCCGAGCGCGGCGCGAAGGCCATGGTCGGATTCACCTACCGGCGGGTGCCCGCGGTCACGTTCCTGCGCGACCTCATCGCACAGGGGGCGGTGGGCACCGTGCAGCAGGTGCGGGCGGCATACCGGCAGGACTGGCTCGTCGACCCGCAGGCACCGCTGGCATGGCGGCTGCAGAAGGAGCATGCCGGCTCGGGGGCGCTGGGCGACATCGGTGCGCACATCATCGACATGACCCAGTTCGTGACCGGTCAGCGGATCGAGGCCGTCTCGGGCACGGTCGAGACGATCGTGAAGCGGCGGCCGCTGCTGGGATCGGGCTCCGGGCTGTCGGGCGTGGCCGCGGAGGGCTATGGCGAGGTCACCGTCGACGACGCAGCGATCTTCACGGGGCGGCTCTCCGGGGGTGCCCTGGTCTCGTTCGAGGCGACCCGGTTCGCGACCGGCCGTAAGAACTCGCTGACGATCGAGGTGTCCGGCGACAAGGGCGCACTCGCGTTCGATCTGGAAGACCTCAACAGCCTGCAGTTCTACGACCGCACGGCGCCGGGGGACCGGCAGGGGTTCACGAAGATCCTGGTGACCGAGGCGCAGCATCCGTATGTGGCGGCCTGGTGGCCGACCGGGCACATGCTCGGCTACGAGCACGGTTTCGTGCATCAGGCGGTCGACCTCGTGCGGGCGATCCACGACGACGTCGACCCGCACCCCACCTTCGCCGAAGGGCTCTCGGTGCAGCGGGTGCTGGCGGCCGTCGAACAGAGCGCGGCGAAGGACTCCGCGTGGGTGCGCGTCGGCGTCGAGGACCTGGTCTTTGAGCGAGCCTAGCGAGACGAAACGCCCTGCCGCTCACCGCGTCTCGTCGCTTCGCTCCTGGCTCAACGACCGAACGACAAGGAATAAGGAGCATGACATGACACGCCCGATCACGCTGTTCACCGGCCAGTGGGCCGATCTCCCGTTCGAGGAGGTGTGCCGGCTCGCGGGGCAATGGGGCTACGACGGCCTCGAGATCGCGTGCTGGGGCGACCACCTCGACCCGAGCCGTTGGGACGACGATGCGTATGTCCAGGGCAAGCTCGATGTGCTCGAGCGCAACGGCCTGAAGGTGTGGACGATCTCCAACCATCTGAAGGGCCAGGCCGTGTGCGACGATCCGATCGACCAACGGCACCGCGACATCCTGCCCGACTCGGTATGGGGCGACGGCGATCCCGAGGGCGTGCGGCAGCGCGCGGCGGAGGAACTGAAGAACACCGCGCGGCTGGCCGCCCGGCTCGGCGTGAGCACCGTCACCGGGTTCACCGGATCGTCGATCTGGAAGTACGTGGCGATGTTCCCACCGGCATCCGACGAGATGATCGCCGACGGATACCGTGACTTCGCCGACCGGTGGAACCCGATCCTCGACGTGTTCGAGCAGGAGGGCGTGCGCTTCGCCCTCGAGCCGCATCCGTCCGAGATCGCCTACGACTACTGGACCGCGAAGGCCGCGCTCGATGCGATCGGGCATCGCTCGTCGTTCGGGTTCAACTTCGACCCCTCGCACTTCATGTGGCAGCAGCTGGACCCGGTGGCGTTCATCCTCGACTACGCGCAGCACGTCTTCCACGTGCACGTGAAGGAGTCGGTCACCCACCTCGACGGCCGCAACGGCGTGCTCGGATCGCATCTGCCCTGGGCCGACCCGCGACGCGGGTGGACGTTCGTGTCGACCGGCCACGGCGAGGTGCCCTGGGAGCCGATCTTCCGTGCCCTGAACGCTATCGGCTACACCGGACCCACCAGCGTCGAATGGGAGGATGCCGGCATGGATCGCCTGCACGGTGCGCCCGAGGCGCTCGGGTTCGTGCGCAAGCTGAACGCCATCACCCCGCCCGCCGCCGCCTTCGACGCCGCCTTCTCGACCGGTCGTTGAGCGAGCGTAGCGCCCGACTCCGGTCGTTGAGCGAGCGCAGCGAGTCGAAACGACGTCCCATCGGCCCGGTCAGCTGCCGGCGCCCTCGGCGAGGGCACGGGAGGCCAGGGCGAGGTGGGCTCGGGTCATCTCGGTCGCATCGGCATCGAGCCACTCGTGCCCGCCCCACTCGCTGCACAGCGTGCCGGTGAAGCCGCTGCCGTGCAGCAGGGCACCGAGGTCGCGGATCGGCTGCGACACCCGCCCGTCGGTATCGTCGAGGTCCCAGAACTTCAGGTGGAAGGCGCCGATCAGGGGCAGGACGTCGCGCAGCTGTGCGGCATCCGAACGACCGAAGCGCACGACGAGGTCCATGAACAACGTGTGCACGGCGGGAGGCACTGCTCCCGCGCGCAGCGCCGCGAACACGGCATCCTGTGTCGCCGGCTCGTGCCATGCGGTCCGCAGCAGGCGGAGCAGCTCGGCATCCACGCCGCCGGCCTCGAGCACGGTGAGGTAGCTGGTGGGCAGCGCGGGCATCAGCATGCTGAGGTCGATGAGCAGACGCAGATGCGGGTCGTCGAACCGGGTGATCGCCTCGTAGGCCTCCGCGTGCGCGGGGCTGTGCGGACTCTGGCGACCCTGCGCCTCCTCGTACAGGACGAGACCGAGCTCGTCCAGCAGCGGCAGCGTGCGCGCGAGCAGAGCGCCTCCGGCCTGACCGAGCGGCAGCCGTACCCCGCCGGCACCGAGCTCGTGGGCGGCGCGCAGCTGCGGCGCGAGAAAGGCCAGCCGCTCGTCATCCGAGCGGCGGCGGGTCGTGCCGTCCGCGGCAAGACGCCAGTCGTCCAACGAGACGCCGACGATGCAGACCTTCCCGCCGGCCGCCGCCAGAGTCGTGCGCAGGGCATCGAGCTCTGCGGCATCCGGATCCGGATACGTGCGCAGCGTCTGGCCGAGCTCTATCTCGATGGTCGAGGCCACACCCGACGCGCTGATGGCGGCGGCGAGCTCGTGGGTCGAGCGCTCGGCACGCACGACGTCGGGCGTCCAGTTGAACGCGGATGCGGCCAGGGTCCAGCCCGTGGGCAGAGTGGTCATGCGATGTCGTCCGAGACGCTCGAGCGTGCGGCCGAGCCGCCGGCCCCGCCCGAGGCATGCGCGTGGGCGTGCAGCGTGCGCTGCTCGTGGAAGGGGAGCTGCAGCGGCCCGTCGGGTGCGATCTGCAGGTACGGGATGACGAGACCGAAGTCGATCTCGACCTCGTGCGCTCCCGCCGCGATCGGTGTGCGACCGCGCAGGACGACGCGGTCCTGCGCGGGCCACCAGCGGTCGCCGGCCTCGGGCCCCTGCAGCTCGTCGACGGCGGTGCCGTCGAGCCGCACCGACACATCCCGGAGGCTGCGCAGCGGTAGCGCGCGGATCCATGGCAGCGACACGCGCAGCTCGAACCCGTCGGGCAGGGGCTTCAGTGCGTCGGCGCGCAGGATGGTGAGGCTCATAGCGGTCCTTGTGGTGGCGTGAGATCACACCATACCCACTTACGTCTGATTCCGTAAGAAGTAGTGACCGGCCGGCGCGCACCCGCGCGCGGCCGTCAGGAGGCCGCGCGCACGCCGGTCACGCTGGGGCGCCCGTCGGCGAACCAGCGCGGGAACGTCACGTCGAACAGCTGCTCGCGAGCGAGCTCGGCGCCCCCGCGCAGCGGCTCGCGCTCGTCATCGACGGAATTGACGATGGACAGATCGCGCGTGGCCAGCGGAAGCGACAGCTCGTAGACGCGCTGGCGCACCTCGGCGAGGAACAGCTCTCCGGCGGCGGCGACGGCGCCGCCGATGACGATGACGCCCGGATTGAACATGTTGACGAGGGCCGCGATCGACTCGCCGACGACCCGGGCCGACCGCTGCACGAGCGAGATGGCGAGGGCGTCGCCGTCCTCGGCGGCGCGTGCGATGCGCTCGGGTGTCGGCCGTTCTCCGGCGGCCGCGGCGCGGGCCAGGTACCCGGTCGCGCCCTCGGCGATCGCCTGCTCGGCCTCGCGCACGAGGGCCCAGCCCCCGGCGACGGCCTCCAGGCATCCCAGCTTCCCGCATCGGCACGGCGCCTCGGAGTCGCGCACGCGCACGTGTCCGATGTCTCCGGCGGCGCCGTTCGCACCGCGATGGATGCGGCCCTGCGAGAGCAGGCCTGCGCCGATGCCCGACCCGACCTTGCAGTAGATGAGGTCGACGTGCTCATCGTTGCGACGCGCTCGCTCGCTGAGCGCGAGGAGGTTCACGTCGTTGTCCACCCAGACCGGCGCGTCGAAGCGCTGCTCGAAGCGGCGCCGCACGTCGAAGCCGTTCCAGCCCGGCATGATCGGCGGTGCGACGGGGCGTCCGCTGTCGAAGTCGACGGGGCCGGGAATGCCCACCGTGACCGCCCAGACCGGCGCGTCGGGGTTGCGCTCCAGCAGCTCGTCGATGAGGGCCATGACGGCGTCCAGGGTCTCCGCAGGCCCGCGGGCAATGTCCCAGTCCTGATGCGCCTCGTCGATGATGTCGCCTTCGAGCGCTGCCAGACCGACGCGGATGTGCAGGGCGCCCAGGGCGCACACGATGATGCGCGCCTGCTCGGCGCGGAAGTGCAGGGTGCGCGGCGCCCGTCCGCCCGATGAGGGGCCGAACTCGCCGTCTTCGAGAAAGCCCATCTCTATGGCCTGTTCGACGCGCTGGGTCACCACGCCCCGGCCGAGCCCCGTCACGCGGCCGATCTCCGGCCGCGTGGTCGCCTCGCCGTTACGAACCATGTTGACGATGCGCAGCAGACTCGTGACCTCGTCGGTCTGGGCGCCGAAGCGCAGGGTGGACTCCGTAGCCATGGGTTGATTCTGACACAACGCACGGGCCGCACCCGGCAATCTTGCACGCCCAAAGATCGCTCAAGCGCAAACTTAGGTATGCTTCTGACGTAAGTATCGGGACAGAGCTCGACGGAGAGTGGTGCGCATGACTGCTGGAGTCGGCGTGATCGGGGCCGGACCCGGGGTCGGCGCGCTTCACCTGCCCACCCTGGCCCGGCTCGCCGATCGCTTCGCCGTGGTGCACATCGCCGACGCGGGCAGTGGCCGTGCGGCGGCGCTGGCCGCCCGCAGCGGTGCCCGGTCATCGACGGGCATCGACGATCTGCTCGCCGATCCGTCCGTGGAGATCGTCGCCGTCTGCAGCCCGCCTGCCCGTCACGCCGAGCAGGTGCTCGCCGCCGTTGCGGCGGGCAAACGCGCGATCCTCTGCGAGAAGCCGCTGGCGATGACCCATGAAGACGCGGATGCCGTCATCGATGCGTGCCGTCGCTCGGGGACCGCCCTGGTCGTCGGGACGAACCACCACTTCGACACCGCATGGGCGCGCGCGAAGCACCACCTCGTCGCGAACGGCGGCCGCGTGCGCACGGTCTCGGTGACGGTCGCACTGCCCCCCAACGGCCGCTATCACGAGGTCGTCACCCAGTCCGCTCCGAACCGGCAGGCAACGACGCGGCCACGCCCGGACTGGGACGATCCAGAAACCGCCGCCACGGTCGTGCGCGAGCTCGTGCTCGGTCTCGGCATCCACGACCTGCCCGCGCTGCGCGACCTCGCACCGCGCCTGGAACAGGTGGCGTACGCGCGTGCGGTGCCGCCGATCGGATATGCGATCGGGTTGGCCGCAGGCGGCGTGCTGGTGCAGCTGGCGGCGGTGATGCTTCCCGGCGGCGCCGACGCGCGGTGGCGGATGACGATCGGCACGTCGGCCGACGAGCTCGAGGTGGACTTCCCTCCCGCCTTCGTGCACGCCGGCAGCGCCGCGGTGCGCGTGCACACACCCGGTGGCCGCGTGACCGAGTATCCGCAGGACGCCGAGGACGGCTACGTCGCGGAGTGGCGTGCCCTGGCCGCGGCCCGGGAGAACGTCGAGCCGGTCGAGTACGACGAGATCCACGCCGATGCCCACTACGCGATAGACATCGCCGATGCCGCCGCCCAGGCCATCCGCGAGGGAGCCACGTCGTGAGCCGGGTCGTGCCCGAGATGTCGGGTGTCCCGGTGTTCTACGCCGCGGCCGCCGCCGGCCCGGCCGTCGCGGAGCTGCCGCTGAGCGCACGCCTCGCGCAGGGGCCCGACGGCGCGGTCGTCGTCGTGCCCGGTACACCCGGGTGGGCTGCCGCCGTCGATGCGGCGAAGGCATCGGGCGCCATCGCCGTCGTCGTCACCGGCCCCGTCCCCGTCGCACCCGCCGAGCTGGACGCGCTCACTGCGCGTGCCGGCGACATCCCGATCATCCTCGACCGTGCCCGGCTGCGCGCGGATGTCGCGGAGGATGCCGCCGGTGCGGGCGGCGGCGCGCCGCTGCACACCGCACAGTGCACGGCCTCGGCCACGGCCATCGCCGGCGCGATCTGCGACGCGATCGGCTGGCTGCGCGTGCTGTCGACGGGACCCGTGCGGCTGCGCTCGGCGGCGACCACCGCGCATGGCGCCGTGGCGCTGTTGGACGCGGGCGGCGACGCGGCGACGCTGACCGCGACCGTGCTGGCCACCGACGGCGGCAGGATCGCGGTCTCCGCTCTCGGCGTCGTGCGCACGGACGTCGCGATCGCGACCCCGCAGCCCGCACGCGTCACCCGTGACGACGGATCGGGCGCGGTGACCCTCCCCACCCGATGGGAGTCACACGATCGGCTCGCGCTGCGACGCGCGATCGACGCGGTCATCGCGGGGGAGCGGCCCACGGATGTCGCCGACTTCGCGCACGACGCGCGGCTCGGCGCGAGCATCTGGCCGTCCGTGCATCCGCATAAGCATTGATGATCTGCGGCATAGTCAGAATCCGCTTCCCTGATATGAACGGTCTGCTCAGACTGGGAAGCGGGGCACCACCACACCGCCCCTTCGGAAAGGAACGTTCGAAGATGATCAAGCTTCTCTCCCACCTCTCGTACGTCGCGGTGACCAGTCCCGATGTCGAGGCGTCCGTCCGCTTCTACGAAGAGCAGGTCGGCTTGAGCGTCGTGGACCGCGTGGACGGTGCCGTCTACCTGCGCTGCTGGGGCGACTACTACGCATACTCGGTGGTGGTGCTGCCCGGCCAGCAACCCGCGCTGTCGACCATGGCCTGGCGCACCTCGAGCGCCGAGGCGCTGGAGGAGGCGGTGCGGCGCATCGAGGCTGCGGGCGTGCAGGGCGAATGGATCGATGCCCACAAGATCGGTCGCGCCTACCGGTTCACCGGCCCCTGGGGACACAGCATGACCCTGCACTGGGATGTCACCCGGCACCGTGCCACGCAGGCCGAGGCCTCGATCTATCCCGATCGGCCGACCAAGCGCAGCAAGATCGCCGGCGCCCCGCGCCAGCTCGACCACGTGACGATCGCCTGCAGCGACGTCGACGCGTTCGCGAGCTGGTACAACGACGTGCTGGGCTTCCGGATCATGGCGCGCACGATCCTCGACGAGGCACCGATCTCGGTGTTCTCCGTGCTCACCACGAACGAGAAGTCGCATGACCTCGGCGTCGTGCTCGACGGCTCCAGCGCGCGCGGCCGCATCAACCACTACGCGTTCTGGGTCGACACCCGCGAGGAGCTGCTCATCGCGGCCGACACGCTCATGGAGAACGGCGTGCCGATCGAGTACGGCCCGTCGATCCACGGCATCGGCGAGCAGAACTTCCTCTATTACCGCGAGCCGTCCACGCTGCGCATCGAGCTGAACACCGGCGGCTACCGCAACTACGTGCCGGACTGGGAGCCCAACACCTGGAAGCCGTCGCTGGGCTCGAACAACTTCTACCGCAACGGCGCCATGCCGATGTCGATGACCGAGTCGTTCCCGCCCGCCGACGGCCCCAGCGCCACCGAGGAGGGCGTTCCCGACGACATCAAGGACGCCCTGCTGAACCCCTACGCGAAGCAGGGACGCGGCTGATCGTGCACACCGACCGATTCGACGCCCCGTTCGCGCTGGCCCGCCGGCGCGACAGGGACGTCGTGCGTGTGGCGCTGGTGGCCGCAGACCGCATTCGCGACCTGAGCGCGGCCGAGCTCGGCGCCGCCGACCTGAACACGTTCCTCGCCGACCCGGACTGGTCACGGCTGGCAGCCCTGGCCGACGCCGGCGGCCCGTGGATGCCGGTGGCCGAGGCGACGCTGACGGCTCCCGTTGCTCCCCGTCAGGTGCTGCAGACCGGTGCCAACTACCGGCAGCATGTCATCGAGCTGGTCGCTGCCGGGCTCACCCAGAACACCGATCGCACTCCCGACCAGGCACGGGCGTTCGCTGCGCAGATGATGGATGACCGTGCCGCCCACGGCGAGCCGTACTTCTTCATCGGCCTGCCCGCCTGCGTCGTCGGCGATGACGTGCCGCTCGTGCTGCCCGCGTACAGCGATGTACACGACTGGGAGCTGGAGCTTGCCGTCGTGATCGGGCGGGAGGCATTCCACGTCTCGCGCGAGGCCGCGATGGATCACGTCGCCGGATACACGATCTGCAACGACATCACCACGCGCGACCTGGTGTTTCGCACCGACATGAAGGAGATCGGCACGGACTGGTATCGTGCCAAGAACGCACCGGGATTCCTGCCTACCGGGCCGTTCCTCGTGCCGGCGCCGTTCGTCACCGGGTCGGACGTCGACGTGCGGCTGGAGCTGAACGGCGAGGTGAAGCAGGACGCCTCCACGGCCGATCTGCTGTTCGATCTCCCGGCGCTCGTCTCCGGGGCGTCGCAGACCATGCCGCTGCTGCCCGGCGATCTGCTGCTGACCGGCAGTCCTGCCGGCAACGGCCAGCACTGGCGGCGGTTCCTGCGGGGCGGCGACGTGATGACCGGCAGCATCCAGGGCCTGGGCACCCAGACCGTGCGCTGCGTGGCCGAGTCCGCGGTCGGATCGGGGCACGTCCAGACCAACGGCGAGGAGCGGCGATGACGATCCCGTCGGAGAATCCCGCGGACCTCGACCGCCAGAACCCGGAGGCCGAGATCGCGCTGCGCGCCGACGCCTACCGCAATTGGGGGCGCTGGGGCGAGGACGACCGGCTCGGCACGCTCAATCACATCGATCCGGCGACCCGTGTGCGCGCCGCGGCCCTCGTCCAGGACGGGCTCGTCGTCTCGCTGTCGCTGCCCTACGACATGAACGGCCCGCAGAAGGGCTGGCGCCGGCGCACGAACCCCGTGCATCTCATGCTCGACACGGGCACGGATGCCGAACGCGGCACGCAGGGATTCCCACATGGGGCCGGCGGTGCCGACGACCACATCTCCATGCCGCTGCAGTCCTCCACGCAGTGGGACGGGCTCGGCCACATCTTCGACCACGGCAAGGCGTGGAACGGTCGCCGGGCCGGCGACGTCGTCACCAGCGACGGCGACCTGGTCACCGGCATCGAGCACGCGGCATCCGTCGTGGTCTCCCGTGGCGTGCTGCTGGACGTCGGGCGGCAGCTGCACCCGCACGACGGCGAGCTGCCCGACGGCCACGCGATCACGGTCGCCGAGCTGGAGGCCACCGCCGCCGCACACGGTGTGCGGATCGAGCGCGGCGACGTCGTGCTGGTACGCACCGGTCAGCTCACCCGGGCGCTGCGCGACGGCTGGGGCGAGTACGCCGGCGGCCCGGCGCCCGGCTTGTCGCTGACCTGCGCCGGCTGGCTGCACCGCACCGAGATCGCCGCGATCGCCACCGACACGTGGGGCTTCGAGGTGCGACCCAACGAGTTCGACGTGCCCGCCTTCCAGCCGTTGCATCAGGTCGCGATCCCGAACATCGGGCTGACGATCGGCGAGATGTGGAATCTCGACGCGCTCGCCGCGGTGTGCGCGCAGCGCGGGCGCTACACGTTCCTGCTGTCCGCGCCGCCGCTGCCGGTCACCGGTGCTGTCGGCTCGCCGATCAACCCCGTCGCCGTCTTCTGACGCGATGACATCCGCAACCGAACAGAACAGAGAGGTTCCGTCATGACCGCCGTATCGAAAGTCGCCGTCGTCGGCGCGGGCGTCACCGGCCTTGCCACCGCCATCCGGCTCGCGAGCGCGGGCGTGTCCGTCGACGTCTTCGATGCCGAGCCCCAGCCGAGCGCCCTGGGCTCGGGCATCACGCTGCAGGGCAACGCGCTGCGCGTGTTCGACGCCCTCGGCGTGTGGGACGAGGTGCGCGCGGCCGGCTATCCCTTCGAGGGGCTCACGCTGCGGGCACCCGGTCCGGGTGCTCCCGTGGTCGCCGAGCTGCCCGACGTGAAGACCGGCGGGCCGGACTATCCGGCGGGCATGGGCATGTATCGCCCCGATCTGGCGAGGATCATGCTCGCCCGCGCATCCGAGACGGGTGCCCAGGTGCACTTCGGCGCACGGGTGACCGACGTGCGCCCGGTCGCCGACGCCGCCGTCGAGGTGTTCGTCGACGGTGGGTCGGCCGGCACCTACGACCTCGTGGTCGGCGCCGACGGCCTGCACTCCACCGTGCGCGCCCTGATCGGCATCGACACGGCGCCCCAGCCGACGGGGATGGGCATCTGGCGCTCGTTCGTCTCGCGACCCGCCGACGTGCAGCGCAGCGAGCTGTACTACGGCGGTCCGGTGTACATCGCCGGCTACACGCCCACCGGCCAGGACACCATGTACGCGTTTCTCGTCGAGAAGGCGCAGGACCGGTTCGCCGTCGCCGACGACGAAGCCGTGCGCATCATGCTTGAGGAGTCGCAGGCGTACCAGGGGCCGTGGGAGTCGATCCGCGCCGACCTGGCCGCCGGCGCGCACGTCAACTACACGTGGTTCACGCAGCACATCGTCGCGGCACCGTGGAACCGCGGCCGCATCGTCATCGTCGGCGACGCCGCGCACTCCTGCCCGCCCACGATCGCGCAGGGCGCGGCGCAGGGCCTGGAGGACGCCGTCGTGCTCACCGAGCTGCTGTGCGAGCGGGATGGCGTGGACCAGGCGCTGTGGGACGACTTCCATGCACGGCGCCTGCCGCGCGCGCAGGCGGTGGTGGAGGCGTCCGTGCAGCTGGGGCAGTGGCAGATCGACGGCGACCGCGATGCCGACGCCGGCGGACTGATCTTCGGCATCGCCCGGCAGATGGCGCAGCCGGCATGACGATCACCGACGTGCATGCGCATGTGCTGCTGCCCGGGCTGCAGGAGGAGGTGCGCCGCCGCGACCCGGACGGCTTCGCCGCCGCCGAGGCGCTCGACCTCCGGCGCAACGGCGCGGCGAGCCAGGCGGTGTCGGGTCCGATGGTGGGAGCACGCATCCCGAAGCTCACCGACGTGCGCGAGCGGCTGGCGGCCATGGACGCGCAGGGTGTCGATCGGCAATGGGTGAGCCCGTCGCCCAGCCACTTCTATCCGTGGGCGGGCGAGCAGCTGGCGGTCTGGATCGCCGCCGAGGCCAACCGACTCGTCGCCGATCACGTCGCGCAGGCACCGGAGCGGATGCTCGGGCTGGGCCTGGTGCCCCTGCAGCATCCCTCGCGCATCCTGGAGTGCGTCGACGACGCCGTGCTCGGCCGGGGCCTGACCGGGATCGAGATCTCGTCGTTCGCCGGTTCGGTGGAGCTTTCCGACGAGCGGCTCGAGCCGTTCTGGAGCCGGGCCGAGGAGCTCGGGGCCATCGTGTTCCTGCATCCGTTCGGCTGCAGCCTCGATGAGCGCCTGGACCGCTACTACCTCGCCAACACGGTCGGACAGCCCGTCGAGAACGCGGTGGCGCTCTCGCACCTCATCTTCGCCGGCGTGCTCGACCGGCACCCCGACCTGAAGATCGTCGCCGCGCACGGCGGCGGGTATCTGCCCACCTCGATCGGCTGCAGCGACCACGCGTGGCGGGTGCGGCCCGACGCGCACGGCTGCGCACACGAGCCGTCGAGCTATCTGCGCCGCATCTGGTTCGACACCGTCGTGCACGACCGGGCGGTGCTCGCGCACCTGATCGAGGTCACGGGCCCCTCACAGGTGGTGCTCGGCAGCGACTTCCCGTTCGACATGGGTCCCGATGACCCGGTCGGGTTCGTGCGCGGCGCGGGACTGGCCGACCAGGTGGTCGCCGGCATCCTCGGCGGCAACGCCGCCGCCCTGCTAGAGACGAAGGTGAACGCATGAGGATCGCCCGGTGGAGCTCTCCGACGGCCGGCGCGATCGTGCACGACGGCTTCGTGATCGGCGATCGGGTGGTGTCCTTCCCCGACGCGCTGACCGTCGCAGAGGTGCTCGCACGCGGACGGGACGCCGCGCGCGGACTGTACGAGCGCGTGTCCGCGGATGCGGGTACGCCGCTGGCGGATGTGCAGCTGCTGGCCCCGCTCGTGCCGGCCTCGATCCGGGACTTCGTGGCGTTCGAGGAGCACGTGGAGGGTGTCAGCGCCGGTGTGGAGGGCAAGAGCGACGTGGCCCCCGAGTGGTATCAGGCGCCGACGTTCTACTTCACGAACCCGCATACCGTGCTCGGGCCCGATGAGCCGGTGGCGCCCCCGGTGACCGCTCGTCTGGACTTCGAGCTGGAGGTCGCCGTGGTCGTCGGCGGCGCCGGCGGCATCGGCGAGTCGAACCTCACGCCCGAGGATGCGGCATCGGTCATCTTCGGATACACGATCATGAACGACTGGTCGGCGCGCGACCTGCAGGGCCGCGAGATGAAGGTGCGGCTGGGACCGGCCAAGGGCAAGGACTTCGGCACGAGCCTCGGCCCGTGGATCGTCACCGCCGACGAGCTCGAGCCGTATCTGGATGCCGACGGGTTCCTCGCGATCCGTGCCGAGGTGTACGTCAACGATGAGCCGATCGGCGAGGACCTGGTCTCGAACATGGGCTGGCCGCTGCCGGAGCTCGTCGCCTACGCGTCACGCAACTCGCGGGTCGTTCCCGGTGATGTGCTGGGATCGGGGACGGTCGGAAACGGCGGATGCCTCGGCGAGCTGTGGGGTCGCAACGGCGCGCTGACGCCGCCGCCGCTGCAGACGGGCGACATCGTCCGCATGGTCGTGGAGGGGATCGGCGAGCTCGCCGGAGCCGTCGGGGCTCCAGTCGCCGCTCCGGAGCTGCCGGCTGCACGGAGACGTCCTCGGACGCGCCGTCGGTGATACTTATGTTGATTTAGCGCGTAAGTGTGTCTAGAATAGACGTGACGTCGGGGCCCCTCGGGCCCGTTCCCGATCGTGACGCTGCGGCCGGGGCACACTCCGTCGCGTCGACGGCCCGATCGATCGGGTGATCCCGGCATGCCGCTTTCACCACTGAGGTTCCGCTTCCTCGTCATCTCCCTCCTGACGGTGTCGTTCCTGGGCGCCCTGGACAACACCGTGGTCACCACCGCACTGGCGACCGTCGCCGGCGAGCTGGGCGCGCTCGAGCACATGAGCTGGATCATCGTCGGCTATACGCTTGCCAGCACGGTGCTGCTGCCGGTGCTGGGCAAGCTCGGCGACATGGCCGGCCCCCGTATCGTGTTCCTGAGCGCCCTGGCCGTGTTCATCGCCTCGTCGGTGGCGTGCGGCTTTGCGCAGTCGATGGCCTGGCTCATCGGCGCGCGTGTCGTGCAGGGCATGAGCTCGGCAGGTCTGCAGCTGATGTCACAGACGATCATCGCGGAGACGACGACGCCGCGACAGCGCCCGAAGTACATGGCCATCATCGGGGCGGCCTTTCCCGTCGCCATCCTCGTCGGGCCGGTCATCGGGGGTCTTATCACCGACTACTGGAGCTGGCCCTGGGTGTTCTGGGTCAACGCGCCGGTCGGAGTGGTCGCCTTCGTGCTCGCGGCGATCGCCGTTCCGCATCTGGCCGGCGGCGGCCGGGCGCGATTCGACCTGGTGGGCGCCTCGACGCTGACCGTCGCACTGGTGTCGCTCGTGCTCGCCGTCACCTGGGTCGTCGACCCGCGACAGGCTGCGGCGACGATCATCGCGTTCGCCGTGGCCGCGGCATGCCTGGCCGCCTTCGTCGTGGCCGAGCTGCACGCGGCGAACCCGGTCGTCCCGCTGCGGCACTTCGCGAACCGGACGATGGCCACCGGCATCGTGATCTCCGCGATCATCGGCATCGGACTGTTCTCGATCACGGCGTATCTGCCCACGTACTTCCAGATGGCCTATCGCACCAGCGCGACGGTGTCGGGGTTCGTCCCGATCGCCACGGTGTTCGGGATGCTCGTGAGCAATCTCACCACCGGATGGCTGGCCAGCCGCACCGGGCACTACCGGGTCTTCCCGATCATCGGCACCAGCCTGGGCGCTGCGGGCCTGGGCGTCATGGCGCTGCTGCCGGTCGGACTGCCGCTGTGGGTGCCGATGGCGGTCATGGCCGTCGTCGGGCTGGGCACCGGTGCGTTCATGAGCCTCATCGTCGCCGTCGTGCAGAGCGCCGCACCGCGCGGCGAGACCGGGACTGCGACCGCCACCGTCAACCTCGTGCGGCAGGTGGGCGCCACCACGGCGACCGCGCTCATCGGCGGAGTCATCGGCTTCGCCGTCACCGCGGCCCTGCCGGCGGGGCTGGATGCCGCGACGCTGACACCGGCCGACGTGCATGCCGCTTCCGACGCGGTGCAGACGCAGGTCGCGCAGCTGTACCGCGACGTGTTCGCCCCCATCTTCATCGCGCTGGCCGCCACGTACGCCGTGGGCATCGTGGCCTCGCTGCTGCTGCCGCCCGGGCGGCTGTCCGACGACCACGAAGACGCCCCCGCCGCGGGTGAGCCGCGGCATCCTCTGAGGAGCACCACATGACCAGTTCCCCCATCATCGCCGTCGTCGGCAGCGGACCGATCGGATCCGCCTACGCCCGCATGCTGCTCGAACAGCTGCCCGACGCACACGTCGTCATGTTCGAGGCCGGCCCGCAGCTGACTGCTGTGCCCGGTG
>CALKHM010000107.1 GCA_937988695.1 uncultured Microbacterium sp. | reverse complement strand
CTCTGCGCACACCGGCCGGCACCTCGACCGGCTCGTCCCGGCGCTGCAGACGGCGCTGGACTCGTGGGACACCCGCATCCCGACCGGGAAGTTCAACGCGTTCCTGGCGGAGCTGGTCGCCGAGCACCCGCATCCGTTGCGCGGCGGCAAGCAGCCGCGGATCCTGTTCGGCACGCAGGCAGGCACGCGGCCGCCGACCTTCGTGCTGTTCACGACGGGATTCCTTGACCCTGGCTACCGGCGCTTCATCCAGCGCCGGCTGCGGGAGCTGTACGGCTTCGAGGGCTCACCGATCGTCGTGAACATGCGGGTGCGCGAGCGCCGGCAGCGTCCCGGGCGGTGAGCGAGGTCGCCCGCCGCCCCACCGCGTCGTCGCGTGACGTGGCCGGCGCCGGCGCCCGGCCGCTGTGACAGGCTGGAACGGTGACGATCGAATACCCCCGTCCCGGTGAGCCGCGGCGCCCGTCCGGGCCGCGTGACCCCGGCGACGCGTGGGTGGTCGCCGAGTCGGGGGAGCGCTACTGGGGACGCTTCGGCGCGGCGGGTCTGCTGGCCGTGGATCCGGAACGCGGCGTGCTGCTGCAGCATCGGGTGTCGTGGAGCCACCACGGCGACACCTGGGCGCTTCCCGGCGGCGCACGGCATCAGGGCGAGTCCGCCCGGGCGGGCGCGTTGCGCGAGGCACAGGAGGAGGCCGGCGTGCCGGACGGTGCCGTGCGCTCGCGGCTGGCCAGCGTCCTCGATCTCGGTGTCTGGACCTACACGACGCTCGTCGGCGACGTCGTCGAGCCGTTCGACCCGGTGATCAGCGATCCGGAGAGCGTGGCGCTGGCCTGGGTGCCGCCCGACAAGGTCGCCGAACGTCCGCTGCACCCGGGCTTCGCGGCGGCCTGGCCGCGACTGTGCGCGCTGCTTGCGGTGCGTCCGGCCATCGTCGTCGACGCGGCCAACGTCGTGGGCTCGGTGCCCGACGGCTGGTGGCGCGATCGCGCCGGCGCGGCCGGTCGGCTCATCGGCGACCTCGCGTCCCTGGCCGGGCGGGGCGTTAACGCTGCGGCGCTCGGTCTGCCAGAGAACACCTGGTTCCCCGAGATCACGGTGGTCGTCGAGGGGCAGGCCAAGACGGTGGCCGACGACGATCGGGTGCGCGTCGTGCGGGCGCCGGCATCCGGCGACGACGCGATCGCCGCCGAGGCGCATCGCCTGGTCGAGGCCGGACGCGTCGTCACCGTCGTGACCGGTGACCGGGAGCTCGGGGATCGCTGCCGCGCCGCGGACGCCGTCGTGCACGGCGCCCGATGGCTGCGCACGCTGCTGGCCGAGGCCTGATCGGCCCGAGGGTTGACGAGGGCGGGTGGCTCGAGGACGCGGTGCGGGCCGTCGCTGTGCCGCCGCTACAGTGAGGGGATGCCCGTGACTCTGCTGGGCGCGGCCGAGATCCGTGCCCTGGCCGCCGATCTCGACGTGACCCCGACCAAGAAGCTCGGCCAGAACTTCGTCATCGACGCGAACACGGTGCGCCGCATCGTGCAGATCGCCGGGGTGCGCGCCGGCGAGCGGGTCGTCGAGGTCGGACCGGGGCTCGGATCGCTGACGCTCGCGATCCTGGAGACCGGCGCCTCGGTCACTGCGGTCGAGATCGACCACCGGCTGGCCGCGCGCCTTCCCGGCACGGCCGCGGCCCACGGCGCGGCGGACGGGACGCTGACGGTCGTGGACGCCGATGCCCTGCGCATCGCGGAGCTGCCGGGCGATCCCACAGTGCTCGTCGCGAACCTGCCGTACAACGTGTCGGTGCCCGTCCTGCTGCACTTCCTGGAGTCGTTCGAGCAGCTGCGGCGCGGCGTGGTCATGGTGCAGGCGGAGGTCGGCGAGCGGTTGGCTGCGGCCCCGGGATCGAAGGTGTACGGCTCGCCGAGCGTGAAGGCCGCCTGGTACGGCTCGTGGCGGCTGGCCGGCAGCGTCTCCCGGCAGGTGTTCTGGCCGATGCCCAACGTCGACAGCGTGCTGGTGGCGTTCGAGCGCGACGCGATGCCGCGGGGCACGCCCCGTGAGCGCGCACGCACGTTCGAGATCGTCGAGGCGGCGTTCGGCCAGCGCCGCAAGATGCTCCGTCAGGCGCTGGCGGCCGTCCTCGGCGGGTCGTCGGCGGCGGCATCCGCGGCGCTCGAGCAGGCCGGCGTCGCCCCCACCGCTCGTGGCGAGCAGCTCGGAATCGACGACTACGTCCGTATCGCGCGAGCACGTCCCCACGCGGGCCCCGCCGCTGGGTAGCCTGGAGCGGTGAGCGACCAGCAGCGGTTCCAGACCGATCTCGACGACATCCACCGGCCCTACACGGCAGCGGCCGGCCGGTACAGCGGCTTCGACTACCGGCAGGTGGGGGACTCGGGGCTGTACCTTCCGCCGATCTCGCTCGGGCTGTGGTGGAACTTCGGAGACAACATCCCGTTCGACCGGCAGCGCGAGCTGCTGCGGCACGCGTTCGACAACGGCATCACGCACTTCGACCTGGCCAACAACTACGGCCCGCCGTACGGCTCCGCCGAGACGAACTTCGGGCGGATGCTGCGCGAGGACCTGCACCCGTACCGCGACGAGCTGATCATCTCGTCGAAGGCGGGATGGGACATGTGGCCGGGGCCGTACGGGGACCTCGGCAGCCGCAAGTACATCCTCGCCAGCGCCGACCAGTCGCTGGCGAGGATGGGGCTGGAGTACGTCGACATCTTCTACTCGCACCGCGTCGACCCGGTGACCCCGCTCGAGGAGACCGTCGGGGCCCTGGACACCCTGGTGCGCGCGGGCAAGGCGCTGCACGTGGGCATCTCCTCCTACAGCGCCGAGCGCACGACGCAGGCCAAGGCCATCGCGCGTAGCCTCGGCACGCCGCTGGTCATCCACCAGCCCGCGTACTCGATCCTGAACCGCTGGGTCGAGGACGGGCTGACCGGCGTCCTCAAGCAGGAGGGGATGGGGGCGATCGCGTTCACCCCGCTCGCACAGGGGCTGCTGACCTCCAAATACCTTGCCGACGGCACTGCCCAGCGGGCGCAGCAGCGGTCGTCGCTGCCCGGCGGCCGGCTGTCGGAGTCGGCGCTTGCAGCCCTGCGGGGACTGAACGTCATCGCCCAGCAGCGCGGACAGACCCTCGCCCAGCTGGCGCTGCAATGGGTGTTGCGCGACGGCGTCGTCGCCTCCGCGCTCATCGGCGCGTCCCATCCCGCGCAGCTCGACGAGAACCTGCAGGCGCTCTCGGGCGCGGCGTTCGACACCGAGGAGCTCGAGCAGATCGACCGGCTGTCCGATTCCATCGACGTCAATCTCTGGGCGGTGTCGTCGGACCTGTGAGCGAAGCCTTCGTCACCGAACGCGTGCACGTGCGCGCCCCCGGGAAGATCAACGTCTTCTTCCAGGTGGGTGCGCCGGGCCCCGACGGCTACCACGAGGTGGCGTCGGCCTACCAGGCCGTGTCGCTGTACGAGGATGTCTGGGCCACCCCGTCCGACGGCTTCACGATCGATGTGGTCGGCGGTGTGGAGCTGGGCGACGTGCCTCGCGACGAGGGGAACCTCGCCGTGCGCGCTGCACGGCTGCTGGCATCCGAGATCGGATACGACGGGGGAGTGCACCTCGACGTGCGCAAGACCGTGCCGGTGGCCGGTGGCATGGGCGGGGGGTCTGCGGATGCCGCAGCGGCCCTCGTT
>CALKHM010000106.1 GCA_937988695.1 uncultured Microbacterium sp. | reverse complement strand
CGGCCGCGTGAAGATCACCGACTTCGGCATCGCCCGCATCGCCGACCAGGTGCCCCTGACCGCGACCGGCCAGGTGATGGGCACCGTGCAGTACCTGTCTCCCGAGCAGGCCTCCGGTCACCCGGCATCCCCGGCCACCGACATCTACTCGCTCGGCATCGTGGCATACGAGTGCCTGGCCGGAAAGCGTCCGTTCACGGGCGAGTCGCAGGTCGCGATCGCGATGGCGCAGATCAACGATCAGGCGCCGCCCTTGCCGTCCACCATCTCGCAGCCCGTGCAGAACTTCGTGCTGTCGATGATCGCGAAGAAGCCCGAGGAGCGGCCCGCCACCACGGCGATCGTCGCCCGGGCGGCCACGGCATTGCGTCGCGGCGACGTGGCGGCCGCCGTCGCAGCGGTCCCTGCCATCGCGGTCGGGGTGGATGCCGCCACGCAGCTGCTCACGCCCGCCGGCGACACGTCGGCGGCCACCCGGCTGCTGCCGCAGACCGGGCTTCTGCCGTCGCCGCCGGATGCGCCCGAGAAGAAGAAGCGCAGCCCGTGGACGTGGCCGCTGATCGCTCTCATCGTGCTGCTGCTCATCGTGCTCGCCGGCACGCTCTGGGCATTGTTCGGCAACCAGACGCCCGCAGCGACGAAGACCTCGTCGGTGTCAACCCCGGCGGCGCCATCAAGCCCCTCGGCGACCCCGATCGACGTCGGAGCGCTGGGGCTTACGAACATGAGCTGCGACGATGCCGAGGCGGAGCTGGTCGCGAACAACCTGCAGGCGAAGCGGCAGGACGGCTCGCCCGCGCCGGCCGAGGACAAGAAGGGCTGGGGGCAAAGCGTCTCCAACGAGGGGAACGCGAACGAGGGCGACACCATCACGCTCACGTGCTACACGGCGCAGACGTCGCTGCCCGCGCCGGCCGGCGCGCCCACCATCACCGGGCCCGACGGCGGCGAGGTGGTCGCCGGCTCGACTGCGACCATCGGCGGTCTCACCTACAGCTGCCCGCCCGGCACCGGCACACTGAACCGCTACAACGTCACCGTGAGCATCGGCGGCAAGGACCAGTCGTTCTCGGTCGGCCCCGGCGCATCGGGGCAGGTGCCGGTCGGTGCGGACACGGCCGGTCAGCAGATGACCGCATCGTTCACCGCGACGTGCGACTCGCGTACGAGCCCGGCATCCAAGACGACGTCGGCGACCATCGCCCCGGCGAACTCGCCGACGCCCGAGCCACCGGCGCCGACACCGAGCACATCCGCCGAGGGCGAGGGCAGCGGCCAGGATGGCGGCGGCGAGGCGCTGCCCGGCCAGTGACAGCGCAGGCCGGTCGGTTAGGCTGGCAGGTGTCTTCGATCCGTGGAGAGTGATGTGGCAGCCCAGTCCCGCGTGCTTTCCGGACGCTACCGCGTCGACGAGCCCATCGGGCGCGGCGGCATGGCATCGGTGTTCCGGGGCTACGACCTCACGCTCGGCCGACCCGTCGCGATCAAGATCCTCGACGCGCGGCTGAGCCGCGACGACGCGTTCCGCACGCGCTTCCGGCTCGAGGCGCAGGCCGCATCGCGGATGTCGAGCCCTGCCATCGTTCGAGTGTTCGACGCCGGCGAAGACACCGAGACCGACGACCAGGGCACCGTGCACCCGGTTCCGTACATCGTGATGGAGCTCGTGCACGGGCGGCTTCTGAAGGACATCATCGCCGCGGGCCCCGTGCCGCAGGACGATGCGGTGCGCTACGTCGACGGGATCCTCGAAGCGCTGGAGTACTCGCATCGCGCCGGCGTCGTGCATCGCGACATCAAACCCGGCAACGTCATGATCACCGACGCCGGCCAGGTGAAGGTGATGGACTTCGGCATCGCCCGGGCGGTGTCGGACTCGTCGTCGACGGTGGCCGAGACGACGACGATCCTCGGCACCGCCGCGTACTTCTCGCCGGAGCAGGCCAAGGGCGACGTGGTCGACGCGCGCACCGATCTGTACTCGACCGGCGTCGTGCTGTTCGAGCTGCTCACCGGCCAGCAGCCGTTCCGCGGCGACACCCCGGTGGCCGTCGCCTACCAGCACGTGAGCGAGGCGCCCACGCCCCCGTCGGAGATCGTCGAGACGGTGCCGCGCGCGCTGGACGCCGTGGTGCTGCGGGCTCTCGCGAAGGACCCCTTCCAGCGGTTCGGGGATGCCGCGGCCTTCCGCGAGGCGCTCGACGACGCCGTGGATGGCAAGGAGCCCTCCCGCCGCGATGTCGACACGCTCGCGCACGCGCTGTACGGACCCGATCCCCGGCAGGCCGCCGAGACCGCCCGCGCGCTGCGCCAGCTGAGCACCGACCCGACGATGAAGCGCACGCAGGCAGGACCGCCGGCGGCGTGGATCTGGTCGGGTGTGGCGGTGCTGGCGGTGCTGCTGATCTCCGTGCTGATCTGGGTGTTCACGCTGCACTCCGGATCCCTCATCCCGAACAATGCCCGGATCGTTCCGACCGTGACGGGAATGAGCTACGAAGCCGCGAGCGCCGCGCTTCAGAAGGATGACCTGCAGGCATCCCGGGTCGACATCCCCAGCGACACCGTCGAGGCGGGAACCGTGGTGCGAACCGACCCCGTCGCCGGCATCTCGGTGCAGAAGGGCTCCGAGATCGCGGTGTATGTGTCGCAGGGACCGGAGATGACGACGGTCCCGACCCTCGTCGGCCTCACCCGCGCGCAGGCCGAGAAAGCGCTCGAGGACGCGGGTCTCCAGCTCGGACAGGTCCGCAGCGAGGACAGCCCCGACACCAAGGCCGACATCGTCACGAGCGCGAGCGAGAAGGCCGATGCGAGCGTGACGAAGGGCACGTCGGTCGACCTCGTGATCGCGACGGGCACCGTGACCGTCGTTAACTTCACCCAGCGCGGCTACACGCTTCAGGACGCCGAGAAGGCACTGAAGGACCTGAAGCTCACCCCGAAGGTGCAGGACGACGACAGTTGCCGCGCGAACGACCCGAGGACGGTCGACGAGCAGCCGGTGGTCGGCGAGGTGCCCATCCACTCCGAGGTGGTCCTGGTATCGTGGTCGGGCGGCTCCGGATCGAGCGAGTGCAGCAGCCCCGCGCCGAGTGACAGCCCGTCCGGCTGACCGCGCGGGGCGGCGCGCGGTCCCACAGCTCAGAGCGGTGCCGCACGCACCTGTGCGAGCCAGGTGCGCAGCATCCGCTTGCCGTGCTCGGTCAGCACGCTCTCCGGATGGAACTGCACGCCCTCGATGGGCGCCGTGCGATGACGCAGCCCCATCACCGTCCCGGTGTCGGTGCGTGCGGTGACCTCGAGCACACGGGGCACCTCGGTCACGGCGAGAGAGTGATAGCGGCCCGCGGCAAACGGCTGCGGCATCCCCGCGAACACCCCGGCGCCGTCGTGCACGACGTCTGACACCATCCCGTGCATGAGCTCGGGAGCCGGCCCCACCACGCCGCCGAACGCCTCGGCGATGGCCTGGTGACCGAGACAGACCCCCAGCAGCGGCATCCTGCGCTCAAACGCCACATGGACGAGGGGGATGGATGCTCCGGCGTCTGCCGGAGTGCCAGGCCCGGGCGAGATCAGCACGGCGTCGTAGCCGTCGAGGACGACGGCAGGGTCGAGGACATCGGCCTCTGCGAGGTCGACGACGGCGCCCAGGCTCACGAGGTAGTCCACCAGGATGTGGACGAAGCTGTCGTGATTGTCGACGACGAGCACGCGCGTAGCGCCGCCGTCACCCGCGCTCGCCGCGTCATCCAGCGCCCCGCTCACTGGACCGTGACATCCTGTGGGTCGATCAGGGCACTGACCCACGGGAACACGAAGAAGAACAGCGCGTACAGGATCACCGCCGCGGCGACCAGCAGGATCAGCACGCGTACCCACCAGGGTCCCGGCAGCACGCGCCAGAGTGCCGCGTACATCACTTCACCCCCTTCAGCACGCTCGGCCGCCCATCGGCGCGTGGCGTGAACGACTCGAACACGCTGTAGGCGACGATGCGCTCGGACTTGAAGTACATCGGACTGCAGCTGGTCATCGTGAGGTAGCGGCCGTCGGCGTGCACGTCCTGCTCCTGCGGCACCGGCAGCAGCACGTCGACCGCGTCGGGCTTCACGTACTCGAGGTTGCGGAACCGATACGTGTACCAGCCCGCCTTCGTCTCGATGACGATCGGATCGTTCACGTGCAGTTCTGCGATCTTGTTGAACGGCTTGCCGAACGTGGTGCGATGCGCGGCCAGCGCGACGTTGCCGACGGCTCCGGGCATCGGGGTCCCCGGGTAGTGGCCGATTCCGATCGGGTCGAGGGAGATCGGAAGAGCACACGTCTGAACTCCAGTCACGCCAATATCTCGTA
>CALKHM010000105.1 GCA_937988695.1 uncultured Microbacterium sp. | reverse complement strand
CGCCTGGGTCTGGATGTCGCTCGCCGTGCCGCCGAAGCCGCCATGCGGCTGATGCAGCAGAACGCGAGCGTTCGGCGTGATGTAGCGCTTGCCCTTCGTACCGCTGGTCAGCAGGAGCTGGCCCATCGAGGCCGCCATCCCGATGCCCACGGTGACGATGTCGTTGGGCACGAACTGCATCGTGTCGTAGATCGCCATGCCGGCGGTGATCGACCCGCCGGGAGAGTTGATGTAGAGGTAGATGTCCTTCTCGGGGTCCTCTGCGGCGAGAAGGAGGATCTTGGCGCAGATCTCGTTGGCGTTGTCGTCGCGCACCTCTGATCCCAGCCAGATGATGCGATCCTTCAGCAGCCTGTCGAAGACGCTCTGCGCGACAAGGGGTTCAGCCATTCCAGCTCCTGATTCGGTTGCGTGCTTCGAATCTACCGGGGCGCATCGTGCGACCTGCCGCTGTTCGCCCTGGGCAGAGAACCCCCGCATGCCAGAGGGGCGGATGCCAGTGTGAACTGCTCCCCGGAAGTTGGACTGAGGAATTCAGTGTGACTTGCGGGGAGCAGTTTCATGTCGGTTCGGAGTTCTCTTTCTGAGGCGCAGCGTTCGACGGCGATAGCGTTGTTCGAGGTCGGTTTGGGCAAGGATGCGGTCGCGGCCCGTTTGGGTGTGACGGCGTCTGCGGCGGGTCGTCTGTTCGAGCGATGGCAGGTTCGCGGGGCGGGGGCGCTGGTGAGCATGGGCACGAAACGGTCGTTCTCATTCGAGTTCAAGCTGCAGATCGTGCGGCGCTTCCTGGCCGGCGAGAAGGCGGTGAGTCTGGCGCGGGAGTTCGAGCTCGCTTCGCCGGGGCAAGTCGCGCAGTGGGCGCGGAAGTATCGCAACGAGGGCGAGGCGGGCCTGCAGCCCAAACCGAGAGGCCGCCGGCCGGCGGATCCGAATGCCCCACCCCGGGAGCCCACGGAGATCGAGCGGCTACGGCGGGAGAACGAGCGTCTTCGTGCGGAGGTGGCGTACCTGGGAAAACTGCGGGCCTTGAGAGAGCAACAACGAGGGTGAGGGTTCAGGCCGTCGTCTCTCTCAAGGCCGACCATCCGCTCGGGCTGCTGCTGGAGGTCGCCGGAATCGCCCGGTCGACGTTCTTCTACCACCAGGCCAGGCTCGCCGAGCCCGACCCTCTGGCAGGGTCGAAAACAGCGGTCACTGACGCATTCCTGGCCGCGCGGGGACGCTACGGGCACCGCCGGGTGCATACCGTGGTGACCCGTGAAGGCTTCCAGGTGGCGCGCAAGACGATCCTGAAGCTGATGCGCCAGCTCGGATTGTTCTGCCACGTCCGCCGCCGGCGCCGCTACAACTCCTACGCCGGCGAGGTGGGCAAGATCGCCCCCAACCTGCTGCGACGCAACTTCACCGCGACCGCGCCGAACCAGAAATGGGTGACGGATCTGACCGAGTTCCGCATCGGAGACCGGAAGATCTACCTCTCACCCGTGATGGACCTGTTCGACCGATCCGTGATCGCGTACACCTACGGGCCCTCACCCACCCTGGAGCTGACCAACACGTCCTTGCGCGCCGCGATCGCGACCCTGCCGCCCGGGCAGCACCCGCTCGTGCACTCCGACCAGGGCATCCACTACCAGAACGCGTCTTGGCAACGCATCCTCGCCGACGCCGGCGCGACCCAGTCAATGTCTCGGAAAGCGACCTGTCTCGACAACGCGGTCATGGAGAGCTTCTTCGGGCACCTCAAAGAAGAACTCTTCCACCACACCGTCTTCGCCAGCGTCGACGCGTTCACCACCGCGCTCGAGGACTACCTGACCTGGTACAACACGAAGCGGATCTCCACAAAGCTCAAGGGCCTGACCCCGGCGCAATACCGAGACCAGGCCCTCGCGGCTTAAGCTCTCAAACGGCCAGTCCAACAAACGGGGGCCAGTTCACAGTGCGGCATCCGCCCCTCGGAGAAGATCCGACTACTGCGCGTCGGCCTTCTTGGCCGGAGCCTTCTTGGCGGCCGGCTTCTTGGCAGCCGGCTTCTTGGCGGGTGCGTCGGCCGGCTTGTCGGCGGCGGCCTCGGTCGCGGCAGCCTTCTTCTTGGCCGGAGCCTTCTTGGCCGGGGCCTTCTTGGCCGGCTCGTCGGCTGCGGGCGCATCGGCGTCGGCCGCGGCAGCCTCGGCGTCGGCCGCGGCATCCTCCACCTCTTCGGCGACGAAGCCGCTGAGGTCGACGGGCTTGCCGTTGCTGTCCACGACGGTGACCTTGCCCAGCGCGACCGCCAGCGCCTTGTTGCGCGCGACCTCGCCGACCAGCACCGGGAGCTGGCCGTTCTGCTGCAAGATCTCGACGAACTCCTGCGGGGCGACGCCGTACTGCGCGGACGACTGCACGATGTACTGGCTCAGTTCGTCCTGCGATACCTGCACCGCGTGCTTCTCGACGATCTTGTCGAGGATCGCCTGGGTGCGGAACTGCTTCTGGCTGGCCTCGGTCACCTCGGCACGGTGCTCGTCGTCCTCCAGACGGCCCTCCTGCTCAAGGTGCTCGTGCACCTGGTCTTCGACCAGCTGCTCGGGCACGGGGATCTCGACCTTGGCCAGCAGCTCCTCGACGAGCTTGTCGCGCGCTGCCGATCCCTGGCCGAAGGCGGCCTGCTGCTGCACGCGCTCGACGAGTGACTCGCGCAGCTCGGCGATCGTGTCGAACTCGCTGGCGATCTGGGCGAAGTCGTCATCGGCCTCGGGAAGCTCGCGCTCCTTCACGCTCTTGACCGACACCGCGACCTCGGCCTCCTCGCCGGCGTGGTCGCCGCCGATCAGGGTCGAGCGGAACGTGGTGTCCTCACCTGCCGTGAGCGACTCGATCGCCTCGTCGATGCCCTCGAGCAGCTCACCCGAGCCGACCTCGTACGACACGCTGTCGGCGCGGTCGACCTCGGCACCGTCGATCGTGGCAACGAGGTCCAGCTCGACGAAGTCGCCGGTCTTGGCGGGACGGTCGACGGTGACCAGGGTGCCGAAGCGGGCGCGCAGACGGTCGAGCTCCTCGTCGACGGCAGCGTCGTCGGTCTCGACGGCGTCGATCGTGATGGTCGTGCCCTCGTACTCGGGCAGGTCGAACTCGGGACGCACGTCGACCTCGATCTCGACCTTCAGGTCGCCGGAGAAGTCCTTCTCGTTCGGCCACTCGATGATCTCGGCGTTCGGCCGGCCGACGATGCGCACCTCGTGCGCGGTGACCGCCTCGCGGTAGAAGCCGTCCAGGCCCTCGTTGACCGCGTGCTCGATGACGGCGCCGCGGCCGATGCGCTGGTCGATGATGGGAGCCGGCACCTTGCCCTTGCGGAAGCCGGGGACCTGCACGTCCTGGGCGATGTGCTCGTACGCGTGGGTGATGCTCGGCTTGAGCTCGTCGGGCGTGACGCTGATGTGCAGCTTCACACGGGTCGGGCTGAGCTTCTCGACGGTGCTCGTGACCATGCCTGTTCGTTCTCCTCTGGTTTCCGCGTCTTGACACACGCGGCTGAAGTGCGGGGTCTTGGGGGGCCGTCGTGTCGGGGCGACAGGATTTGAACCTGCGGCCTCCCGCTCCCAAAGCGGGCGCTCTACCAAACTGAGCTACGCCCCGGGGCGCGCGGCGCCGAAACGGCCTGCAAGAGTCTATCCGACGCGGATGGGAACGCCGTGCGCGTACGGCGCGTGGGTTGCGATACCCTCGTCGGCCGCCGGTCGTCGGTCCCGTCTGGTCGTCGGTCCCGTCTGGTCGGTTGACGACGCGGAAGCGGCATCCCGGGATCCCACACCTCGCCCACCGCACGGATGCCGGCCGAGAAGGCCACCTCGCGGGCCCGAAGCGGCATCCCGAGACGGCGCTGCGGACGCAGCCGCGAGATGCCTCGGTGGCGGGCGGCGCTGCCGGCGTCCGGTAGAGTGTCATGGTCGCGAACGCGACGCTCTCGGGGATGTAGCTCAATGGTAGAGCCTCAGTCTTCCAAACTGATTACGCGGGTTCGATTCCCGTCATCCCCTCCCAGTCCCCCGTTGGGATCACGCCGTATGGGCGCTCGGTCCCACGACGGAAATCCCGGCCAGATCCCGGCCAGCGCTATGCGCTCCATGCCCCCTCAATCGGCTGCGCGTCGCTCCAGTAGCCATCGAACAGCCCCGCGAGAACAGCACGTTGCGAACTGAGATTGAGCTCTGAGTGCTGCCCAGACATGATGGCGTTGACGTTCGGTATGTTCCTTGCAGCATCGTCGCTAATGATCCAGCGGTCGTGCGTGTCCTTGATGAGTTGACTGTCGATGACGCGCCACTGGAGGTCGACGCCCCGCGCCGCGAACTCGGTCTGAAGGTTCCGAAAGTCTCGCTTCACCTTCCGTCCGGCGTGAGCATCCGCGAGGAAGAGCGAGAGAAGGCGGACTGAAGACACGCTGTTTCGGTCA
>CALKHM010000104.1 GCA_937988695.1 uncultured Microbacterium sp. | reverse complement strand
CCGGAGATCTCGTCCTTGTCCACCGTCAGGCCGATTACCCAGTTCGCCCGCCGGTCGTGCGCCCGCATGTCGGACAGCGAGCGCAGTTGGTTTTGGTAGCTGCCAGATCGGCCGCCGAACACGTCTGACCAACTCACGAGCCAGTCACTGAGTACGCCGGAGCCGGCGACGATGTGAACGACCACAGAACCTCCCAGTGGTCGAGCGCTGACGTGATGGAAACGCCGACCTTCAGGCGTGCGCGCACGGACACCGAGAGAAGCTTTCTCGGCGCCTTCTCCTCCGCACCTGCGAGCTATGGCAGGCGGCTTGGCGACCGACCTCTGCCGTCGCACAGGACGAGTGCCAGCAGAGCCGCGTGCCCGACGGGTCAGCCCGGGAGGAGGGATTGCAGCATCTCCAGGGTCGTTCCCACTTAGCCTCTCGGCCCGAGGACAGGTAATGTTTTCGACCGTGTGATGGTACTCCACGGGTGAGGAACGTAGTTCCCGATCTCGCGAGCGTAGTGGGAACCCCCTCAACCCTGGAATCGGAGCGTGCGTCTGATACGATCGCTTGCAGCCACAGCCGCCAATTCCTTGCGCGGCGGCCGCGGAGAGGAAGTACGGGCATTTCGGCTTTGCCACGGACTCACTTCGGAAGAGCTTGCCCGAATGCTCGATATCGAACCGATAGACGTTCGCCGGTATGAGCGTGGTGCGGCACCGCCATGGATGAAATACGCGCTCATCGGTCTGGAGTACGGCCTATCTGGCGTCGTCTCCGAACGCGGTGATGGGACAGGAGCGCAGGCGCTGTCCTAGGTACCTCTTGAGGGTCGGCGGTTCGAGAAAGGATGAGGGTCGGATCTGGCTCTCACCCAGACACCCGCGACTACCGCGAGCCAACCACTAAGGCACGGAGGATAGGGTGCGACGAGCTTGAGATAGGAGATGTCGTCCGCGCCGGCGATCACAACCCGGTTCGGAACTGCCGGTTTGCAGGCGTAGCTATTCGCGTGCTTCGACGACCACCCGTGCTTGCTACTCGGCCGTAGCTCTCTGTGCGATCGTCAGTGCGTCACCGATCGCACGTCCCCGCGCGCCTGACTCAGCGCTGCGGGGCGTCGGCATCCGACTGCCGCTATTCCGCCTCTACTCGCCGCACCATCTCGTCGACCGGCACGCCGTGCTCGAGAACACCGACCCCGATCAGGGCGTACTCCATCCACGCCGGAGCGTCGCCTTTCTCGTAGCGAGCGATGCTCGCCTGCCCAACGCATAGAGGTTCGCGGAGTTCGGCCTGGCTGAGCCCGAGGCTTCGGCGCACGTCACGCATGACCTGTCCGGGCACGCGCGCCCGTCGCGTCGGTGGGCTACCCGATGCCTCGGACGGCGCTTCCATAGCTTTGCCGCGGTCGTCTGACGAGCTCATCGGCTCTCCTTCGCTCGCTCGCTGTGTCCGTCGGCGCCGCCACCGTCACGCGCTTCGCGCTCGACAGGCGCCCTCTCGTCGACTGTGGTCCGGCCACCCACGCGCGGAGACGGCACCCGATCGAGCACCTGCCCCGTCGGCTCTATCCCCACAAGGGCCGCGGCAACTTCAGCCCTCAGCCCGATCTCCTTTACGGCCACCCCGAAGAGCGCGTAGCGCATCCATCCCGGTGCCCCGTCCCGCTCGAAGCTGCTGATCGAGTCATTCGTGCAACCCAGCATCTCGCCCAGACGCTGCTGGGTAAGGCCGGTGTGGCGCCGGAACGCACGAATGATTTCCGGCTCGGTCGAGCGGTCTATCCTGGGCATTGCGGCGGAAGATCAGCCAGCCGCTCAACTGACGCAAACTACCGGGTTCTCATCGGGCACTTGCGGATCGCATGAACACATATCAGAATACCGCCAGCGTTACCGTTGTTGATATGTAGATATCTGGAAAACGGGACGAAAATGGCCACCATGCAGCCAGGCCCGGAAAGTGACAGCTCCAGTGCGGACCGTCAGCGCCAACGCTGACGCAGAGAGGCGATCGGGGGATCGGCGTCAGCGCTCCGTCAGTTCGGACAGCTCCATCGACGGCAACGCCGAGCGTCTGGCGCGCTTTCTCGGGCCGGATGTCACCGCGGCGTTCGCTGACGCTGACGTGACGGAGGTCTACCTCAACCCGCAGGACTGCCGAGTGCGCTTCGATACCCGGTCGTCCGGCAGGGTGGACTCCGGGCTGGTTCTCCCGCCCGACCGGATCACCATGTTCCTGAACGCCGTCGCCTCGCACCAGGGTGTGCGGCTGGAAGCGGCCAATCCGCGCATCCAGGCCGAGCTCCCGATCGACGTCTTCCGCGGCGCGAGGCTGCAGGGCTTTGTGCCTCCCATTGCCGCCGGTCCCTGCTTCAACATTCGGAAACCACCGGCGGTCGTGTACCCGCTAGACGACTACGTGGAGCGCGGGCTTCTCCGGCCGGCTTGGCGCGGTGCCGTTCATGAGGCAGTGGCCGAGCACCACAACATCCTCGTTGTCGGCGGGACGAACACCGGGAAGTCGACCTTCGCCAACGCCGTCATCCGCGAGATGGCTGAAGTCTGTCCGGGAGAGCGCGTGGTGATCCTGGAGGACACGGTGGAGCTCCAGTGCGCCGCCGAAGACCACCTCGCGCTTCGCAGCGGACCCGGCCTCCCACTGGTCGACCTCGTGAAGCACACCCTGCGCACGAGTCCCAACCGGATTGTCGTCGGCGAGGTCAGGGACGCCTCGGCGCTCGACCTGCTCGACGCCTGGGCCACTGGTCATCCCGGCGGCTGCGCGACGCTCCACGCCAACTCCGCCCTGGGTGCGCTGGACCGCATAGACCGTCTTGCGCAGCGCGCCAACGTGCCCTCGCAACGTCACCTGATCGCGGAAGCAATCCACCTCGTCGTCCTCCTTCAGGGGGACAGCGGTCGGCGCCGGGTAACCGACCTGGTGCGCGTGACCGGCCTCGCCGATGACGGCCGGTATTCCCTCAAACGCTGCACGGAGAACGGATCATGGATACTCACCTGAGCCTTGCGATCCTGGGAGAGACGTCCGACGCCACGGCCTCTCCCGAGTCTCCATCCATCGTGCGCCGCGTCGTGCATGCGGCAATGCTGGCGGCGATCCTAACGCTGACGCTCGCGCCGGCAGCCCATGCCGCGGGTGGCGGCGCGCCGATGCCGTGGGACGGGCCGCTGACGGCCCTGCTCGACAACCTGGCCGGGCCAACGGCGCGTGTGCTCGTGACGCTGGCTGTCGTCGCCTCCGGTCTCATGTGGGCCTTCACCCGGAATGAGGAGGGTCTCAAGCGGCTCGGACAGATCGCCTTTGGAGGAGCGATTGCTCTCGGCGCGGCAGCGCTGATGGCATCGCTCGGCTTCGCTGGAGCTGTAGTATGACCGCCAGCATCGAGCGTGGATCGGGTAGTGGCCTGGCCGTTACGGGCGCCCGCGCGGCGCTCTCGCCCTCGCAGTCGGCGGCCCGGCCGGTGCCCCATCCCATTCACGCTTCACTCACGCGCACGCGGCTTTACATGGGCGTGGAACGGACCGTGATCGCCATCGAGGGCACCCTCTGTGCGGCGCTTCTGTTCGGGGTCGGGCTGTCGTTCGCCACCGCCGGACTCATCGCGCTGGTAATGCTGCTGGTGCATCCGACGATGGTCTGGGCGACGGCCAGGGATCCGCAGGCGACGGAGGTGTTCATCCGGGCAAGAGCGTATGGCGACTTCTATACGACGCACGCGGGGCTGGGGATGTCGAGTCGTAAGCCGCGTGCCTCCATCCCTCCCGCGCGGTAGGAGCCGAAGAGAGGAGACGATGGAGCCGCTCTCGATGCTCATGGGCGCCGCCGCTGGAGCGGGCGCTGCCGCGATCATCGCTCGGTCGAGCGAGCACCGGACGGAGCCGGCGGGGCTGGCCGACGAGCTCCAGTGGGCCTTCATGGTGGATGACGGCGTGGTGCTGGAGAAGGATGGCGCGTTGATGGCGGGATTCCGCTATCGGGGGCCAGACCTGGGAAGTGCCACGGCAGCGGAACTCGACGCGCTTGGTGCGCACGTCAATGACGCGCTGTTGCCCTACGGCGACGGCTGGATGTTCCACGTCGACTCGGTCCGGACGGCAGCGAGAGCTTACGCGGGCAGTCACTTCCCCGACCTGGCGACGGCATGGATCGACGCCGAGCGACGGGCTGCTTTCAGGAGCTTCGCGAGGAGTGGGCGCCCGCAGTTCGTGAGTGATCAGACGATCACCGTCACCTACCTGCCGCCCAGAGACGTCTACTCCAGGGCCGCAGGAGTATTCGTACAGGGTGAGCCTGCCGGCGTGGACTGGGCGCTGGTGCTCTCCGGCTTCCGCGCCGCGCTCCATCAACTCGAGCAGCGACTCAGTGCTCGGCTCTGGGTCCGGCGTCTCGATTCGGATGGGCTGGTGAGACATCTGCACCACTGCCTCACCGGTCTCCCTCATCCCGTTCGCGCACCGGAACACGGCGCTTACCTGAACGCGGTACTGGCGAGCCAGGAGTTTGTCGGAGGGTTCGCGCCGAGGGTGGGCGCCCTGCATCTGCGTCTGGTCGCGATCACTGGCTATCCGGCCAGTGCCCAGGTCGGACAGCTCGACGTACTCAGTTCCCTCCCGTTTCCGTACCGGTGGTCCAACCGTTTCATACCGGTGGGCCAGCTCACCGCGGCGAAGATGATCCGTCGGCACCAGCGGCAGTGGTTCATGGGGCGGAAGGGCGCCGGCAGCTTCCTGAGCGAGATGACGAGCAAGGGCGACAGGTCGGCCAGGCAGCAGGAAACCGACGAGCTCTTCCACGACCAGGACAGCACTCAGATGACGCGAGATGCCGCCGATGCTGCAGCCGAGAACTCGTCGGGCGCCGTGCGCTTCGGCTACGTGACGCAGACCGTCGTCGTCCACGACGAGGATCCGCGCCGAGCCGATGCAGCAGCGGCGGCCGTGCTGTCTGCGCTCAACGACAATGGGTTCACCGCGCGGGTGGAGACGGTGAACGCCGTCGACGCCTTCTTCGGCACGCTCCCGGGACACGGCTACCCGAACCTGCGGCGTCCGCTCATGCATAGTCGGAACATCGCGGCACTCTGGCCGCTGACGGGAGTATGGCCCGGCCTGGCGTACAATCCGTCGCCGTTCTTCCCGCCGGAGAGCCCGCCGCTGATGCACGTCGCGACCGGCGGCTCGACGCCGTTCAGGCTCAACCTGCATGTCGCCGACCTGGGGCATACTCTGCTCGTAGGAGCGCCGGGAGCAGGCAAGTCGACATTCGTCAACCTCACTGTCGCCCAGTGGCAGCGCTACGAGGGGGCGCAGACGTTCGTGTTCGACGTTGGCTACTCGCACTGGCTGCTCTGCGAGGCTGCCGGAGGACAGCACTACGACATAGGTGGCGGTGGCGGTGCGAACGACGGGGAGGTGGGCAACAATGGCTCGTGCCACATCACTCAAATAGACGCGCTCGCCTTCCAGCCACTGGCTGACGTGAACAGAGCGGAGGAGAGAGCGTGGGCGACCGGCTGGCTGGAGATGTTGCTCGAGTTGCAGGGACTGGAGGTCACCCCGGCGCGACGAGTGGCGCTCGACCGGGCAGTCAGGTTGCTCGCCGCGGAGCCGCGCGAGCACCGCACCCTCACCGAGCTTACGGTGCAGGTGCAGGACTTCGATCTCAAGGAAGCCCTGCAACCGTATACCGTCGGCGGTGCATACGGCCGGCTCCTCGACGCGAACAGTGATGCGCTGGACGAGGGTGACGGCACGAGGCGATATCAGGTGTTCGAGTTGAGAGCGCTCTACGATCTGGACGATAAGATCCTCGTCCCGACGCTGCTCTACCTGTTCCGCCGAGTGGAACGACAGCTCGAGGCCGGACGTCCGACCCTCATCGTGATCGAGGAGATGTGGGGCGCACTGATGCGGACCGTATTTGCCGACCGTCTCAAGCAGTGGCTCCTGACACTCCGCAAGCAGAATGCGGCGGTGATGCTCGTCGCGCATACCCTGGCACAGCTCGACCAGGTGCCGGCCAAGCAGGTGATCATAGAGAGCTGCCTGACGCGAATCCTGCTTCCGAACGCGGACGCCGTGAGTTCGGCCAATGCGACGCTCTATCAGGAAATCGGCTGCAACGATCGCGAGATAGGACTCATAGCGGGCGCGATTCCCAAGCGAGACTACTACGTCAAGTCGCCCATCGGCAGCCGCATGGTGCAGCTCGACCTGGGGCCCGTCGCACTCTCGTTCCTGAGCACGCCTGAAGGGCTGACCATCGACGCCATGCGACCGATTGTCGCCGCACTCGCCGATCAGTACGGCGAGCACTGGCCCAGGGTCTGGCTCGACCGGCTGAAGGTGTCCGTACCTCCGGAAGTGATGTCATTGCGCGCTGTCACCAGCCAGCGGGATCGCGCTCTGCCAGGGCCCGCTGCTGTCGCCGACGATCAGGTGTTCTGCCGCGCCGATCGGTCGGGCAGGGAGTCTCACACCTTACAGGCCGTTCCGGTGCAAGCCAGGTCGGAACGGCGGGAGGAGGAAGCTCATGTGCACGCCCAGGCCTCGCATACCTGACAGGACCCCCTGGGTCGCTCCACGGCGCGATCAGAGCGCGGGTCGCGGGCACCCGATCGTTGTCCGGGAGCCAACAGGTTCGCCTCTCGCCGGCACCCTCGCCGGGCGCGCAGTGCTGGTCGTCGGCGCAGCCGTCGCAATGGTCCTCAGTCCCGCGCCCGCCGCCGCCCAGTGGGCAGTGTTCGACGCGAGCAATCTTGCGCGGCACGTGATGAACTACCGGCAACTGATCCAGCAGGTGGCGATGCAGCGTGACCAGCTCCGCTACCAGCTCGAGAACATGCGGAAGCTGGGAAGTCCGAACTTCCGGACTATAAGCACGACGATGGCGACCATCGACGACCTGACACGAACCGGGATTGCGCTCTCCTACAGCCTTGCCAGCATCGCAGCCGAGTTCGACCGGACGTTCCCCGGAGCATCACTCACTCCGACTCTCACCGGTACGATGGCCGGCGACATAAGACGCCAGAACGAGCGTGCGCTGGCCACCATACGCGCGACTCTCGCAGCGGCGAACGCGACTGCGGCACAGTTCGCGACCAGCAACTCCAACCTCGATGCGATCAAGCGCCAGGTTGGCACTATAACCAGCGCGCAGCAGGCAGCGGAGTTGAACAGCACCATCGAGATCCATGCTGCCCAGGAGCTGACACTGCTCCGTCAGCAGCTCGCGGCTGCGGCAAATGCGCAGAACGTCTACATGGCGGCTCAGGTCAACCGCGACCTGCAGGCAGTGGCAGCCCAGGCCGAGTTTCGCAGGGCAGCGGCCGCGCAGCCGATCAGGTCCCGGGACATGAGTGTGCGAGCGTTGGGGTTCGTGCCGTGAGCATCCATTCATGGACGGCACGGATGCCCTGGATCGCGGGAGCACCGTCAACGTCGCGCCTTGTCCTCCTCACGTTGGCGGCAGTGCTCTCATCCTGCCGCCCATCCGATGTGGCAGTCGCGAACGGCAACGATCCCATCAGGGCGCTCACTGTCAACGCACCGACGACGCGGTACGCGCACGACTACTGGGTGGATCAGGCGCGTTCGGGCAGCGCCGTGTGGGATAGCGCCTACACCTACTGCTCGGCGCTCTGGGCGCCGGGGCGCGCCAAGGAACTCTCGGCACACCCCAACTGTGGGCACGTCAGGACCGCCGACTTTGCCACCGCCGCCATACGGAAAGGCGTCCGGCGGGGACGGAGCATGAGCGTGGACTCCAACAGGTTCGTCCCGTGAAGCTGTCGCGCGGGCGGATCTCGCGACCGCCGAGCAGGTCTCGTCCCGTGCGGAAGCAGGTGACGGGTAAGGGGGAGCATCCCGTTGGCCATGCACATGGGCGGGAGCCAGAGGCCAGAGTGAATGCAATGCTCGGTGTCTGCGTCCTCGTGATCGTGATGCTCTGCATCGTCAGCGGTCATGCGCACGCCCAGCGGACTGTGCTGGACGATGCCCAGGATGCCTATCGCTCGAACATCAGGACATGGCTCGGCCCGATCTCGGCGATCGCCCGCAGGCTGTTCGTCCTCCTCGCCGGAATCGAGCTCGCCGTCAGCGGCATCATCTACACCCTCCGACGCGACTCGCTCGACGAGGTCGCCTCCAAGTTCCTGCTCAAGTTCATCCTGCTCTCGGCTGTCCTGATGCTCATCACGAGCGCCGGCTACTGGTTGGCGCCGATCGTGAATGGTCTGGCCAGCGCTGGACAGGTGGCGGGTGTCAGCCCGGTCGGCCCATCCGGCATCGTGGACCTGGGACTCAGCCTGGCCTGGGGGAAGATCGATACGAGCGGCCTGCCCATCACTCTCTCGGCGCTGGAGACATCGCTCTGGGCTCTCTGCTCGCGCATCGTCATCACCGGCTCATTCATCGTCGTCGCGGTCATGGTCGTGCTCACCTGGGTCGAAGCCTACGTCGCCCTCGCTGGCGGCGTGCTCTTCCTCGGTTTCGGCGGCAGCCGGATGACGGCGCAGTTCGCGGAGAACTACCTGGCGTTCCTCTTCTACATCGGTACGCGTCTCTTCGTGCTCTACCTGCTGCTCGGCATCGGCGTGTCGACGATCGAGACACAACTCGCGAGCATGCCGCCGGCCATGGAGCCGACGCAGATGGGAGAGCTGTTGGCGATATCGGTGATCTTCGCCGTGCTCACCACTCGCATCCCGCTGAACATGGCGTCGCGCATCTCGGGGTCGGCGAGCTTCGGGCTCTCGAACGCGCTGCGCAACCTGTAGCCACGGCTCTTCCACCAGCACGCCCGTCGTTCCGGTCTCCCCCAGCACCGTTCTAGCTCATCCCTCTCGTTGTCAGTGAGGATTGCCATGAGGAAGACATGAATCGCTTCTTCTCCCTGTCCCGGTCGAAGCCATCGGGCTCACTGCCCTCGACCAACGGTACCGGCGCGCCAGATGAAAAGGAGAACGGCTACGTTGCCGCGCAGCTCAGCCCACACGTGAAGGGGCGCGCCGAATTCCAGGCGATGTTCGGCGATCTTGCCCGCGGTAAGCGCAACTGGCAGCTCGTCGCCTATGCTGCGCTGACAATCGCGGCCATAGAGAGCGTCGGGCTGGTGACGGCCGCCACGCAGTCGCGGATAACGCCCTATGTGGTGGAGGTGGATCGACTCGGTGAGGCTCAGTCCTTCGGCCCGGCCGAACCGATGAAGGCGACAGACCGACGGGTGGTGGTGCGGGACCTGACGGCATTCATCCGCGATCTCCGCACGGTTACCGCGGATCCGGCGGTGCAGGCGGATATGGTCACGCGAGCCTACGCCTTCGTGGACCGGAACGCAGCGGGCTTCCTGAACGAGTACTTCGCGGACCCCGAGAACGACCCGCGGCTTCTGGCGGCTGACATGACGCGGCTGATCGACGTCACGAGCGTCCTGCCCGTTCCCGGCGCGCCTGCCGGACGGGAGACCTGGAAGGTGACGTGGACGGAAACGGCGATCCCTCAGGCCGGTGGCTCGGCTAGCGGCCTCTCCACGACGTCGGCGTGGGAAGGCTACCTGAGTACGCGAATCGTGCCTCCGGTGAGGGCCGACGCGCGCATGGCGGTGAACCCGCTGGGTCTCTTCATCACGTCGATCAACTGGACCCGGCTCGCAACCGGGCGCACGCGAGTAGCGCCCGATGTATCAGCAGGGTCGTATGGTCCCAGCACGTCGGCAACAGCTATTCCTTCGCAGCAGGAGTAACCACGATGATTGCCATCGAACTGCCCCAGCGGGTCACTCCCAGCATCCCCAAGCAGGGGCGCCCACGACCTGCGCACTGGCGCCGGCGCCCTCAGAAGCGCGCCGAGGAAGTAGCACGCGTGGTTCTCATAGTTGCCGCAACACTCATCGTGCCCCTGTGCCAACTCGGCGCGCAAGGCAATCCGAAGGGTGGCGTGAGCGACGTTGTCCCGGCTTCGTTGGTGACGCGGCCGGAGATGACTCCGGCAAGGGAGCCTCCGAGCGCCACATCACTGTCATCGGCGCGTACCGTCAGCGAGGCCGTCGAACGCGCGGTGCAGCTCTATAGAGAGACAGGCAGCGCGGTGCCCGTCACGGTTGGGCCCGTGACAGTGTTCCCGTACGGGCGAGCGGTACCGACCCTTGTCTGTACAGCACTCCGTGCCTGCACTATCGAACTCGAACTCGGCGAGACGATCACGGATTCCGTTGCCCTCGCTGACCCGGTGCGCTGGGCGCGCTTCACGTCGAAGTCTGGTCCTGGCGGCACGGTACCGCTGGTAATAGTGAAGCCGAAGGACTGCGACCTGACTACGAACCTGGTCATACCCACGGACCGGCGAGTGTACGACATCACGCTCGACTCACCACCGTGCAAGGCGGGCACGACCAACCCGCCAGGCCTGTCGGTGCGACAGCTCCGCTTCTACTACCCCGACGACTCGGCGCGCGGCGCCGGTGCGGCGGCGCCGGCGGCCCTGACGGCAGAGGCAAAAACGGCGGACACGGTGGACCTCCGGCTCGTGAGGGTGAACCGGGACTACAAGCTGCCCCGCAAGCCGAAGTTCCCCTGGAAACCCGCCGAGGTATTCGACGACGGCGCGCACGTCTACATCCGCGTGCCCGAGTCCGCGCGCCATGAGGCAGCGCCGGTGCTCTACGCGCTCGAAGACGACGGCACGCGCACGCTGGTCAACTACACGGTGCGCGACGACCTCTACGTGACGGATCGCACCTTCCGTCGCGGCCTGCTCGTCCTCGGCGGCGGCAAGTACGAACAGACGCTCGAAATCGAGAACCGCGCCTGGGGGAAGGTGCACCTGCCGGCGGGAGGGCACTGATCATGACCGGTCCGTTGCCGCCCGGCGAGCCCGCCGGAACCACTGGCCCGGTGGTGCGACCGGCACCGCCAAAGCCGCCACGATTCAACCGGAACGCGCTGACGATCGTGGCCGTCGTCATGGGCGTGTTCGTGATCGCGGCCGTCGTGCTGGTCTCGCCGACGCGCTCGACCGGACCGGCAGGATCGGCGCGTGCGCCCGAAGTGCCGCCGGCCACCTACCTCGACCGGCGGCCACGCCCACGGATCGCCGATCCCGCGTTCGGTGATACCCCGCTGGCGAACGCCGGCATGCCGGATGTCGCACCGATAGATACCGCCGCCCTCGCCGAGCGACTGCGCGGGATGGACGCAGAGGCCGATCGCTCACCCTACGGTCAGGGTTTCTATGGCGCCTACGACGAAGGCCAGCCGGTGCTGGCGGTAAGCGCGGGGATTCCTGCTCACCGCCCGCCGACGGCCGCCGAGCGTCGGCGGGCGGCCTACGAGGCGGCGTTGGAGGCCCCGCTCGTCGCGTCGGCCGAGCGTGGGACAGCGGACATACGAGGGGCAGGGCAGGGAAGTGGCGATCCTGGTGCTACATCAGGCGGCGAGAGCTACGGGCTCGCGATGCCCGAGGGGCCGCAGATGCCTGGTGCGCCCGGCGGTGCGGTTGGCAGACGCGAGACACGGGACGCGCTCATGGCCGAGGCGGCGCAACCGACCGCGCACACGATCCGCACGTCCGTGGAACCGTCGCCCGGACCGTTCGCGGTGCAGGCTGGCACGGTGGTGCCGGCGGTCCTGCTCACCGAGATCAACTCGGAGCTGCCGGGTGAGTGTCTGGCGCAGATCACGCGCGACGTCTACGACACGCCGACGCAGCGCACGATCCTCATCCCAAAGGGTGCGAAGCTGCTCTGCGCCTATGGCGATCGTGTGAACGCGGGCCAGAGCCGCATGCTGATCGCCTGGACGCGCGTGCTCCTGCCGGACGGACGGAGTATCACCCTGCCCGGATTGCCTGGCGCCGACGAGCGCGGGGCGCGCGGAGTGGGTGGGGATGTGGACCGTCATGCGCGCCGGGCGTTCGGCACGGCCGGGCTGCTCTCGCTCGTTAGTGCGGGCCTGCAGCTCTCGCAGCCACGGCAGGGAGGCGCGTTCGCGGCACCCTCGGCCGGCCAGGTCGCGGCCGGCGCCGTCGGGCAGGAGCTCGCTCAGGTGGCGACGCAGCTCCTACAGCGCGACCTCAACGTCCAGCCGACGATCCGCGTCCCGCAGGGCACGCCCGTGAACGTGTTCCTGAACGTGGACCTGACGTTCCCCGGCCCGTACGCCGTGGGCGCGGGCTCGCGGTGAGGCGCTCGTGAGGCACCCCCATGACGCCGCGCCGTGAGCTACCGGGGGCACCTGCGGCCGTGTCGCCGCGGCGGCCGAGCGCCGCGCTGCCGTCCAGCAAGCCGACGGTGGTGCTGCTGCTCGCATGTGTGGTGTTCGCGGCGTGGTGCGGGACCCAGGTCATCGCGTTCCGGCTCGGCTACCAGCGGAACCTCGGGCCCTGGGCATACGCGCCGCCGCCAGAAGTGGTGCGGTGGTGGCGCGCGGGCGCCGTCCTCCTCGCTGGGGCCGCGCTCGTCACGATGCTGCGCGGGCGAGCGCAGCGCTTCGGCCCGGCCGTAGCCGTCGCCTGTCTGGCCGCCGCGATCGGCTCGACCGTGGTGAGCCTGGGGCCCGTCTACGCGCCCTACCGGGGTGTGTTGTGGGCGGTCCGCTACCAGACGGTCGCGGGGGTCGCACCGGTCACGCACAGTGGGCTGGTCGTGATGATGGGCGCGCTCCTCGTCGCGCTTGCCATGACGTTCGCCGCACGACCCTCGCGCGCACGGCGTGCGCCCTCGACCTCGCACGGGTCGGCCGCCTGGGACGATGGCGCCGACCTGCTCGGCCCCGTGCTCGGCGGCACCGGGGTGGCGATCGGGCGTCCGCTCGCCGGCATGGCGCCGGTGCCCGCCCGTGCGGCCCGGCGGATCGCACGCTCAGTACCATCGGTCCTCCGGTTCGCCGACGAGGGCCATCTGCTGACCGTCGCGCCCACGCGGAGCGGAAAGGGCGTGGGCGCGGTGATCCCGAACCTGCTCACCTACCCCGGGTCGGTGCTGGTCACCGACCCCAAGGGGGAGAACTACGCCGTAACGCGAGCCCAGCGCCAGGCGCTCGGGCAGGAGGTGATCGCGCTAGATCCGTTCGAGATTACGGACGCGCCCCGTCTCGGCTTCAATCCGCTCGACATGATCGACCCCGCCGGCCCGGACGTGTCGGACGACGCGATGCTTCTGGCCGACATGCTCATCGTCGCCGACTTCACCGGAGGCGGCGGTGAGGCCGGGTTCTGGGACAACGAGGCGCGCGCACTGATCGCCGGGTTCATCCTGTACGTCGCGGTCAAGGAGCATGCCGCCGCCGGCACCCGCACGCTGCCGCAGGTGCGCCGGCTCCTCACGCTGCCGCCGGCCGAGTTCAGGGACGTCCTCGAGCAGATGCAGGCGTGCGCGCGCGACCGGACGCCAGCGGGCGAGCTGATCGCGCGCGCGGCCACCCGGCATCTACAGAAGGCGGGCAAGGAGCAATCGGGCGTCATCTCCACCGCGCAGTCGCATACCCACTTCCTCGACTCACCGCGCATGGTGGCCGTGCTCTCGTCCTCGGGACGTGCGGGGTCGGCGCTCTCGCTCGATCGGCTCAAGACGGAGCTTGTGAGTTTATTCCTCGTGCTGCCCGCCGAGCGGCTGAGCACGTACCGGCGCTGGCTCCGGCTGATGATCGGGTGCGGGCTCCTGGCGATGACGCGCACGCGCACGCCACCCCGGCATCGCGTGCTCTTCCTGCTCGACGAGTTCGCGAACCTCGGGCGCATGGGGCCGGTGGAGGACGCGATCTCGCTCGTCGGCGGGTTCGGCGTGACGTTCTGGCTCATCCTGCAGGATCTCTCGCAGCTCAAGGCGCACTACCGCGACCGCTGGGAGACGTTCGAGGGGAGCGCTCAGGTGCTCCAGGCGTTCGGCACGAACGACCTGTTCACAGCCAAGCACCTGTCGGAGCGGATCGGCGACGCGACGATCCACGTCGAGAGCGAGAACTTATCGGCCGGGATCTCGCACGGTCGGAACTCGGCGCGGAACCAGTCGGCGGCGCAGACGGTGTCGGAGAAGGGGCGGCGGCTGCTCACGGCTGACGAGGTGATGCGTCTGCCTGCTGATCAACAGCTTCTGCTCGTGCGCGGTAGGAGCCCGATTCGGGCGCGGAAGCTCAACTACCTGATGGACCCGGAGTTTGCCGGCCTCGCCTCCGAAAATCCGCTCTATGGCTCCGTGTACGCTGCGAGCACGTCGGCGGGCCAGCCCGCGGTCGCTACCGTTCCGGCGCGTGTCACGCTCTGAGCGGCATGGCTGTTCGGTCTGCTTCTCTCGTTGTGAGGTATGCTGTGCGTGCCGTTAGGAGCAAGCCTGTCGAGCGAGGCACATCGGCCGATGCACTACCGAGCCGAGGAGCAAACCTCCTCCGCCTGGGGCTCGTGCTTGCGCTCTTCGCGGCGATCGTCGTGGCCGTGCACGGCGCCGGGCTCCGCATCCAGCATACGCCAAGTCTCCCGATGGGCCTCTATCGCACCATCGACGGGACACCGGATCGTGGCACTATTGGTATGTGGTGTCTGCCGCCCGCCACGGCTGCCGCCGGCCGCGCGCTCGGCTACCTAGCGGCGGGGTCGTGTGCTGCCGGGACGGAACCGCTTGGCAAGATCGTGCTCGGGGTGGCGGGTGACACGATCCGCTACGGAGCGGCCGGCGTCGTGCTCAACGGGCGTGCGATTCCAAACACGCGCCCGCTTGCGCGCGATTCGCGCCGCCGCCCGCTCGCGCACGTGCCGTTCGATACCTACGTACTGCGCGCGGGCCAAGTGTGGCTGTGGTCGCCCTTCTCGTCCGGGTCCTGGGATTCGCGCTACTTTGGGCCGATCGGCACCTCCGGATTGGTCTCGCTCGTGATGCCGATTTGGACGACGCAATACGTCGTGCCGTGCGATCTGTCGTTCTCACTGCCGTAGGACACCGATATCAGTGGCCACCGGCGTCACGTCGCTTCAGGGCCACAGAGACGGACGGTGCCTTGACCGTCTCGAGTGGCTGGTTGAGCGGCCACCTGCCGTAGCAGGTGGACGCCACTTAGGTCCGGGTCCTGTGCTGGGGGCTGGCATGGGCCATGATCGCGCAGTGAAACGATCCTGATGCCGTACTCGGTGGGCACCCGCGGTACAGCACGAGCACCCCGACCGCGCCGGCTTGGCTTGAGCTAAGCCCGGCGGTTGTGACGCCCCTCTTAGTGCTGCATGTACTCCGCAAGAGCTCGGCGCCACGCGCGGAGCCACATGCCATCGTTGCGCTGCTCTTCCATCAGGACGTCGGCATCCTCGAGATCGCGCCAGTTGACTTCGGACTCGCGTAACATCCTCCGGACGTCCACCGTCCCATTCTCGATGCGACCTTCGACGTCAGCAAACCAATGCATGAACTGTCGCCAGCCTTGCGCTACCCAAGCCTTCCCCGGCTGCTCAGCGAGCTGCTTGAGGACACGCTGCGAGTATGGGTTTGAGTCATGCACTGGGCTGAGCATGCTCCGGCCCTGTACGCGGGTGATATCGGACTCGCGCAGAAAGGCGAGTAGCGCCTCCTCAACCCAGTAGGGCAGCTGGCCGCCTCCCCCGCCTGGCTCCTCAAAACGGGAAAGCGTAAACCGTCGCAGGTTGAAGAACTTACCCGTTGCGACGGATGAGGCACCCGCGGCTTTCCACAGCACGGCGTCCGTTGAGGTGAAACCGACCAGCACGGGCAACTCGGCCTCGCGGCTCAGCGCGTGAATGAGGCGCATGGCGCCCTTCAACTCCTCTACGTGCGCTAGCTCGCGTCGCGGTTCGGTCGATCCGACGAACACCAGGTAGACGCCCTCACACTTCGTGGCGGAGATCGCTGATGCCACGGCGAGGGCACGCCGCGGCGTCGTGAGCTCGGCCAGCCCGACTATCGCCGTCTGGAGCGGTCGGATGCCAGTGCCGCGAACGGCGTCGGCGAGCATGTTGCCGACGCGGATCGTCTGCGCGAAGTACGCGTCGGGATAGGCACGGGGCACCTCGGCCGGCGAACAGATCGCGTTCACTGGGAGACCGCCCACCGCGGGGGCGATAGCCGCGACGAGGGTCTGCCACCACACGTCCGCGCTACGGTCGGCGGTGTCGACGTCGCTCGGGAAGTACGACCAGTCACGCAGACACCCCCGTTCCGTGCGAGGTGAGTAGAGCTGCGGGTCAAACACGACGTCGAAATCGGCCTTTCCATCATCCGCGCGAACGGCCGCGATCTGGGCGTTCATGTCGGGCTCGGAGTAGTTCACGGGGCTTACGATCATGCCTCGGAACGCTGCCAAGCCGGGCTCCAGCAGCAGATTCTCCGAGTCATGGCCCATCTGGTGATACGCCGGCATCAGACCCCTCCCGACGCCGCGCCCGAGGCGGCGTGGTCAGCCGGGTGCTGTTCGGCCCAGGTGCGGGCCAGAGCCTCCGGAGTGCGGAAGCGCTGGACCGGCCACGGCGCGACCATCCTTACCAGCGCCTGCAGCCCGGCCGCCGTAGCGGCTTCGGTGAATGCCGGCACCGGGTCCGCACGCTCTACCACGCGCGTGACGATCTCCAGCGGCCCGTCACCCTCAGCCTGATAGGGATGTTTGCCGAAGGCGCAGTAGGACAGCACAACCCCGAGGGAGAACTGGTCGGCACGCCAGTCGATCATGCCCTTAGCGTTCAGCAGCTGCTCGGGCGGTGCGAACAGCGGTGTGCCCGGCCCCTGCATGACATGCGTCTGCGTAAGCGAGCGGGCATTCAGATCACGCACCAGTCCGAAGTCCACCACCACTGGGGTCACTCCATCCGCGCGGAACATGATGTTGTCGGGCTTGAGATCTCGGTGCACCAGGTCCAGGCACGCGATGTGGGCCACGGCGTCGATGAGCGCCGTGCCAAACGTGTGAACCTCGGTCGGCCTCATCAGCTCGACCAGCAGGCGCGCGGACAGCGTGCCTCCCCCGAGGTACTCTTCCAGCGAGAACGCGAAGCGTCCCGAGGCATCCTCGTACTCGTCGATGGCGGCCAGGCACCCGATGTGGGCGTGCGTGCACCGCGTCATCGCTTCGATCTCGCGTGCGGCGCGTTCCGGGCTGTTGCGCGTGTTGTAGACCTTCAATGCGTACGACGCGCCGCCCTGGTCAACCTCGAACGTCTGCTTAAAGGCACCAGCACCGACGTAGCGCACGAAAGTGAGCCCGCGGGCCGCACAGATGGCGCGGGCCACGGACTCAAGATTCGCCGCAAGGGGAGGGGTAGTCATTGTGGAGGGTCGATAGGAGTCTGACACCCTCCACAGTCATCTCGGCAGGGTCTCGCCCGGTGGGACGGCCCTACGAAGCTGGAGTAGGAGGTTCGCTCGTGACGCAGCGCACGGCTTCGGCCGACAGCCAAGGCTGAATCGGCTCCGTCCGGGGGGGATGGAAGGCAACGATCAGCTGGTCATCCGAAATATAGCAGAGGCCGACACGGCGGCGCACGAACTCGGTTTCGTACTGGCAGGCAATGCGGGCTGCAGCGCGCGGGAGCAGCACGTACGATCGGTGGGCGAAGCAGGTATTCCGGTACGCCTGTTGAAGCGCCTCTCGCCAGCGGGTCAGTTTAGCCTCGAAAGCGACGACATCGCCCTCTGCAGTGCACGCGACGACGTCGGTGCGGCCACGGTGATAGAAGAATTCAAGGCCGACGTCAAGCGGCCCCCACGGGTTATCGGCCTCGCGGAGGTGCGTCACGAACGACTCGACTAGGGCGTGCTCGCTGGGGAAAGCGTCAGTGGTAATCATCTGCCAGGGATTATGTCTCCAGGGCCATCTCCCGTCGAGGGAGCAGCTGCGGTGGCCGGGAAGTTTCGGGCCACTTGGTCCACTTCCCATTGGTTGAGTCGGACGTATCCTCCGGCTTCGGGCACGAGCTCCAGAAGTGTGCATGTGGGAAATGCAGGAGGTCGGCGGCATCACGCTTCGCACCCTCTCCGCGCCGGTCGTACTTCGTCGTTGTCACGAGGCTCGCGTGGCGGATCAGCTGCGGCACCGTAGCAATGTCGGCCCCTGCGTCGAGCCGGTCGCCGGCCCAGGTCCGGAGACGCGGGTAGACAGCATGCTCGCTGAGGCACGCGGGTTCGCCGAGGTCGAGCCCACGCACAGCCCTACGAAACACGACCTGCCCCGTGCGGCCGACCGGGAGCAGGAGCGCTCACACGAGTATAGCCACACTCATCAGTGATGCCGGGCCGAAGAATGGGGGGTGGGGGAGCCGGTGTGACAGCCCGGCCCCGTGCCGATCCATCTGACGGACTATCCCTTCGTGAGCTGCATCAAGACTGGCAGGAGGGGGCCGAGTGCTGTCGACACGTTGCCTCCGAATCCGGCAACTTTTCGAGGCGCTTCCATCCCGTCATCGTAAGTCTATACGCGGTGTCCGGTGCCTGCCGCACCATCCAGCCCCGCGCCGTTACTGCCTGCCCAAGCGCGAACGCGAGCGCCTCGGGCTGGACCGCCAGTAGCGTTTTGCTGTGCTAGGCGGGCTACTCTGGGTCGGCGCGCAGTGTATTCAGGCGTCGGAGCAACTCGTCGACGACGACGTCCGGCACATTCGACTTGTACGTCTGCCACGCGCGGACCTTGTCGTGGTCGCGCACCAGGTCCTCGGTCGCAAACCGGCGGGCGCTCTTCCCGCTCTGCAGGATCGCCAGCCGCACGAGCCCGCCGAGTTTCCCCCGCTCGCGCCAGCGCCGGCCGTCGGCGTAGCCTTCTAGGCGAGCGCGGCTCTCGATAGCCGCACGTGTCGACGCCTCGGCCCTCTGCTGATCGGCCACCGCGATGGCTGCCACAGCGTCGGCGTCCTCGCGGCCGGCACCCCCTTCCGCGTCCTCGCGCATGCCGTCGAGGTACCCTAGGAAGTACGCTTCTACGACAGTCGTTCCGTCGTGCGTTGCCTGGCGCTGACGGATACCAGCCCACCGGGCGGCACGCTCGTAAGCAGCGCGCTCCTCGGGCGCGGTGATCGCCGCCGGCACCATGGTGCTGCTCGATAGCGCCTCGTCCGTCATGCCAGCCCCTCGGTCTCGAGCATGCCGCAACGTTAACGGCACCGGGACAGGCCGGCAACTTCGGTCCGCCCGAGTGCGAGGGGTGGGGGATATCATCACGTGATGATATCCCCCACCCCTCGTGCGGCCGTCAGTAGTCCGCTGGGAGAAGGAATGTCGTGGCGCTCCTGTCGGCCTCGGTGATGATCCATACGCGCTCGCCTGTCGGGAGCACGTATGCGGACAGAAGCCGCGCTCCGTCGTTTAGCGCGCGGTGGTTCGCGTCGAGATCCTCGGTGTCGAGGTCGCCCCAATCGCCTGCGAGATGGCGGCGGAGCAGAGCGGCGCTCACCGACGGTCCCCCGGCCGCCTCGATAGCGGCCAGGGCGGCGGGGGTGGCGACGATGCGCCCCAAACGGAAGGGGCGCATCACAAGAGCCCCGCTTCAGCAAAGGATGTGTACCGCCCCGCGCCGAGAATGATGTGGTCATGCACGGGGATATCCAGCAGTCGCCCGGCCGCCACGAGCTGCTCGGTCACGAGCCGGTCGTCCGCGCTCGGCGTGGGATCGCCGGACGGGTGGTTGTGGCAGAGGATGACCGCGGCAGCGTTGGCGACGATCGCCGCGCGGAAGACTTCGCGCGGGTGGACGAGCGAGCTGTTGAGGATGCCGCGCGTCACGGCCACCGGCGCGTCGAACAGGAGCCGGTGCTGCGAGTCGAGGCAGAGCGTCCAGAACACCTCGACATCTTCCTGATCCCCGTAGGCCCGCATCGCGGCGAAGACATCGCGCGGGGAGCGCATCGGGCGGCGATCCGCCGGATAGGCGATGGTGACGGGCTCGGACTCGCGCACGAGCATGAGCCCCGCGAGGCGAGGAGTCCCGCCGCCCCGGTGGCGACGGCGGGACGTGTGCGCGAGTGCAGTCACGGGGACGGCAGCGGGGACGGCAGCGGGGACGGTAGTGGGGACCGCGGCGGGCGTCGTCATGAGTCGCGACCCTCCACGGTAGCGGTCATCTTGTCAAACTCCTGGCGGCAGGGCGCGTCGTGCATCGGCTCCCCGCCGATGACCGTGAACGCCTCGCCCTGGTGGATCGGCTTGTGACACCAGATGCAGGCCATGATGCATGCGGCGGCGGCGTGCGGCTCCGGGCGCGCCTCGGCCCGGGCGGTGCGCCGGCCCTCCGCCTGGCGAAGCGCCTGCCGGCCGAGCGGCGTGATCGCGAAGCCTGCGGCGAAGAGGGGCTGTGCGGCCTGTGTGGCGTCCCACTCGCGCCACGTAATGGGGTGGGCCATTAGACGGCCCTCCAGTCGGTGCGCTGCTGCGCGTTGTCCGGTGAAGCGTCCTGCGCGTGGTCCTGCGCAGCATGCCAGAGCACGCGGGCGGCGGCGACGACCTGCGCCACCTGCTCGGGGGTGAGCCGCTGGTCCTCAGATAGTCCCATCGCGCGGGCCGTGACGCCGAGGGCCAGACGGACGAGCTCCTGTCCGTTCGCCACGGTGACGCCGGCGAGCTGGCGCGCGAGCCACTGCGCGCGGCGCTCGGTCTCACGAACTTCCCGCTCGGCCGCGGTGCGGCGCTGGCGCTCGGCATCGGAGGCGTTAGCGCAGTACTGACCGCCGACATTGGACGGACCTTCCTCGGCAACGATCCGCTGCTCGATGGTGGCGAGCCGGTCGCGCTGTGAAGCAGGGCATCCGGCCTGGGTCGAGTAGACGGCGGGAGAGTCAACGCGCATCGGTCTGACTCCTTCGGTTGGCCCGGCGGAATTGCCGTGGCCTTGCGTCTAACAATATAGTGTAATATGCACTAGCATGCAAGAGGCAGATGCATCCTCTGTCGCACTGGCGCTCGGAGATTGGCCGGCGCCGACGCGGGGCTCGGCTGCGTCCTGGTGGGCGACGGCGCAACTCGGGCTGCCCTGACCTCTCTCCTCTATAGCCGCGGCCCCGGGCCATAGCGGGTCGCCGACGCCGCTCGGCGACGTAGCGCAGCCCGCGAGGGCGAGCACGTCCAACAGGGCGAGGTGCCCAGCCAGGCGTCCGGGGCGGGGGGCGTAGTCGCCGCGCAGGGTGGCATGTTCGACGCGGCGATCCTATCCCGGGCGGTGCCGAGATGCCTCTCTCGCCCTTGCAGTTTGCGCCGCCTTGCCGCATAGCGCGTTCTACACTACTCTACGCGCATGACCAGAACTCGGCCACCGTTAAAGAAGGATCAAGCCCAAGCGCAGAGCTTCGACTTCAGCGGGGACGTGCGCCAGCTCCTGCGCGCGCTCGCCGAGGGCATGGGTGTCTCACAAGTCGCAGTGCTCGAGTTGGCGATCCGGCACCTGGCGCGGCGCGGCTCGGTCGCTGGGGTAGTTGGCTCGGTGCTGGCGACGCGCGACGCGACGGGCCGTACGGGATCACCGCACAGCTTCCGGCTGAGCGCTGAGGGGCGGCAGCTACTTCGCGAGTTGGCGGCACACGAGCCGCCGCTCGCGGAGTCGCAGGTCGCGGTGGTCGAGCTGGCAATCCGGCGATTCGCGGAACTGGCCGCGCGCGAGGGCTTCGTTAGCATCCTGCCGCAGTCGGGTGAATCGCACGAGGCGCTTAACACATGACGCCGAAGCAACCAGCACGCGGGGCCGCTCGCGCGCGCCGGGTGGCGGATGCCGCCGCACCCAGCGCCAGCGATCCGCCGGTAGGCCCGGTCGCGCCGGGTAGCAAGATCCTCCCGGCCGGATACGCGGAACTGCTCGAAGAGCTCAAGGCGGACATCCGTGTCTCGCGGCTCCGGGCCGCCGCAGCGGCGAACCGCGAGCTGCTCGCGCTCTACTGGCGCATCGGGCGCGTCATCGTCGGACGGCAGGCAGAGGCGGGGTGGGGTGCTCGATCGGCTTGCCGCCGACCTCCAGGCCGCGTTCCCCGGCGTGGAGGGGTTCTCCCGCCGCAACCTGTACCGGATGCGCGCGTTGCACCTTGCCTACCCAGAGAGCCCGGCGCCGGGCTCCCTGGGCAGCAGTCCCGAGGTCGACGCCGGGGCGCCCGCAATTGTGCCACCGGCCGTGGCACAATTGGCCGGCGTGCTCACGCCGAATGCGCCGGGCGCGCCGCTCTCGTCCGTGTCCGAGTCACTGGTCCCGTCACCGGTCCCATGGAGTCAGCTCCCGTGGGCGCATCACGTCATCCTGCTCGAGAAGGTGAAGGACCCGGCCGTACGCGGCTGGTACGCCGAGCGGGCGCTCGAGCACGGGTGGAGCCGGGCCGTGCTCGACCTCCAGATCACCACGCGCCTGCATGAGCGGCAGGGTCGCGCGGTCACCAACTTCGCCACGACGCTTCCGCCGCCGGACTCCGACCTCGCCCAGCAGGCGCTCAAGGATCCGTACCTCTTCGATTTCCTCACGCTCGACGAGCCGGCGCGCGAGCGGGAGCTGGAGCGAGACCTCGTGGCGCACGTCGAGCGCTTTCTCCTGGAGCTCGGCGCGGGCTTCGCGTTCGTGGGGCGGCAGGTGCACCTGGACGTCGGCGACTCGGACTTCTACGTCGACCTGCTGTTCTACCACCTCACGCTGCGCTGCTACGTGGTTGTCGAGCTGAAAGCGGTGCCGTTCCGGCCAGAGTTCGCCGGGCAGCTCAACTTCTATCTGTCCGTCGTGGACGACCGGATGCGGCAGGCGGGTGACGGGCCGACGATCGGGTTGCTCCTGTGCAAGGGCAAGGACCGGCTCGTCGCGGAATATGCACTGCGCGACGTGCACAAGCCGATAGGCGTCGCGGACTGGGAGGCGCAACTTGTTGCCGCGCTGCCGGAGGAACTGAAGGGTAGTCTGCCAACAGTGGAGGAACTGGAGCGGGAGCTGGCCCCTGCGGCGGAAGGTGTGGAATAGCCGTGCTACCACAGTGGTCAGACCCCAATGGCGAGCACTACGTTGTTGGGTATCATATCAGAGTATCGCACTCGGTTCGGCCTCTCCGAGGCAGCGGCGACGCGCGCGTTCGACGCGCTTCACGAGCGCAGGATCGCCGCGCAGGACCCTGAAGCCGCGGTGAACGTGGCCATCGCCATACCTGACTCACTCCGCTTGCGCTAATGCCTGTCGACATCTCTCCGCTCTTCCGCCGGGACGTGCTCCGCCCCCGCGTGAGGGAGTTCGTGCTGCCCGAACGCGCCGCGCTCGCCCGCGAGAAGCTGCGTCGGTGGGCTGGCTTCTTCGCGAAGCCGGAGGGGCTCGCCTACAAGGAGACGGAACTGCTCCCTGACTGGCTCACGGATGTCTTTCAGGACGTGCTCGGCTACACCGGCCCCTCGACCCTCGCCGCCGCCGAGCGCCACACGATCAAGCGGGAGAAGCTCGTCGAAGTGGGTGGGAAGTTCGCCGATGCCGTGCTCGGCGACTTCGGCGCGGACGCGTTCCGGCCAGTGGTCGCCGTCGAGGGGAAGGGGCCGCTCGACCCGCTCGACCGGCCGCACGCCGGCCGTAAGGTGAGCGCGGTCGAACAGGCGTACGGGTACGCGATCAACCTGCCGTGCGACTGGATCGTCGTCACCTCGCTGCGCGAACTCCGTCTGTACCACAAGGGCGCGAACCAGCGGACCTACGAGCGGTGGCTCATCACGGACCTGGCGAACGACGACCACGAGTTCAAGCGTCTCGTCTTCGTGCTCGGCGCCGAGCGAGTCGTGCCTGCGGTGGGGCGCTGCCACCTGTACGACCTGCTGGACGCGTCGGAGCGCGCCGGCGAGGCACTCACGCAGGGTTACTACGCCGACTACGCCCGCGTCCGCCGCGACGTGCTCGCCGGCCTCACGGGTGCCAATGCCGGTGTGCCGCCCGCCGAGGTGCTTGCGGCCACGCAGCGCCTCCTGGACCGCGTGCTCTTCATCGCCTTCGCGGAGGACCGTGGGCTGCTCCCACGCGATTCGCTCGCGGCGGCATTCGAGCACCGCGATCCGTACAATCCACGGCCGATCTGGGAGAACTTCAGAGGGCTCTTCCACGCGATCGACCAGGGGAGCACCTCGCTCGGGATCCCGCGCTACAACGGCGGTCTGTTCGCGGCGCACGCGCCGCTTGATAGCGGGCTTGCGGTCCCTGATGCCGTCTGCGAGCGCTTCAAGCGCCTCGGAGAGTACAACTACCGCGCGCCGAGCCAGGACTCCCTCGAGCCGGACGAGGACGACCCACCGATCGTGGATGTCGAGATCCTCGGACACATCTTCGAGCAGTCGATCGAGGACCTGGAGGCATTGCGCGCGGAGCTGGAGGGCGGCGAGGCCACCCGGCAGACCTCACGCCGGAAGCGAGAGGGCGCGTTCTACACCCCGCAGTCCATCACCCGCTACCTCGTCTCGCAGGCACTCGACCCCGTACTCGCCGAGCGGTTCGAGCGCCTGCGGCAGGAGCACCATGGGCGGGCGACGGGAAGTCAGCCGAAGACGCTCGTCGACCCCGCAGTCTACGATCTGTCTGCGTTGTTCGCCCCGCAGCGCGAGGCGCTGGTCCGGTTCTGGGAGGCGTGGCTCGAGGAGCTCGCGCGCGTGCGTGTTCTCGACCCCGCGTGCGGTAGCGGGGCATTTCTGATCGAGGCGTTCGACCAGCTCCACGGAACGTACGCGGAAGCGGTGGAGCGACTAGCCGACCTGCGGCAGAGCGGCGACTGGTCACTGTTCGATCCAGACCGCACGATCCTGCAGCAGAACCTGTTCGGCGTGGACCTGAACGAGGAGGCGGTGGAGATCGCGCGGCTCTCGATTTGGGTCAAGACCGCGCAGCGCGGGAAGGTGCTCGCGGACCTGGACCACAACATCCGCGTTGGGAATAGTGTGGTTGCCGACACCGCTCTCGACGCACGCGCGTTCGACTGGGCGGCATCGTTCCCCGAAGTATTCGCGCAGGGGGGCTTCGACGTCGTGGTCGGGAACCCGCCATATGTGCGCGGCGACTACCTCACGAGATTCAAGCAGCATTTCGTCGAGCGGTACCGAACGTCGCATGGCTCAGCCGACCTGTATGTCTACTTCTTCGAGCAGGGACTTCGCGTACTCCGACCCGGTGGCTACCTCGCCTACATCGTGACGAATAAGTGGTTGAAGGCGGAGTACGCCGAGCCGTTACGGCGGTACCTCACCGAGGCAGCGTGGCCGGAGCAGATCATCGACTTGGGGCACGCGCGGCAGGTCTTTCCCGACGCGGACGTGTTTCCCAGCATCGTGCGTCTGCGCGCCCCGACGGCGCCCGTTACGGTGCCGCCGTTATTGGTGGCCTCCGTGATTCCGCGCGAGGGCCTCGATCTCGACCGACTTGCGGAACAGGTCCGGGCCCACTCGTTCGTCGTCGAGCGAGAGACGCTGGCTCCGGGCCCGTGGCTGCTCGACCCGCCTGCGGCGCGAGCCCTGATGCAGAAGGTCCGGCAGGCTGGCGTACCGCTCGCCGAGTACCTCGGGGCGGATCCACTGTACGGCCTCAAGACGGGATTCAACGACGCGTTCCTGCTGACGTCGGCGGAGCGCGACGCTATGGTGGCAGCTGACCCCAAGACCGAACCATTATTCAAGCCGTATGTCCGCGGCCAGGACATCGATCGCTGGGTTGCGGAGTGGGATGGCCGCTGGCTGCTCGCGTTGCGCTCGAGCAATGATCATGCGTGGCCATGGCACGACGCGGGTGAGAACGCCGAAGCCGTGTTCGCGTGCACGTATCCGGCACTCCATCGCCACATGCGCGGTCATGAGAACCGTCTCCGTCGCCGCACCGACCAGGGGCGGTACTGGTGGGAGCTGCGCACATGCTCATACTACGAGCTGTTCGAGCGTCCGAAGTTGCTGTACCAAGAAATACAGTTCCACTCGGCCTACGCGCTCGACACGCGGGGGCTGTACACGAACAACAAGGCGTTCTTCCTGCCGACTGACGACCTTTTCCTGCTCGGTGTACTGAATGCGCCGCTCATGTGGTGGCACAACTGGCGCTTCCTCGGCCATATGAAGGACGACGCGCTCAATCCGTCTGCCGTCCGGCTGCGCCAGCTTCCGATCGCTCAGCCGACCGACGCCGTGCGCGAGCAGGTGATGCAAGCCGTCGGGGGCTTGCTGAGCGCCACAGCGGAGCGCAGGGGCAGCGTCCAGCAGCTACACGATTGGCTGCGGACTGAATTCGGTGTCGAGAAGCCGGGTGAGAAACTGAGTTCCCCGGAAGGGCTCGCCTTCGACGCGTTTGTCGTCGAGGTTAAAGCCCGCCGTCCGGGACGCGGTATCACCAGCAAGGAGCTGCGCCGACTGCATGACGAGTACGATGCGACCGTACCGTCACTGCAACGGGAGCTTCACCGTGCAGCTGATCTGGAACGTATGGTCGCGGTAGCGGTCCATGAGGCGTACGGCCTGACCGCGGAGGATGCGGCGCTCCTCTGGCGTACGGCGCCACCTCGTATGCCCGTGCCGCCGGCGATCTAACCCTACTCTGCCATGTTATGCACGCTGCGGCAGCGGGAGTTCCGGTGCGGCCGCGTGGACGTCCAGGCCGGCAGGAGCACGGTGGCAGCCGTCACCGCTCCCGCCGCGCCCCCGGCGTTCGGCCGCCCTCCGGGCGGCCGCGTTCGGGACGGCTGCCTTGGTCCTCGTCGCGGACCTGATCCGGAAGCACCTCCTGCGCTCCGGTGAGGAACGGGGCGAAGACGGCGTCCAGGGCCTCGCCCGCCTCCGCCGGCGCGGTTACCGTCAGTCGGACGGTGCGCGGCGTCTCCTCCAACCGGAACGCGAGGAACGCGCAGCACGCCTGCTCATGTGCGACGAGGTCGCGCACCCGAGACTCCGCGGCCGGCGCATAGTCGAGCACGAGGGCGAGGCCGTCCTGCCGGTGCGCGCGGAGCGAGGACCGCTCCAGTTGCGCGGTCCACGCGAGGCGGTCGGCATACCCTCCCGCACCGAGCGTGCAGGCGATGGGGGCGGGTAGTACGGTCGTCATGAGAAACTCCGTAGAGGCTGTGACGGGTGGTACGAAATTGGTCCGAGTGGCGCCGGCGCGGTCCGAGCGACACCGGGCCGGACATCGCGTCCCGGCGGGTTGCCCGGACCTACGCGGGGATGGTACAACTTCAGGCCGCTGGAGCTTCAAGCCCCAACCAGAGGCGCTCGCTGGCGCGCTCATGGAGACGTGAATAGCCGCGACCGCGTTTCCGCTGGACCTGAGGATCGGCGCCCTCGCCGAACAGACGGGGACGACCGCCCCTACGATCCGCTACTACAGAGTCCGCCGGCCACCCGCCTCGGGCGGAGCGGCAGGGGGGCCGGTAGCGCCGCTACGGCACGAAGGACGTTCGGCGACTGCTCTTCATCTGCCGTTGCCGGGAGTTCGGCTTCTCCGTCGAGCAGGTCCGCAACCTCGTCGGCCTCGTGGAGCACGAGGCCCGATGCTGCACCGGAGCGAGCGACATCGCCCAGGCGCCCCTCGGGAGCGTTTGGCTCAAGCTGGCCGAGCTTCGCGCCCTCGAGGGCGAGATCGCGGCGTTCGTGGCGCGGCGCAACACCGCGTGCGTGGGCGGGCCAGGGCCGGCGTGCTTGCCGCTAGCCGACCTGGCGCGCGCCACCGCGGAAGGGTGCGGCGTCGGAACGGCGGCAAGCACCGAGGCGCTGGGTGGTAGCGCGCACGTGACGCGCAACGCGCTGCTGCCTCTCGCCGCAGCGCATGCCCGGGTCACGCCCCGCTTCTGCACTTCGTGACGGTATTGGTCACAGTCGCCAGAGGGGCCACTGCATGGACGGGCGCCGCGGATCTGTCCGCGCTCCAACTCGACAATGGCCGTCTCCGAGGCCCTGCGACCTGCGTCTGACTGATGAGCTGAGGGTTGCCTGAGGGGTAAACCCGAATAGACTTGTCGGGAATCATTCTTAACCGAGAATCATTCTCAACAAGGAGAGGCAAGGCATGACGACCACTGCCGCCCGCCACATGGCAGGAGCGTCCGTCGAGTCCGGCGAGCCGTCGCGTCAGCGCATCGGAGCCGTCCACTCGGTGCTTGCCGCCGCGGGTGCACTGCTCATCATGGGCGTGCTCCTCTGGCAGGGGATTACCGCCGCCGGCAACCCGGACCCGCTCAGCGAAGGCATCAGCCCGTCCGCGACGGTCATGAACGCCGGCATCGTCGTGTTCCGCGAAGGTCTTGAAGCCATCCTCGTGCTGGCGGCCCTCACCGCCAGCATGGTCCGGAAGCGACAGGATTTCTGGAAGCCCATGGCATTGGGCGCGGCGATCTCCTTGGCCGCATCGGTCGCGACGTGGTTCATCGTCCTCGCGCTGATCGACAGCATCAACGCCCCCGCGCTTCACGTCCAGGCCGCCACCGGCGTGCTGGCGATCCTGGTGCTGCTGGTCATCATGAACTGGTTCTTCCACAAGATCTACTGGGCGGGGTGGATCAGCATGCACGAGCGGCGCAAGCGCGCTGTCCTCAGGTCGTCGACGAGCGACGGCGCCGTGTTCTGGGGTCTGTTCGCTGTCGGGCTGACCGCCGTCTACCGCGAGGGATTCGAGGTCGTGCTGTTCCTCCAGAACTTCCGGCTGCAATCCGGCGGCTCGCCTGTCCTCGCGGGCACGCTCATCGGCTTGGGCCTCACGGCCGTCGTCGGCTATCTGATGTTCGTCGCACAACGCAAGCTCCCGTTCCGCAAACTGCTCGTCGCCACAGGGGTCATGCTAGGTGGAGTGCTCCTGGTGATGGTGGGCGCCAGCAGTGGACTTCTCCAGGCTGCCGGGTGGATCCCGACCACCGAGCTCGACCTTCCGATCCCCGAGTGGGTCACCGCATGGTTCGGCATCAACCCGAACGTGGAGGGCCTAGTCGCGCAGGCCGTGACCGCGGTGCTCATCGTCGGCTCGTACGTCGTTGCCCGGCGCCACCCCACCAAGGCCAGCCGCGAAGGCGAACCCGCCCCTGTGCGGTCCGCACGCGCGTGAGACGGGTGCTTGCGCGCTGGACCCGGGACGCGAGGCGTACCCGGGGGGGACGGAGAAGTTGACGATTCGCCGTAGCCATCCAAGGGAAGACCATGAGTAGACTGTGGCGGCGGATCGCGAGCACATACCGACTCCAACCTGCTCCCGCTGGTGGTCGCCACCACCGTGGTTGGACTGGCGGTGCCATCGGTCGGGCAAGCGCTGGCCAACGGGATCTCGCCCCTGCTGGCGCTGCTGATCAGCCTGACGTTCGACGTGGGCGCGGTGCGGTTGGTGTTCGCGCGCCCATCGCGCCAGGTGCTGGCGCTGGTGCTGGTACTGGTGTACGCGCCGATGTCGCTGGCGGGGCTGATCACGGGGCGCCTGTTCTTCGGTACAGGCCCACTCGCCACCGGGCAGACGCTCGTAGGGACGCTGCCGACCGACGTGTCCGCGCCGCTGCTGGTGCTGCTGGCGCGCGGCAACGTTGCTCTCGCCGCGGTGCTGAATGCGGTCAAAACGGCCCTTTCACCGTTCATCGTCCCTGCGCTGTCTCGCGCTGACCGGCGTCGAGTTGCAGGTTCCGGCAGGAGCCGTGATCGGCGACCTGGTTGCCACGGTGCTCCTGCTCACGGTCGTCGGGGTATGGCTGCGTACGCGCTACCCGGCGCCGGTGGGCCGTTTCGACCCTCTCAACTCCGCTGGTGGGTCGTTGGTCTATCTGACGCTCTTGCTCGCCGTGCTCGGCCCCAACGCCACGAGCATCCCCGGTACGGCTGGTATGCACTGCTGATCGCCGCGCCGGCCGGACGCCTCACTCTCGTTGGGCTTCCCCTACTGACTACAGGAGTACGAGCATGACACTACGACACTGGAGCATCGCCGCCCTCGCAATGACGGCGCTGGCCTGCGGCGGCGCCGACGGCCCCGCCACTCGTGCGGCGGACAGCACCGCGACAGCCTCCGCACCGGACACCTCGTCTGGTGCGAGCGGCATGGCCGGCATGAACAACGTGATGGCGAGCACCGCGATGATGGAGCGCATGGAGGCGCACCTCCGTGCGTCGGAGGGCGCCGGGCAGGACACCCTGGAGGCGGCCCTCCCCGAGCACCGGCAGTCAGTGGCCGACCTCATCGCGCAGGTGAACCGGGAGATGCGCGACATGGGCATGGCGGGCGACGCGGCGTGGAACGCCACCGTCGACTCACTGCGCCAGGACCTCGTGCGCCTTCCCGAGCTCGGCCGCGACGAGGTGGAGAGCATGATGCCGGCGCACCGCGCGCGGGTCATGCGACTGATCGAGATGCATCGCCGGATGCTGGCGAGTATGTGACGGCCCGACGGGCCGGCTCGCACGTGGGCGGCCGGCCCGTCGGCAGTCTCGCTACGAACGCGGAGCGCCGCCTTCTTGCGAGCGAGCCGGCAGGATCCGGATGATCCTGACCGGCTCCTCTCTCGTCACGATGCGGGCGTGTTCGCCGCCGTCGGCGTGCCGAAGGGCGCTGAGGCTGTCGCCTCGGCTGCCTCCTGCGCCGCCCGCGCACGGCGCTCGCGCCGCTCCTGCGCGTACCCCTCGATCCAGGCATACAGCGTCGGCAGGACGAACAGCGTGAGCAGCGTCGAGGTCACCAGCCCGCCGATCACCACCGTCGCGAGCGGCCGCTGCACCTCGGCACCCATGCCGTGCGACGTCGCGACTGGGATGAAGCCGACGCTGGCCACGAGCGCCGTCATGAGCACGGGTCGGAGGCGTGTGGCGGCGCCTTCGGCCGCCGCCACGGCCGGGGCCGCCCCCTCGGCCCGCCGGCGTTGCACGGTCGAGAGGAGTACGAGCCCGTTGAGCACAGCCACACCGAACAGCGCGATGAAGCCGATGGAGGCGGACACGCTCAGGTGGAGGCCGCGGAGCCAGAGCGCGAGCACGCCGCCCACGGCGGCGAAGGGTAGGTTGGCGAGCACCAACCCCGCGAGCGACCACGAGCGCAGCGACGCATACAGGAGGAGCGCGATGAGGGCGATGGATAGCGGCACCACGATGCGCAGCCGGCCCATGGCGCGCTCCTGGTTCTCGAACTGGCCGCCGTAGGTGAGGAACACGCCCGACGGCAGCTCGGCCTGGGTCTCGATGGCGCGACGGACGTCGGCGACGTAGCCGCCGAGGTCTCGCCCGCGCACGTTCGCCTGCACGATGACGAGCCGCTGCGCCGCCTCGCGGTTCACCTGCACGGGGCCCGGTTCGAGCCGGATGTCGGCCACCTCGGCGAGCGCCACACGCGCGCCCGTCGCGGATGGCACCGTGATCGCGCCGATCCCCTCCGGCGTGTTCCGGTACTCGGCCGGCACCGTCACGGTCGCCTCGATGTTGTAGGCGGCGTTGGCCGCGCCGTCGGCCACCAACGCCACCGGCTGGCTCCCGACCGCCACGGCGAGCGCCTCGCGCACCGTCTCGATGGGGATCCCATGTCGGGCGAGCGCGTCGCGGTCCATCCGCACCGTGAGATAGCCCTGTCCGTGCGTCGCCTCGACGAAGACCTCGGCGGTGCCCGGCACCTTGTTGATCACGGCCGCGACCTGCTCGGCGGCGCGGGCGTTCACGAGGGGGTCGTCGCCAAAAACCTTCACCGCGAGGTCGCTCCGCACGCCCGAGATCAGCTCGTCGAGGCGCATCTTCATGGGCTGCGTGAAGCCGAACGCGACGCCCGGGATCTGCTCGAGCAGACGCTCCTCGAGCTCCTCCTCGATGTCCTCCTTGGTTAGGTCCGGCCGCCACTCCTCGCGCGACGCGAGCATCACGAACACGTCGGACTGGTTGACGCCCATCGGATCGCTCCCGACTTCCGCACGCCCGAGGCGGCTCACCACCGTCGTGACCTCAGGCGTCTGCTTGATCACTCGCTCGATGTCCGCATGCACTTCGGCCGCGTGCGTGAGCGAGATGCCGGGGTCCTTGGTGGCCTGGATGAGGATAGAGCCCTCGTCGAGCTCGGGGAGGAACTCCGTCCCGAGCCGCGGCACGAGGAGCGAGGTAGCCGCGAGCACGGCCACCGCTGCGGCGAGGGTCACCCTCGGCCGGCGCATCGTCCAGCCGAGGACGCCGGCATAGCGCGCCTGCAGCCAGCGCTCGAGACGCACCGCGTACGCCGACTCGCGGGCGCCGCGCCGGAAGAGCCACGTCGCCGCGGCGGGGATGAGGCAGAGCGCGAGTAGGAGGCTGCCGAAGAGTGCCATCGCCACCGTGAGCGCCATCGGACGGAACATGCGCCCTTCCAGCCCCTGCAACGCCATGATCGGCACGTAGACGAGCATGATGATCAGCACCCCGAAGGCGATGGGGCGCCCCACCTCGCGCGCGACCTCGAGGAGACGCGTCCGGAGCCCCGCGTCGTCGGTCGGCAGGCTCCCCTCCTCTTCGTCCTGGTGGAGTCGTCGCACGATTCCCTCGACCATCACCACGCTGCCGTCCACGATCATGCCGAAGTCGATGGCGCCGAGGCTCATCAGGTTGGCCGAGAGTCCCAGCCAGCGCATGCCGATGAACGAGAACAGCAATGACAGCGGGATCGTGATCGCGACGATGAGCGCCGCACGCACGTTGCCAAGGAAGAGGAGTAGGACCGCGATGACCAGGAACCCGCCCTCGACAAGGTTCCTCCGCACCGTGCTGAGGGTGCCGGCCACGAGGTCGGTCTGGTCGTAGTACGGCGCGAGCACCACGCCTTCGGGGAGCGAGGCGTTGATCGCCTCCACGCGCTCACGCACGCGCTGGACGACCTCGCGACTGTTGGCCCCGCGGAGCATCATGACGATCCCGCTCATGACCTCACCGCGGTTGTCGCGTGTGACCGCGCCCTGGCGCACCTCGGGCCCGTACTGGACGGTGGCCACGTCGCCCACTGTGATGGGGACACCGCCCTCGGAGCGAATCACGCTCCGGCGCAGGTCGTCCAGGTTCTCCGCCTGCCCGAGTCCCCGGAGGACGTACTGCTCCTCCCCGTGCTCGACATATGCACCGGCCGGAAGCTGGCTGTTCGCCTCGACCGCCTCGACGACCTCGCCGATGCTCAGCCCATAGGCGGCGAGCTTCGTCGGGTCCACGACGACCTGGGCCTGACGCACGAAGCCGCCGAACGGATTGATCTCGACGATCCCCGACACGGCGCGGAGTTGCGGTCGCACGACCCGGTCGTGCAGCGTCCGCAGTGCCATCAGATCGTACCTGGCACCATCGGCGGTCGTGTCCTCGAGTGTGTAGAGGTAGATCTCGCTGGTAGCGCTGGCGAGGGGGCCGAGCGACGCCTCGGCGCCGGGCGGGAGCTGCTCGCGCACGCCCTGCAGGCGCTCGGATACGAGCGTGCGGGCGAAGTAGACATCCACACCGTCCTCGAAGACGACGGTGACCTGGGCAAAGCCGTACTTGCTGACCGAGCGGACCTCCTCGACCATCGGCAGGCCGTTCATCGCGACCTCGATCGGGAAGGCGACGAGCCGCTCGACCTCGACGGGCGAGAGCCCCGGCGCCTCGGCGAGCACGGTCGCCTGCACGTTCGTGAGATCCGGGAACGCGTCCACGCGGAGCGTCCGGAGCGCCCAGGTGCCTGCCCCGACGAGCGCGACGACCGCAAGCAGGACGAGCACGCGGAAGCGGATCGCCCAGGCGATGAGCCGCTCGATGCCCGAGGCGTTGTCCGGCGTGGTCATTCGCCCTCCTCCTCTCCGAACTCCGCCTTCCCGAGCTCGGACTTGAGCGTGAAGGCGCCTCGAGCGACCACCATCTCGCCAGCACGCAGGCCGCTGATGACGATCACCCGACTGCCAGCCCGCGCCGGGCCTGCGCCACGTGGAGCCGGCGCGAGCTCAACCGTACGCCGCTCGAACGTGCGCGGGCCCACCTGCACGAAGACGTAGCGCCCGTCGCCGTCGGCGACGACTGCGGCGGCGGGGACGCTCACCGCGCCGGCTTCCGTTTGGGACGCCACAGACCCCATGGTCGCGCCGCTCGTGTGGCCAGCATCGCGGATGGTGACCGTCGCGAACATCCCCGGCTTGAGCAACCGTCCGGTATTCGCGACCTGGACGAGCGCTTCCACCGTCCTGGCGCTCGCGTCCACCTGGTCGCTGATGCGCGTCACTCGGCCGAGGATGGTTGCCTCGGGCGCCGCGGCAACGCGCACGACGGCGGCCTGGCCCGGACGCACCGCGCGATGGAGGCGTTCGGGCACGTTGGCGGCGACGTTCACCACGGACAGATCGGCGATGGTATAGAGCGGCGCACCCGACTCCACGGCCGCGCCGACCAGAGCGGTCCGCTCCGTGATGCTGCCCGCGAACGGTGCCCGGACGGCAAGGAGCGACTTCGGCTCGGCTCCGTCCTCCAGCGCACGCACCTCGGAGTCGGTAACGCCGAGGGTGAGGAGCCGGCGGCGTGCCGCCGCGACGAGGGCGTCCGCGCCCTCGGCATCGGCGCTGCCGGCGAGCAGATCGCGCCGCCGCTTGGCCTGCTGCAGATCGGTCTGTGCCGTGAGGTAGGCCGGCGTGTAGAGCAGCGCCACCGTCTGCCCGGCAGCGACGCGCTCGCCGGGTACGGCCAGCAGCCGCTCGACGCGCCCACCCACGCGCGGCGAGATCAGCGCGACCCGCGCAGGGTCGAACTCGACCTCGGCGGGCACTTCGATGTCGGTGGACGCTGCACTCACGGCCTCCGCGCGGGCGGGCTCCACCGCGATGCGCGCGTTCGCGAAGGCGGCCTCGGAGAGCGACACTCTCGTGGCGCCGGTCGTCTCGCCTTCTTCGGCCGACTCCGGGCCCGCGGCTCCATTGGCGGCCTCCGCCCGTTCTGCCGCTTCGGCGCTGGCGGCGACCTCCTCGCGCGGCTCGGCCGCGGCACGTCCTTCATCGCCGCAGGCTGCGGTCGAGGCGAGCAAGAACAGCGCCGTCCAGTGGAGTACGCGCCGGGGCAGCGTCACGCGGGCGCATTGCATGCTGGTGCTCGGGTGCATGCTCGAGTGCATGCTCGAGTGCATGCTCGGGTGCATTCTGGGGTACATGCGCTCAGGGTGGTTATCGGTCATCGGTCTCCCCGGTCGAGCCCGTGATGGGCATGGGGTCGGTATCAGTGGCGGTCATCTCGTACAGGCTCTCGCCCGTCGGGGCGCCGGAGAGGAGGTCAGCGAGCGCGGCGAGCGCGTCGAGCGCCGCGCGGGTCCGGTCGGTCTCCGCACGCGCGAGGGCGCGCTCGAAATCGAGCAGCTCGAGGAGCGACAGGTCGCCGGTGCGGTACGCGGCGAGCGCGCTCTCCCGCTCCTCGCGCGCGGCACGCAGCAGCGCCGCATCGTACTCGGCGAGCCGGGCGCGGGCGGACTCGTACCGCGCCCGTGCCGCGGCGAGCGCACCGTGCACGGCGGCCTCGGTCGCCGCACGCGCCGCGCGCGCCGTCACGACGTCGCGTTCCGCGGCCACGGCTGCCGCGCGGTTCGCCCGGCGCGCCGTGAAGGGGAGCGAGACGCTCGCGCTGAGGACGGGGCCCAGGCTCGCCGACCCATCGCCCTCGGCACCGATGCGTTGCAGACCGAGGGAGGCACTCACCGCCGGCTGTTGACCGGCCAGGACGAGCCGGTGCGCAGCCGTGGCGCGGTCGAGCTGCGCGTCGGCGAGGCGAACGTCGCGGGCGAGTGCGACCAGTGCCTCGAGCGATGGCGCCGGCGGCAGGGCCGCCGCGGTCAGCGTCGGCGCGATCCCAGCGACGCCGACACCTGCCGCGGCGGCGTGGCGTTCTTCGACCGTGGCGGAGTCGAGGAGCGCGATCAGCATCGCCTCGGATGCGGCCTCACGACCGAGCAGCGCGCTGAGCTCGAGGACACCCATCTCGGCCTCCGTGCGGGCCACGGCTCGCTCGGTCTGCACGTGGAGCCGCTCGGTGCGCAGGCGCAGCACGTCCACGTAGCGCGCGTCACCGACGGCGAAGCGGGTGCGGAGCGACGTCTCGGTCGACGCCAGCAGCGAGTCCTGCGCGGCGAGTCGCGCGGCCACCGCGCGCCAGCCGACGGCCTGCGCGAAGGCACGGGCACCGCGGGCGAGCACCCGACGCTCGCCCGCGTCAAGCGCGATCTCGGTCGCGCGCACGGCCGCCGCGGCCACGGCCCGCTCGGCGCGGCGCTGGCCGCTAGGCAGGAAACCGCGGCTGACGACGAGCGAGGTGGTCCCGCGGTCGAGGCGCCCGTCCGGCGACTCCTCCGATTCGAGCGAGAGCACGGCAGGGCGCGCGTACCCTACGGCGTCGCGGCGCGCTTCGGTGGCTGCGACGGCCGAGCGGCGGACGCCCAACTCCGGGCTCGCGGAGAGGAGTGCGCTGCGAAGCGACGCTGGCAGCAGGGCGGCGAGCAGCGAATCCGGGGGAGACGTCGTCCCGGTGGGTAGTGGCGCCACCTCCTGCGCCGAGAGCGAGGCCGGCGACAACATCACCGACGGTGGCGTGACGGCCGCGGCGATGACCGCCACGATCAACGGGTGGAGGCGCGCGCGGAGAATCGCGGGACCGGACGAACAGGGCACAGGGGATCTCTCAAGTGGGCGGCCCCGGGACGGCCTGCCGCTCGCGAGGGCTCCACCGACGGGGCTGGAGCGGTGACGAGAGGGCGTACAGGTAGCCGGGACGCGGTGATGCGTGACGCTCCGAGTCGTGCGCCGTGTGGCGCGTCGGAAGCGCACACCGGGAGGCGCGCGGGAGTGGACGGCGGTACTAACGACGCGCCTCGGTCAGCCCCGAGCGCACCGTCGGCGGGTGCGGCTCGAGGCGCGGGGCGATCAGACCGCGCGCGCGGCGGGTGGGCGGAGCGGGATCTCCGGCGTCGGGCCTGACGGGACGCGCACGCTGGGCTGTGGCGGCGCGGCGCGCTCGAGCAGCGACGGTACGGGCACGCTCGGCACCGCATCGAGGGATGTGGCAGCCTGCGTGCACGCGCACGGGTGGAAGCTCGGCGCCGAGCGCTCGCCCCGGCCCGGGCCACCGGCAGGCGCTGCCGCGAGAACCTCGGCGCCGGTAGCAGCTAGGGCGCCCACCGCAGAGGCGCTCGCGGCAGCGGCCCTCAAGGAAGCGCCAGCGGTCGCGACCGATGGCTCGACAAGTGGCGGCGGGGCTGCGCCGGCAGCCAGCAGCGGCTCGCCGCACTCGAAGGCGAACACGCCCATGATGAGCACGGCCACGACGCGCCGGAGCCGGCAGCGGCGTGAGCCGAGGGACATCAGGAGCGCGCGAGCGGGTGCGAGCACTGTGGATTGCAAACGAGGAGCGGCGCTGGTACGATATGTGAGTGAGTGCTCACATGACCAGCAAACGTAATCATGCCGCATTCAGCCACGCAATCCCGCTCTGCCCCACGCTCCGATGGCCAACGCGCCAACGGCGGCGACCGCGCCCAGACTCGCGCTTCCAAGTCCAGTCGCCGGATCGCGGCTGGGGCCCGTGCACGTGGGGCCAACAACTCGCCCGTGTGCGAGATCGAGGTCATCGACCGCGTCAAGGTCGAGCGTGCGCGTCAGGCATTGCCGCCCTCGGAGCGGCTCGCATCCCTCGCGGCGACACTGCGCGCGTTGGGCGATCCCACCCGCCTGCTGATTGTCACCGCACTGACGGCCGAGGAGCTCTGCGTCTGTGACATCGCGACGCTGGTCGGGGTGTCGCGGTCTGCGGTCTCGCACTCCCTGCGGACGTTGCGGCAGCTACGGCTGGTGCGGTACCGCAAGGTCGGGAAGATCGCCTACTACTCGCTGGACGACGGCCATGTCGCGGACCTCGTCCGCGACGGACTGCAGCATGTCGAGGATCATGCGTAGCCTCCTTAACCGGGCACCCGCCGGCGCGTCAGAGGGCCGCCCACGGCAGTGGGCGCTCGGCTCGGAGGCGCCGGCCGCCCGGGATCGCCAACAAGGTCCTCGGGGGCGGCTGGCCGGTGACCACGTGGCTTCGCTCGCGCTCTTCCAGCTCGCGCTCACCACCGCGCTGGTCGGCGACTTCGTAGTCTTCGTGACCGCGCTCGCGTTCGCCGCGCTGGTGGCTGTGCTCTATGTCGTCTTCATCCCGTTCGGCGCGCGGCGGCCGGGCCTGACGCGTGGGCAGGTGCTCGTCCCGGATGGCGCGTATCTCGGGTTCGTCGGCGTGCTGGTATTCGGCGTCCTGCGCAGTGGATGAGTAGCCTCGTCGTCGCGGGCGACCGCGCGACGCAGCGGCGTGCCGGGGCAGCCAGGACAGGGTCAGATCGAGCGGAACCGAGGGAGGGAGGACATCGACGCATGACATCACCGCATATCCCCGACCCGACCGTCGCGGCTCACGCGACGGGCACTGACGCCGACGAGCCCATGCACACGCCGGGGCCGCCATCGGCGCGGCTCGACGTCAGAGTCGCCAATCTCGACTGCGAGAGCGACGCCAACCGCATCAACCGTTCGCTCAAGGGCGTGCGGGGCGTCACGGACCTCGTCGTGTATCCGAGCGCCGCCCGAGTTGACGTGCACTATGACCCGGAGGCCGTTACCACCGACCGGCTGAAGGACGCGCTCCGCGAGCTGGGGTTCCCGCCTCAGGAGGCCATGTCGATGCCGGAGGCGCCGCGGCCGTGGAAGAACCCGAAGGTCATTGCCTCTGCCGTCTCCGGCGTCCTGCTCCTGGCCGGCTGGCTGCTGGGGCGGGGCGGCACGCCCGAGGCGGTGACGACCTGGATCTACGTCGCGTCGCTGCTGATCGGCGGCTACTACTTCGGCCGCGAGGCACTCGAGGAACTCGTCCTCGAGCGCGAGGTCGGCATCGAGCTGCTCATGTCGGTCGCGGCAGTGGTCGCGACGGTCATGGGGGAGCCCTTCGAGGGCGCGATGCTCGCCTTCCTCTACTCGATGTCCGAGGCGGCGGAGGGGTACACGGAGGAGAAGACCCGATCTGCGGTGCGTGCGTTGATGGAGCTCGCCCCCAAGACCGCGCTCGTGCGGCGCAACGGTCGCGAGACGGAGATCCCCGTCGAGGAGGTCGCCGTGGGCGACGTCTTCATCGTCAAGCCGGGACAGTCGATGCCGACCGACGGCGAGGTCCTCGTCGGCGCGTCCAGCGTGAACCAGGCGCCGGTGACCGGCGAGAGCGTGCCGGTCGAGAAGGGCGTGGGCGATACGGTGTTCGCGGGGACGATCAACGGCGAGGGCGCACTCGAAGTGTGCGCGACCAAGGCGTTCGCCGAGAACACCATCGCGCGCATCATCCACATGGTCGAGGAGGCGCACGAGCGGAAGGGCGCGAGCGAGCGATTCATCCAGCGGTTTGGCAAGCGCTACTCCCCCGCCGTCCTTGGCGTCGGCATCCTGATGGCGATCCTGCTCCCGCTGCTGGCCACGATGTCCTGGCGGGAGGCCGTCACGCGGGCCACGGTGTTCATCGTCGCCGCCGCTCCCTGCGCGCTCGTCATCTCGATCCCGATCACGCTCGTCGCGGCCCTTGGCACGGCTGCTCGCAAGGGGATCCTCATCAAGGGCGGCGTCTTCGTCGAGGAACTGGCGAAGGTCACCGTCGTCGCGCTCGACAAGACCGGCACCATCACGCACGGCGCGCCGGAGGTGACCGACGTCGTGCCGCTCGCGGGCGCGCCAGTTGCGGCCGAGGAGGCGTTACGGCTCGCAGCCGGCGTGGAGGCCCGGAGCCAGCACCCGCTCGCGGCGGCGGTCACGCGCTACGCGAGCTCGCGGGGCGTCGAACCGCCGGGCATCGCGGACTTCCGCTCGATCACCGGTGCTGGCGCCTCGGCGCGGATCGGCGGGCGCGAGGTCTACGTGGGAAGCCCCGCCCTGTTCGAGCGGCAGCTCGCCGTGCCGCTGACATCGGTGAACGGTGAGGTCGCGCGGCTGCAGGCGGAGGGCAAGACGGTGATCCTGGTCGGCGATGCGTCGGCCGCGTGGGCTCTCCTCGCCATCCGCGACAACGTGCGGCCGAATGCCGCGGCCGCGATCCGCGCGCTCCACGAGGCCGGGGTGCGCAAGATCGCCATGCTTACAGGGGACAACCAGCGCACGGCCGACGCCATCGCGCGCGAGGTGGGGATCGACACCGTCTACGCCGACCTCAAGCCCGAGGACAAGGCGCGCATCGTCCGCGAGCTCACTGAACAGCACGGCCACGTCGCTATGGTCGGAGACGGCGTCAACGATGCGCCCGCCCTCGCCGAAGCCACAGTGGGCGTGGCGATGGGGGCGGCCGGGACGGACGTGGCCCTGGAGACGGCCGACGTGGCGCTCATGGGGGACGACCTGGAGAAGCTGGTGGATGGGCTGCGGCTCGCTCAGCGCAACCAGCGCATCGTGCGGCAGAACCTCGCGCTCTCCGCGGCCGTGATCGGCGTGTTGGTCGTCGGTGCGGTGCTCGGCACGCTTACACTGCCAATGGCCGTGATCGCCCACGAGGTGAGCGAGTTCGTCGTCATCGCGAGTGGGCTGCGGATGCTGCGCGCGTGATGATGCTCGGCATCGGTAGCTGGCGGCCCTACATCAGTGCGACTGATGGGACCGGATCGGCGTACAGTCGCGAGATGGCAGACACTCCGGCTGGCGTCGTGCTCGGCGAGCGGATCGAAGGCCGGCGGCCCGCTGGCGAGCGCCCGCACGAGGTCGTGCGTCTCGGCGAAGGCGTCCGGCACGAGCGTGTAGTACGACCACCCCCCCTCCTTCCGGTCTGTCACCAGCCCCGCCTCCTTGAGCACCTTGAGGTGGAAGGAGAGCCGAGACTGCGCGGCGTCGAGGTCGGCCTGCAGGTCGCACACGCACCGCTCGCCGCTGCGGAGCATCTCGAGGATGCCGAGGCGGGTCTCGTCGGAGAACGCGTGGAACAGGCGCACGGCACGGGTCAGGTCGAGGGCGGCGAGAGACGCCGCATCGGTCATCATGGGTCAATTTTATATCAACTATTCTTGATCCGCCCAGAGGGCGGACTCAGGCCGCGAGGCCGGCCCCACGGCCCGTCCGCCTCGTCCCGGCCAACCGGAACCGTCGGCGCCCCTCCAGCACCCGTATCGGCACGGCTGGGTCGGGAGGGCCGAACGAGGGCTGGGCGGTGTATCCCCCATGACCGTGACGCTCACCTCCGTCCTCACCTGTCCGTCCTGCGGCCATGCCGAGACGCGGACGACGCCAACTGACGCCTGCGTGTTCTTCCACGAGTGCGCCGGCTGCCACTCGCGGCTGCGGCCGAAGACGGGCGACTGCTGCGTGTTCTGCTCGTACGGCTCCGTCCCGTGCCCCCCGATTCAGGCTGGCGGCGCGGGCGCACAAGGATGCTCGCGCAGCGGGCCTTGACCCTCTACTCGACTACAGGCTGCAGACTCCCCATCAGTCGAGGTGCGCCCGTCCGGGCCGCGCCGGAGTCCGCCGGGATCGAGGGAGGGATGGCCGCATGGCGAGCAAGGAGAGCAGTCTGATCCAGGTGAAGGCGAGCGGCCTCATGTGCTCGTTCTGCACCATGTCGGTCGAGAAGGCGCTGGGCCGGATGCCCGGCGTGCACAGCGTCCAGGTGAACCTCGTCCACGGCGTCATCCTCGTTGACGCCAACCGGACGCAGGTCAGCGAGCAGCAAGTCGCCCAGCGCGTCGAGGAGCTCGGCTACACGGTCGTCGCCACCGAGGCCCAGCAGTACAGCACGGACGAGGCACTCTTCACGACCATCAGGCGCCGCGGCATCCTCGGCGTGGCCCTCGCGGTGGCCGACACGCTGTTCGACCCGCTGAACCTCTTCGGCCTGCCCGACCGCATGCGGGCCGTCGTCAGCGGGGTCGTGGCCGCCGTGGTCCTCCTGTGGATCGGCTACCCGATCCTGCGGAAGACGCTCATGGCCGTCGGGCAGCGCGTCATCAACGCCAACGTGTTGCTCTCGAGCGGCGCGTGGGGGGCGCTCGCCGTGGGCGTGGGGCACCTCGTCGCACCCGCCCAGTGGCCGAACTTCTTCCCCATCGCCGCCTGGCTCATGGGACTCCACCTCTTCTTCGGTGCCCTGAAGCTCGGCACCCGGAAGCGGGCGGCCGAAGCCGTCCGGAAGCTCCTCTCCCTGCAGGCGCAGGAAGCTCGAGTCGTTCGGGGCGGGGCGGAAGTCGAAGTCCCCGTGGCCGAGGTGCGGGCGGGCGAGGTCGTGGCCATCCGACCGGGCGAGCGGGTACCGCTGGACGGCGTGATCCGGGACGGGTCATCGAGCTTCGACCAGTCCGCCGTCACTGGCGAGAGCGCGCCCGTGTACCGGGAGACCGGCGGCGAGGTGGTGGGCGGCACGATGAACCTCGACGGCTTCGTGCGCGTGGAGGTGACGCGGCCAGCATCCGAGGGCTTTGTCGCGCAGGTCGTCCGACTGATGCGCCAGATCGAGGAACGGAAGCCGCCCATCCAGCTCCTCATGGACCGGCTGATGAACTACTACGGCCCGGTCGTCTACGTGCTCGCCCTCCTCGCGTTCGTGGGCTGGCTGGTCGCCACGCGCGACGTGAGCCGCGCGACGCTGGTCGCGATCTCGGTCGTGATTCTGGGGTATCCCTGCGCCCTCGGATTGACCACCCCCTTGATCCTCGCCATCGGTGGCGGCCAGGGAATCGCGCGCGGCCTGCTCGTGCGGGCCGGGGAGTTCTTTCAGTCGCTCGCCGAGACGGACACGGTGGTGTTCGACAAGACGGGCACGCTCACCTACGGGCGCCCCACTGTCACGGCCGTGCTCCCGTTCGGCGGGCGCGACGAGAGCGAGGTCCTCGCGCTCATCGCCGCGGCCGAGGCGGGGAGCGAACACCCGCTCGCCGGCGCCATCGTGCGCTACGCGCAGTTCCAGGAGCTACGCGTCCCAGAGGCGTCCGACTTCCGCGCGGTGGCCGGCAAGGGCGTCGTCGCCACGGTCGGTGGCCGCCGCGTGGTCGTCGGGCGGCGCGCGTTCCTCGAGGCCGAGGGCGTGCACGTCGAGAGCGCGCACGTCGACGGCATCCTCGGAGCCGACGTGGTGGCCCGCATTGCGGAGTACGAGGGCAGCCACACGGTGGTGTACGCCGCCGCCGACGGGGGCCTGCTCGGCGCGGTCGCGCTGCAGGACATGCCGCGCCCAGGCACGGCCCACGTCATGCGGCGCCTGCGCGAGCTCGGCATCCGCACGGCGATGCTCACCGGCGACAGCCGCCCCGTGGCGGCCGCGGTCGCTAGGGACGTCGGGATCGACGAGGTGCACGCCGAGCTGCTCCCGCACGAGAAGGTCAGCGTGATCGAGCGGCTGCAGCGGGAGGGCCGCACGGTCGCGATGGTGGGCGACGGCATCAACGACGCGCCCGCACTCGTCCAGTCCAACGTCGGCATCGCGCTCGGCGCGGGCACCGACGTGGCGATGGAGTCGGCCGGCGTGGTGCTCGTCAGCGACAAGCTGGACAAGGTGGTGGGCGCGATCCTGCTTGGCCGCGCCTCGCACCGGAAGATGCAGCAGAACATCGCCATCGCGGTCGGCTTCAACGCGCTCGGGATCGGGCTCGCTGCGGCGGGGCTGGTCACGACGTGGCTCGCCATCGGGATCATCACGGCGTCCGTCGCCGCGGTGCTCCTCTCCACCTTATCGCTGCGGCTCGACCTCGGTGCCGCAGAGGAGGGCGCAGCCTCCGTCGCATCGGCCGACGCCGACCAGAGGGTCGTGCAGACGGTGATCCCCGCGCGACGCATGCACTGCGACGCCTGCGCGCGGCGTATCCGCCGCAAGCTGGGGAAGGTCGAGGGCGTCCGCACGGTCGACGCCGATGCGGTGCGGAAGGAGGTGCTCGTGGCGTTCGAGCCGGCGCGCGTCACAGAGGATCGGCTGCGCGATGAGCTCGAGGCGATGGGGTTCCGGTGAGAAGCCCGCGTTTGGCCCTGGGACACGGCGCGTGAGGAACGGGGGATACGCACGGACCCTGCGGATCTCATCGAGCCGCTGGCCGCCTCGGTCGCCCAGTACCCGGCCGTCGCCCTCCTGCAGGCGGTCGCCGGGGTCTTCTCTTCTCGACCAGCACGTGCCCCTGCACACTGCCCGCCGGTAGGAATCGCGGGGTACGTTGGCACCCACGCGGACGCCCCGAGAGGACGCGGTCCGGGTGGCCGCGTCCTCTCGTTGGCGTTCGCCTTGGGGCTGGTGCTGACGATCACGGCCCTGGAGGATCGGCGTGGCGATCGTGGGCCGCCTGCTCACGCAGTGGGGACCGGCGTTCGCCGTCGGGGCCGCGGTGCTCACGGCCGGGGCGGGCGCCGCCACGCTCCTCGCCCCGGCGCTCCGGCGGTCGAGCACCGCGAGCGCGTAATGCGCGGCCTCGCCGCCGCGACGTTCCTCGTGTTCTGCCAGGCTTACATGCTGGCCCCACTCATCCCGCGGCTCGCCGCGGTCCTCGCGGCGCCGGTCGAGGCGGTCGACCTCGCCGTGCCGGCCTACCTGATCCCGTACGGGCTCGCCACGCTCGGCTACGGCCTGCTCGCGCCGACCGGTTCGGGCGCCGCCGCCTCATGCTTGCGTCACTGACCGCCGTCGTGCTCCTCGTGCCCCTACCACGGCCGCGCGATCGGCGTCCGACCTTGTCGTCTGGCGCGTGGAGACCGGCATTGGAGCGAGTGGACGGGTCCCCCCTGGCCCTGTCGCTCGTCGGCGCGCTCTACCCGTACGAAGCGCGCGGGCGGCCGCTCGGCTGGCTGTTCGGGGCGATGGCCGGGGGCATGGCGGCGGGTCCACCGTGGGCGCCGTGCTCGAGCCGGTGCTCGGGTGGCGGGGCGTCTTCGTCGCCGTGGCCGCGCTCATGCTACCGGTCGCGGCGGTACTCCTGCGGGACCGTAACCTCCTGGGTGGCCTCCACGCGCGCGGGACCGCGCGCGACCTCGTCGCAGTGTACCGGGCGCTGCTCGCGCCGGGCCGGGGGCTCCGGACCTACACTTACGTGTTCGTGAATGCCGTCTTCCACTCCGGCGTGTTCACCCGGCTCGGAGTCTACTTCGCGCGACGCTACGAACTCGGCGAGGTGGGTATCGGGCTCGCGCTCCTTGGCTACGGCGTATCGGGCTTCCTCCTGGGACCGGTGATCGGCCGCGCCGCCGACCGCTGGGGCCGGCGCTGGCTCCTCCCGACCGGCCTCGCGGTTGGCGCCGCGGCGGCTCTGCTCCTCGCCACGCCCGTGCCCCTGATTGCCGCGGCGCTCCTCGTGAGGTTCCTCTCGCTCGGCTACGACATGCCGCAACCCCTGCTGGCCGGCATCGCGACGAGCCTCGGCGGCCTCCGTGGAGGGCAGGCGATGGGACTCAACGTGTTCCTGCTCTTCACCGACTTCGGCGCCGGCAGCCTGCTCTTCGGTGGTGCGCTGCGGTGGGGTCTCGGCCGTGTGCTCTTCCTCTTTCGCTGCGCTGGAACTCGCCGCCGCACTGCTGGCAGTGCCGCTCTTCCGCGACGAGCGGCTGCGCCTGTCCTCTGGGCGATGAGTGGCACCGGCTCGACCAGCCGAGCGAACCCGTACTGTACTGAAGGGTATACCTTCTACAGAGCCATGAGATGAAACACGAGCTACGAGCGATCAGGACCGACCAGTGGCACCGATGACAGCGACCGGAACCACCGGAACGAGCGCACCGGCGCCCCTCCGGGCGCGCGGTCTCCTCGCAGGGGAGGTCGCCAAGATGCTCAGCGTCGGCGTGCAGACGCTGCACTACTACGAGCGCGAGGGGCTGATCCCAGCGCCCGAGCGGTCCGATTCCGGGTACCGTCTTTATTCCGCCGAGCTGGTGGAGCGCATCGCGTTCATCCGCAAGGCGCAGGCGCTGGGGCTTCCCCTCGCCGAGATCCGGGACATCCTCTCGCTCACCGAGCAGGGCACCAGCCCGTGCGGGCGTGTACAGGCGCTGCTGGCACACAAGCTCGCAGAGGTCGATGCACGACTCCGCGAGCTCACCGCATTCCGCGAGGAATTGGCCGCGCTGGTCGACCGGAGCGCCGCCATGTGCGAGAATGACAGCCAGGGCCGCCTCTGCGCCATCGTTGAGGAGGCGCCGCGGCTGCCTGCTGCGGAGGTCACGGTGACGCCCCTGGCGCGAAAGCGCCCACCGGCACGCCGAACTGGCGCGTCCGACACGCGCTGACCGGTCACTCGCACCGCGGCGCAGTCATCGTGCGCTGGCCACGGACTGGCTGAATCCTCTCGCGTCCGCACCTCGTCCCTTGACCTTGCACTCGGGTTCAAGGTTTAGATTGGGTGCAGGGGAGGTTCGCACCATGAGGATCAGCGAGGTGGCGGCGCTGGCGGGGGTCCCGACGGCGACCGTCCGGTACTACGAGCGCCGCGGGCTCATCGCGGAGGCGGGACGCACGCCCGCCGGCTACCGGCAGTATGGCCCAGAGGCCGCGCGCCGGCTCCGGTTCATCAAGCACGCGCAGGAGCTCGGCTTCTCCCTGGATGAGATCCAGCAGATGCTCGCGCTCAGCATCGAGGACCCGGCGGCGTGCGCCCGCGTCGAGGCCACCACGCGCGAGAAGATCCGGGCGGTCCGAGAGCGCCTGACGGAGCTGCGGCGGCTTGAGCGCACCCTGCAGGACCTCGTTCATGCCTGCGAGCAGCAGCGCCCCACCGAACCCTGCCCCATCCTCGCCGTCCTCTCGGACGGTGATGCTGGGGACCTGCCAAGCACACACAGTTCGCGCGCCCATGCGTAGCAGCATTCTCACCGGCATCGGCGGTGTGGCCGCCGCGTTTCTCGGCTCGCTCTGCTGCGTAGGACCGCTGCTGTTCGTCACGCTCGGTGTCGGCGCGGGGATCGCGAGCACGTTGGAGCCGCTGCGTCCTCTCTTCGGGCTGCTGATGCTCGTGATGCTCGCCACCGGGTTCTGGACCGTATACGGGCGCCGAGCCACGCTCCTGACGCAGGCCACCGGCGCCCGCCCTGCAACCGTCGCGGGCGACGCGTGCTGCGCTCCCGCGACCGCCTGTGCGGTGCCGGTGCGGCGCGGCCGTGATGTTGCCGTCCTATGGAGCGCGACGGTCGTCGCCATCGTGCTCTGGACGTTCCCCACCTGGTCGCTCTGGCTACTCTGACAACGTCGCTCGCCATCTCGCGGCCCTCGTGCCGCACCGTCCTGTCCCTTCCCTCGGACGCGCACCTCGACCGCTCCGGAGTCCATACGTGAAGCTCTCATTCCTCCTCTACTCAGTTGCCACCGCCGGCGCGCTCGGGATCTGCGACCTGTGCCCGTCGAGCACAACGCCGTCGGCAGGGCCCACCGCTGTATCGCCCGCCGCAGTGCGCGGGACGCGCGTGCCGAGCGCGATCGACACGGTCACGCTCCACATCGAGGGCATGACGTGCGGCGGTTGCACGCTCGCGACCCGCAAGGTGCTCGAGCGGCTCGACGGCGTCGCGAAGGCCGAGGTGAGCTACGAGAAGAAGCGCGCGGTCGTCACGTACGATCCGGCCAGGGTGACGGTCGCGCAGATGATCGCCGCGGTGGCCACGCTCAAGTACACGGCGACGGTCGTGAAGTCGTGATCCGCTGCACGCTCCGCCGGACGTATCCAGAGGCAACGAGATGAAGTACGAGCTGCAGATCGAGGGCTTGACGTGCCTCGCGTGCGCACAGAGCGTGGAGCGGGCGCTTGCGAGCGCGCCGGGCGTCGAGCGCGCCGCGGTGAGCTACACCACGAGGCGCGCGTCGGTGGTCGCGGGACCGGACGTCGGCCCCGAGGTGCTGCGCGACGCGGTCGCACGGGCGGGTTACCAGGCGAGGCTCCTCGGTGGAGAATCGGCAGAGTCGATACTGCACCCCGTGGCCCCGCCGGCAACCACGTCGACACCGTCGCACACGCGGTCGGCCGCGGTGGCACGTTCCGACGGGCGGGCCGACTACGACCTGCTGATCGTGGGGACCGGCGGCGCCGGCGTCGCCGCGGCCATTCGCGCCGCAGAACTCGGCGCCACGGCCGCCATCGTGGAACGGGCCGACGTCATCGGCGGCACCTGCGTCAACGTCGGCTGCATCCCGTCCAAGAACCTCATCGAGGCGGCCGCTCACTACCATGTCGCGCGCACGGGCTTCCCGGGCATCGCCCCCTGCGAGCCGCAACTCGCGTGGGACGAGGTGCTGCGGCAGAAGCGCGAGCTCGTGGAGACGCTCCGGCAGCAGAAGTACGCCGACGTCCTTGAGGCGTACGAGGGCATCACCCTCCTGCGCGGTGAGGCCGAGCTCCGACGTCCGTCGGGCGAGTCGACCGACGATGCCGTCGTCGTCCGCGTCGGCGACCGCGAAGTGCGGGCCCGACGCGTGGTGCTCGCGACCGGCACGCGCCCCGCCCTGCCGCCCGTCCCGGGACTCGCCGAGGCGGGGGCCCTGGACAGCACGACGGTGATGGAGCTCGAGCGGCTCCCGACGTCGCTCCTCGTGATCGGGGCCGGGTCCATCGGGCTGGAACTGGGGCAGGCGCTCCAGCGATTCGGCGTACGCGTTGTCGTCGTCGAGGCGATGGATCGCATCCTGCCGGCGGAGGATCCCGACGCCTCGGCGACGCTCGCGCAGGCTCTCGTGGCGGAAGGCATGGAGCTCCACACCGGCACGCGGGTCACGCGCGTCGACCGCACCGGGACCGGCGTTCGTCTCGAGATCCAGCAGGGGAGCCTCGTCGGTCGTCTCGACGCGGAAGCGCTCCTCGTGGCGACCGGCCGCGTGCCGAACACCGAGGCGCTTGGCCTCGAGGCGACCGGCGTGCGGACCGACTGGCGCGGCTTCGTCGAGGTAGATGCCTTCATGCGCACGTCCGACCCGCGCGTCTTCGCGGCGGGTGACGTGACCGGCGGCCCCGGCTACGTCTACGTGGCCGCGCTCCAGGGCGGCGTCGCGGCGCAGGCCGCACTGGCCGGCATCGTGAGTGACGAGCCCATCCCCGCGGATCTCGCCACCGTGCCGCGCGTGACGTTCACCGATCCACAGGTCGCCGCCGTGGGGGTCACGGAGGCCGAGGCACGGGCGGCGGGGCTCACACCACAGGTGACGTCGCTGCCGGTCGAATACCTCCCGCGGGCAGCGGTGTCGTACCGACGGCAGGGGGCGATCAAGCTGGTCGCGGAGGCTGGCACGGATCGACTGCTCGGCGCGCACGTCGTGGCGCCGCATGCGGGCGACATCATCAGCGAGGCCGTGCTCGCGGTGCGCTTCGGCCTCACGACGCGCGATGTCGTCTCGACGCTGCACCCGTATCTCACCTGGGGCGAGGCGATCAAGCTGGCGGCGCAGACCTTCACGAAGGACGTCGCGAAGCTCTCCTGCTGCGCGTGACGTGGCCGCGGCCGGCCCGTGTACGCCCACGATTCGCTACACGGCCGAGCGGATGGGGTCAGCTCTCCGATGCCGCCGGCGTGGCGCTGGGCTCCACGACCAGCTTGCCCCGCATCATGTTCATCCCGCAAGCGAACGTGAACTCACCCGGCTCCTCGGGCGTGAACTCGATGGGTGTCGTCTCGTAGGCCGGCAACTGCCTGGCGATCCCGAAGTCGCCGAAGACGATCTCCTCGCTGCACGACGCGGTCTCGTCGCGATAGAAGTCGAGCCGCACCGGCATCCCCTGGCGCACGACGATCACGTCGGGCGAGTAGCCGCCCTTGACCGTGACCTTGATCTCCTGCACCCCGCTCGCGCCAACGGCCGCGGCCGTCGCCTCCTTGGGGCCGAAGAAGTACCACAGCACGGCTGCGATCAGCGCGACCGCGCCGACGACGACGCCGATCTCCGCCGCGTCCATCAGGGCCGCCCCGCCGCGGCGACCCGCCGCGGATCGAACCGCCGGAGCCGCAGGCTGTTGGTGACGACCGACACGCTGGAGAGCGACATGGCGGCACTCGCGATGATCGGCGAGAGGAGCCACCCGGTGAGTGGGTACAGCGCGCCGGCGGCGATGGGGATGCTCAGGACGTTGTAGATGAACGCCCAGAAGAGGTTCTGCTTCACCGTGCGGATCGTCGCCTTCGAGAGGGCGATGGCGGTCACGACGCCGCGCAGGTCGCCCCGGATGAGCGTGACGTCCGACGCCTCGATGGCAACGTCCGTCCCGGTGCCGATGGCGATGCCGACGTCGGCCTGCGCGAGCGCGGGCGCGTCGTTGATGCCGTCGCCTACCATGCCGACGATCTGCTTCTCGCCCTGCAGCCGCTTCACCTCCCGCGCCTTGTCCTCGGGGAGCACCTCGGCGAGGACGCGCGTGATCCCCACCTGTCGAGCCACCGCCTCGGCCGTCCGCCGGTTGTCGCCGGTGATCATCACGACCTCGAGCCCGAGCCGCTGGATGGCCGCGACGGCCTCCCGCGAATCCGGCCTGACTTGGTCGGCCACGGCGACGAGCCCGGCGAAGCGGCCGTCCACCGCCGCGAACATGGGCGTCTTGCCCTCCGCGGCGAGCCGCGCCGCCTGGTCCGCCGCGCCGTCGAGGGTCACCGCCCGATCGCGCAGGAGCTTGGCGTTGCCGAGGAGGAGCGGCCGCCCCTCGACCGTGGCCTCGATGCCGTGGCCGGCGATGGCGTTGAAGCCGGTCGCGTCTGCGAGCGGGAGCCCTAGTGCCTCGGCGCCGCGCACGATGGCCTCGCCCAGCGGGTGCTCGCTCCCGCGCTCGGCCGACGCCACGAGGCGGAGCAGTTCGCGTTCGTCGGTGCCGTCGGCCGGCACCACGTCGGTGAGCGCCGGCTCGCCTTTCGTGATGGTTCCTGTCTTGTCGAGCACCACGGTCTGCAGCTTGTAAGCGGTCTCCAGGCTCTCGCCGCCCTTGATCAGCACCCCGTGCTCGGCCCCCTTCCCCGTACCCGCCATGATCGCAGTCGGCGTGGCCAGGCCGAGCGCGCAGGGGCAGGCGATGATGAGGACGGAGACGAACGTCAGCAGCGCCATCGTGAGGCGCACGTCCACCGGCGCGGCGACGAACCACACGGCGAACGTCGCGATGGCCACGCACAGGACCACCGGCGTGAAGATGCCGCTGATGACGTCGGCCAGCCGCGCGATGGGCGCCTTGGAGCCCTGCGCGTCCTGCACCAGCTTGACGATCTGCTGGAGCGCGGTGTCCTTGCCGACCTTCCGGGCCTCGAAGCGGAAGCTGCCGGTCGCGTTGATCGTCGCGCCGAAGACCTCGTCGCCCGGCTGCTTCTCCACGGGAAGACTCTCGCCGGTGAGCATCGACTCATCCACCGTCGAGGCGCCGTCCGTGACGACGCCGTCCACCGGGATCTTCTCGCCGGGGCGGACGATCACCGTGTCGCCGGGGACGACCTCTTCTACCGGGATGTCCAGCTCGCGCGCCGCACCCTCGACGTCGCGCACGACGCGCGCGGTCCGCGCCTGCAGCCGCATGAGCCCGCGAATCGCGGTACTCGTCTGGCGCTTGGCGCGTGACTCGAGCATCCGGCCGAGCAGGATGAGCGCAAGGATGACCGCCGTCGCCTCGTAGTAGACCGGCACCATGGCGCCCGCTCCCGCGGGGTCGCCGCCCATGCCGCCCATGGTCGCCTCGGCGACGCCGCCGGCGGCGAAGTAGCTGGGCGCGATGGTCGCGGCGAGCGAGTACAGGTACGCCGCGCCGGTGCCGACGGCGATCAGCGTGTTCATGTCCGCCGCCCGGTGCCGGAAGGCGGCCCACGCGCCGCGGTAGAACTGCCAGCCGCAGTAGAAGACGACGGGCGTCGTGAGCGCGAACTGCACCCAGTTGACGCCCGGGAAGTCGAGGGCCGCGATCTGCCCGTGTGACATCGCGATGACGACCGTGGGGAGCGAGAGCACGGCCGCGATCCAGAACTTCCGCCGGAGCTCGTGGTACTCGGCGTCCCGGGCGGCGTCCCCCGCGCCCTCCTCGGCGGCATCGCCCCCGCCGCCGGGCATCTCGCGCACCGTGTAGCCGAACCCCTCGATCTCGCGGCGGAGCGCCCGCGGGTCCGTCATCGCCGGGAGGTACTCGATCCGCACCTCCACCGTCCCGAGGTTGAAGGAGGCCGAGACCACCCCGCGCAGCCTCTCGAGATGCTGTTCGAGCGGCTGGCTCGAGCCGGCCGGGCGCGCGGAGTCGTCGACGATGAAGTCCGCGCGCGCAGTTCCGGCTGTCCCGTAGCCCGTGTCACGGACGACGTCGATGAGCTGCCGGACGCCGGTGGCCGTCGGGTCGTACTCGACCGTCGCGCGCGAGGTGGCAAGGTTCACCCCGGCCCGACGAACACCGGGGGCCTTCTTCAGCGTTCGCTCGATCCGGTTCGCGCACGCGGCGCAGGTCATCCCGGTGATCGGAAGATCCACGCGCTCGCCCTGCCCGTCCGGCGTGGAGCGCGTGTGCCGCTGCCCGTTGAGGGGAGCCCGCTCGGTGACGGTCAGCCCGGGCTCCGGGGCTGACTCTGCCGACACGACGGGCGTCCGGCCCGATACTGGTCGGCTGGTCATCGTGGGCTTCGGTCCGGATGGGATCGCCAGGGGATGCAGTATCACCGTCAGCGGGCCTCGGCGCTCCCACGGTCGCCGGACGCCGAGCCGGTGCGCCCCACGTACCGCTCAGGATCCGCCGTGAAGTCCCGAACGCACTGCTTGGAGCAGAAGTAGTAGGTCTGCCCCTGATGCTCCGCCGTTCCGGCGGCGGACGTCGTGTCCACCGTCATGCCGCAGACGGGGTCCGTTGCTGTCGCCATCTCGACCTCGAGGGTTGGAGTGCTCGCGGGTTGCTCATGATGAGGTCACGAGCGGCAGATTGCATACCTATCGTGGCGCCCGTACGCGATAGCAGGGTGTGGTCGATCGTCCCGGTTATGGGACTTCCCCGGAGCGATCTGTGGCTATACTCTTCGCCCATGGCCCGCATCCGCCGCATCACTGCTCTCTTCGTGACTGTGCTGCTCGCTCAGCTCCTGCTGGTCGAGAGCGGCTTCGCGTGCCAGATGCCGGGCATGGAGCTTGGTATGGCGGGCGCGATGGTGGTGTCCGCTGGTGACATGACCGGCATGGACATGGCCGGCATGGACATGGCCGGCATGGACATGCGGGGCGGCCCGGACGACTCGGATGGCTCGTCCGACGAGGCGCCGTGCCGGTTCCCGTGGGCACCTGCTGGATGCCACTCGATGGCGCCGTGCGGCCCGGTGGCGCTGGCCGTTCCCGCCCCGGCGCTGACGGTGCCGAAGGCCACGCCCGTCGCGGTGATCGCCCTCGCTATCCTCGCGCCGCCGCCGCAGGCCCAACCGCCCGAGCTCCCCCCTCCCAGGGCGTAGTCCACTAAAAGCGTGCGCCGGTCCCCGATCCTTGGAGCGACCGGCCGCCCGTGTACCGCTCACGCACGCTCCTCTCCCAATCGGGGATTGTGCGCGGGCGTGTGATGTGCGCGCGTGGTGATGCTCGTCGGCATCCGTCCTCGCGGCACTGTGGACTCCACCCTGGGACCTCATGCGCTCCATTCATCCGCCCGCCGCCTTGGCGGGCTCTCCGTGGCGCCTGCTCCATGCGACGCGACGTGCCCGGACGGTCGTCATGGCCGTCGCGTGCGCGACCATGGCCGCCACGCCTGCCTTGACCGCGCTCGCGCAGGCTCCGCCGGCGACTGCCGCACCACCGGGCTCGGCACCACCGGGCTCAGGGCGCCGCACCGCGGTGCTCGAGCGTGGCAGCCTCGATTCGCTCGTCGCGGTGGCGCTCGCCACGAATCCCGCGATTCGAGCGGCGCGGTCGCGCGTCGATGCGGCGCACGCCCGGATCACGCCCGCGGGCGCGCGCCCCGATCCGATGCTCATGGCGGGCATCCAGAACCTCCCCGTCACCGAGCCTGGCTTCGCCGACTTCATGACGATGAAGATGGTCGGCGTCGGCCAGACGATCCCCTACCCGGGCAAGCTCTCGCTCAGGACGCGAGCGGCGGAGCATGAGCTCGCGGCCGCCGAGGTCGAGCTCGTGGAGGCTCGGCTCGCGGTCGAAGAAGCGGTCAAGGGCTCATACTACGACCTCGCCTACCTCGATCGGGCGCTCGAGATCGTCGAGCGCAACCGGCGGCTCCTCCTCTATTTCATGCGGGTGACGGAAGCCCGGTACGGCGTCGGCACTGGCGGCCAGGAGGACGTGCTCCGCGTCCGGGTCGAGGCCGCCCGGCTCGGGGAGGAGGCGGTGGCACTCACCGAGCAGCGGCGGGCAGCGCTCGCCCGCCTCAACGCGGTGCTCGATCGCCCCAGCGAGACGCCGGTGGCCGAGCCCGTCGTCCCGCGCCGTGTCGCGCGGGCCGCCATCGCCGATTCGGCCGCCCAAGTACGCTTCGCCTCGGCGACACTCGGCGCACGCGCGGCGGACTCGCCGCTCCCGGCGCTCGCGACACTGCAGGCAGCCGCGGTGCGGCAGAACTCGATGCTCCGCGCCCATGAGGCGATGATCGCGGCGCAAGCAGCGCGCGTGGAGCTCGCGCAGAAGGAGCATCTGCCTGACTTCGACATTTCTGTCTCCTACGGCCACCGTAACGGCTTCAGCGACATGGTCTCGGCCCAGGTGTCGATCCCCATACCGATCCAGCGGGGGCGCAAACAGGACCAACTCGTCGCCGAGGCGAGCGCCGAACTCGCGGCGCTCGAGGCGGAGCACCACGAGCGAGCGAACACGCTCCGCGCCGAGGTCGCCCGGCTCCACGCGGAGCTCGAGCGCGACCGGGCGCAGCTCGCGCTCTACGTGAAGGCCATCCTGCCGCAGGGGCAGGCGGCCCTGACGTCGGCGACTGCGGGATACCAGGTGGGCCGAGCCGATTTCCTGTCGCTGCTCGACACGCAAGCTACGCTGTTCAACTACGAAACGAGCTATTTCCGCGTCCTCTCGGACTTCGCCACGACACTGGCGGAGCTGGAGCGGATCGTCGGCGAGGAGATCATACAATGAGCCAGAACGTCAAGAACGCCGACGGTCAGCACATCGTCACGGACGCCCAGCGCGTCGATGGTGATGGGAGTGCGAACTCGGGCGGGCATCGCAGTTGGAACGACCGGGTGACCGGTATGAGCGCCAGGACGCGGCGCCTCGTGCTGGCCGGCGCGGCCACAGCGCTCGTCGCCCTCACGGCGTGGGTCGTCGTCGAGAGCCGCGGCGACGATGATGCCTCCGGCCAGCCGGCCGGCGACATGGCCGGCATGGAAGGAATGGCCGACATGGAAGGAATGAACATGAGCACCGACGGCTCGGTGGAGCTCACGGCGAATCAGATCCGCCAGTTCGGCATCACCTTCGCTACCGCCGAGGTGCGGACGCTCGAGGACCAGATCCGCACCACGGGCGTCGTCAACTTCGACGAGACGCGCATCGCGCAGGTCGCCCCCAAGTTCGGCGGCTTCGTCGAGCGGCTGTACGTCGACTTCACGGGCCAGCCCGTGCGTCGCGGGCAGCCGCTGCTCGAGATCTACTCACCCGAGCTGGTCGCCGCGCAGGAGGAGCTCCTCGTCGCGCGCGGGCTCGAGAGCACGATGGACGAGAGCGCGGTGCCCGGTGTCCCGGCGGGCTCCTCGAACCTTCTGGCCGCCGCCACGCGGCGGCTGCGGCTGTGGGACATCTCCGAGGCGCAGATCCAGCAGGTCCTGCGCACCGGGCAGGTCCGGCGGTCGCTGACGCTCTACGCGCCGGCCTCCGGCGTGGTGGTGGAGAAGAACGTGGTCAAGGGGCAGGCCGTGCAGCCAGGGCAGACCCTCTACACGATCGCCGACCTCGCCGAGGTCTGGGTGGAGGCCGAGCTCCGCGAGAACGAGGCGGGGAGCGTACGCGAGGGGTCGGGCGCGACGCTCGAGTTCGCGGCCTTCCCCGGGCGACCGCTCAAGGGGCGCGTCGAGTACGTCTATCCCACGCTGCAGGAGGCGTCCAGGACGATCACGGCGCGCATTGCGGTCGCGAACTCGGAAGGGCGGATCAAGCCCGGCATGTATGCGACGGTACGCATCACCACGCCGAGCCGGACCACGCTGACGGTGCCCACCTCGGCGGTGATCCGGACCGGCGAGCGGTCCATGGTCTTCGTGGACATGGGCGGCGGACGCCTCATGCCGCACGAGATCGAGACCGGCCGCGCCGGCGACGAATACGTCGAGGTCCTGGCGGGCGTCGAGCCGGGGCAGCGGGTGGTGACGTCGGCGCAGTTCCTCCTCGACTCGGAGTCGAACCTCGGCGAGGTCATGAAGGCGATGATGGGGATGGGCGGCGACATGGGCGACATGGAAGGGATGGACATGCCCATGGACAAGGGCGCGGACGTCAAGGGCGCGATGAAGGGGATGCCGATGCCGCAGACGCCCGCGTCTCCTCCCACCCCGCGGAGGTAACCGGCCATGCTCAAGCGCATCATCGAGTGGTCGGTGAACCACAAGTTCCTCGTCCTGCTCGCCACGCTCGCCGTCTCACTCGGCGGGGTCTGGGCGATGTTCAAGACGCCGGTGGACGCGATTCCCGACCTCTCGGACGTGCAGGTGATCGTCATGACCGAGTGGCCGGGACAGGCGCCCGAGCTGGTCGAGGATCAGGTGACGTACCCGCTGTCGACCGAGCTGCTCAAGGTGCCGAACACGAAGTTCGTGCGCGGCATGAGCCAGTTCGGCTTGTCGGCCGTGTACGTCGTCTTCGAGGACGACGTGGACCTGTACTGGGCGCGCACGCGCGTGCTCGAGTACCTGAACAGCGTCCGTGACAAGCTGCCCGATGGAGCCATGCCGATGCTCGGGCCCGACGCGACCGGTGTCGGCTGGGTCATGCAGTACATCCTCGCCGACACGTCGGGACGGCTCAACTTGGCCGAGCTCCGGAGCCTCCAGGACTGGACGGTCCGGCCGGCGCTCACGGCCGTGCCCGGAGTGGCGGAGATCGCCTCGTTCGGCGGCTTCGAGAAGCAGTACCAAATCGCGGTCGACCCGGCCAGGCTCCTGGCGTACGACATTCCCATGTCGCGAGTCGTGAGTGCGGTGCAGGCGTCCAATCAGGACGTCGGCGGTCGCGTGCTCGAGATGGGGGGAACGGAGTACGTGGTGCGGGGACGCGGACGATTCGACAGCCTGGACGACATCCGCGCCGTGGCGCTCGGCACCGGCCCGGGTGGTACGCCGATCACCGTTGGCGACGTCGCCACCGTCCAGCTCGGGCCGGAGCTCCGCCGCGGCATCTCCGACCTGAATGGACAGGGCGAGGTCGTCACCGGGTGGGTGGTCATGCGCTTCGGCGAGAACCCGCTCGCCGTCATCGAGGGCGTCAAGGCGAAGATGCAGGAGCTCGAGGGCGCGCTGCCGGCCGGCGTCACGTTCGTCGAAGGCTACGACCGTTCCGGCCTCATCGAGGCGGCGATCCGCACGCTGCAGGAGAAGCTGGTCGAGGAGTTCATCATCGTCGCGCTCGTGACGATCGTGTTCCTGCTCCATGCGTCGAGCTCGCTCGTCGCCATCTTGACGCTGCCGATCGGGATCTTCATGGCCCTCCTCGCCATGCGGGTGCTCGGGCTCAACGCCAACATCATGAGCCTGGGCGGGATCGCGATCGCCATCGGGGCGATGATCGACGCGGCCATCGTCATGGTGGAGAACCTCCACAAGCATATGGAGCGGAACGAGAGCGAGGGGGGCACGCGAACCCGGTGGGAACTCGTGGTCGACTCCTCCAAGGAAGTCGGGCCCTCGCTCTTCGTCGCGCTCCTCATCATCACGCTCTCCTTCCTCCCGGTGTTCGCGCTGGAGGACCAGGAAGGGCGGCTCTTCAAGCCGCTGGCCTGGACGAAGACGCTCTCGATGGCATCGGCGGCGCTCCTCTCGATAACGCTCGTGCCGGTGATGATGGGGCTCTTCATCCGCGGAAAGGTGAAGCCGGAGGCGGCGAACCCCGTCAACCGCTTCCTCATCCGCGTGTACCGCCCCGTGATCGAGCTCGTGCTGCGCTTCCGGTGGACGACGATTGGCGTGGCGGTGGCGGTGCTGCTCGTGTCGATCGTCCCGTGGATGCGACTCGGGAGCGAGTTCATGCCCCCCCTGAACGAGGGGAGCGTGATGGACATGCCCTCGCTCTTCCCGGGCGTCGGCACGGCGCAGGCGAAGCAGATCCTCCAGCAGCGCGACGCGGCGCTCGCACGGATCCCCGAGGTGGAGATGGTGTTGGGCAAGATCGGACGTGCCGAGACGGCCACCGACATGGCACCGATGTCGATGATCGAGACCATCGCCATCCTCAAGGATCGCGACGAGTGGCGGAAGGGGGTGACCTACGACTCCCTCATCACCGAGATCAACGCGGCAGTGAAGACGCCGGGTGTCGCCAACATGTGGTCGATGCCGATCAAGAACCGGCTCGACATGTTGGCGACCGGGATCAAGACGCCCGTGGGAATCAAGGTGTTCGGGCCCGATCTCGCGGAGCTGGACCGCATCGGCAAGCAGATCGAGGGTATCCTGCCCGCCGTCGAGGGAACGAATTCCGTCTTCGCCGAGCGCGCCGTCGGGGGGCGTTACCTGGACATCGAGGTCGACCGCGCCGCCGCGGCGCGCTATGCGATGACCGTCGACGACGTGCAGATGGCGATGATGGCGGCCGTCGGCGGGATGCCTGCCGGGACGGTGATCGAGGGGCGCGAGCGGTACAGCGTCCTCGTCCGCTATCCGCGCGAGCTGCGCGACGACCCGCAGGCCATCGCCAGTGCGCTCGTCGCCACGCCGTCGGGTGCGCAGGTCACCCTGGGCCAGCTCGCAAACATCGACGTCACGAAGGGCCCGACGCTCATCAAGTCCGAGAACGCGCACCTCAACAACATCGTCTACGTCGACGTGCGCGACCGCGACATCGGGAGCTACGTCGCCGACGCGAAGGCACTGCTGGAGGAGCGGCTCGAGCTCCCGCCAGGGTACCGCCTGGAGTGGTCGGGGCAGTTCGAGGCCATGGAGCGGGCGGGGCGGAGGCTCCGTGTCGTCGTGCCGCTCACGCTCGCGGTCATCTTCCTCCTCCTGTACTTCAACTTCAATAGCGTCACCGAGAGCGCGATCGTGATGCTCTCGCTTCCCTTCGCGCTCGTGGGCGGCGTGTGGCTCATGTGGCTCCTCGACTACAACCTGAGCGTCGCCACCTCGATCGGCTTCATCGCGCTGGCCGGCGTGGCGGCGGAGACGGGAGTCATCATGCTCCTCTATCTGGACCACGCGTATCACGACCGGCGCCAGAGCGGCCACCTCAAGGACCGCGCGGACGTGGACGCGGCCGTGGAGCATGGTGCCGTGGAGCGGGTACGGCCCAAGATGATGACCGTGACGGCGATCATTGCGGGACTGCTGCCGATCCTCTGGAGTCAGGGGACCGGTGCGGACATGATGAAGCGGATCGCCGCGCCGATGGTCGGCGGAATGGTGTCGAGCACGATCCTGACCCTGGTCGTGATCCCGGCGATCTACTCGCTCTGGAAGGAGCGGGAGGTCCGGCGGGCAGCCGAGCGCGCGCGTCGCAACGACGCCGAGGCCGGCGCACCGTTACCCGAGACGGAACAGGTACCGGCGCATGTCCGGTAGCGCACACGGTGCTTCCGCGCATGTCGCGTCCGCTGGGCGCGCCGCGCCGAGGTGGCAGCCGTGGGCGGCGCTCACACTGTTCACGTCCCTGTTGCACTTTGCGTGGGAGATGCTGCAGACGCCCGCGTATCGCGCGATGCCGGACGCGCGACACTGGGACGCCGTGCAGACCTGCCTCTTAGCCAGGCTGGGCGACGTGGTGCTCACGCTCGTCGCCTACGCGGTGACGGCGGCGACACGACGGCGATGGTGGCTCGGCACCCTGACGGCCGGAGCGATCGCCAGCTCCGTGGGCACCGGGCTGGTCATCACGGTCGTGGCCGAGGCGCTCAGCGTCTACCTCTGGCATCGCTGGGCGTATGCGCCTGGCACGCCGACCCTCTTCGGTATCGGCATCACGCCGCTCCTGCAGTGGGTCCTGCTCCCGCCGCTCACGCTCTCGCTCGCGCGGCGGCACCTCGGCTGGACGCCGAGTCGTTCGTTACACCTTACAGGGAGATTCCCATGAGACTCACTCGCGGTACACTCGCCCGTCGTACGCTCGCTCACCGCTCGCTCGTCACCCTTGCTGCCGCGCTCGCGCTCGCGGCGTGCTCTAACGGAGAGTCAGGGGAGGTCGCCGACACGAGCCAGGCTCCGGCAGCTCAGGATACCGCTGGTGCGATGTCAGGGATGCAGGGGATGCAGGGCATGCAGGGCACGGGTGGGGGCGGAATGATGGAGCCGATGCAGGCCCACATGCGCATGATGGACGGTGCGGGGGCAGACAGCATCCAGGCGATGATGCCCATGCACCGGCAGATGGTGGCGAACATGATCGCGCAGTTCAACCAGGATATGCGCGGCATGGACATGACGAACAGTACCGCCTGGAACGCAACCGTCGACTCACTGCGGCAGGATCTCACGCGGATGCCGGAGATGAATGCGCCCGAGCTCCGGGAATTCATGCCTGCCCATGGGGCACGCGTGATGCGCCTCATGGAGTCGTATCGCTCGATGATGGGCAATATGAAGATGTGACGCCACACCGATCGCGCGGTGGCGTGTACTCAAGCACACCGCCGGCGACGCGCTGCAGGCCGCCCCGCATCTCACGGGCGGCCTGCAGCGCGTCGCCGTAAAGGCCTGCGCAGAGAGACGTGGCCGAAGCGCGCACCATCGGCTTCACGATGGTCGGCTTCACGATGGTCGGCTTCACGATGGTCGGCTTCATCTCCGTCTTCGTGCCGCAGAGCTTCTGGAATACCGTCTTCCTGGTCGGCGATAGCGCGGCTGAGGCTCCGTCGTTCTGGGTTATGGTCGAGAACGCGCTCGTGGCGCCGGTGATCGCCTTCTTCACGCTCATCGGCTCGATGGGCAACGTGCCACCCGCGGCGATGCTCTGGGCGAAGATCGCGTCGTTCGCGAGCGTGATGACCTTTATCGGCGCGGGCCTGGTGGCGGCCACGGTGGTCCACATCCACGCCAAGTATTACGGCTGGCGCTACGCGGCGTACGTCTCAGTCGTACTCTACGTCTGCATGCTCGCCGCGGGGCTGACGGTACACGGGCTGTTCGCGCTCGCCGGCATTCTGCCGACCGTCCGTCCGACGCTGGAGGAGATGGTCGCGTTCGAGATCGACTACACGTTCTGGTTCAACATCGCGTTCGTGCTGATCGGGGGCGGGCTGCTCTTCCTCCGCCTGAAGGGCTCATCGGAAATGTCGGTCGGGCAGGCTGCTGTACGGCAGTTATGGCAGCACGCCGCCTCGCTCGCGGCGCATCGCACGACTGCGGCGTAGTAGCCGATGCGCCCGCAGCAGGATGAGGCGGAACGGCCGCTAATGCCGCTCATGTCGCGATTATGGCCGCCGCGCCCGCAGCCCGTTCGCCACGACGAGCAGCGACCCGCCCATGTCGGCCGCCACCGCCATCCACAGCGTCGCCCAGCCGCTCACGGCGAGCACGAGGAACACCGCCTTGATGGCCAGCGAGACGGCGATGTTCTGCTTCACGATGCCGAGCGTCTTGTGCGACAGCCGCACGGCGAAGGAGAGCTTCTCCAGGTCGTCGGCCATCAAGGCCACGTCGGCCGTCTCGAGCGCCACGTCGGTGCCGGCCGCGCCCATGGCCACGCCGACGTGCGCCGCGGCGAGCGCGGGCGCGTCGTTCACGCCGTCCCCGACGAACGCCACCTGCTCCCCGCGCGCCTCCAGCTGGCGCACCAGCCGCACCTTGTCGTCCGGCAGCAGGCCGGCGTGCACCTCGTCCGCGCCGACGGCCGCCGCCACGGCGAGCGCCGTGCTCTCGTTGTCGCCGGTGAGCATCACGACGTGTCGAACGCCGGCCGCCCGCAGACCCTCGATGGCCGCGCGCGCGTTCGGGCGCACCTGGTCGGCGACGCCGCGCACGCCGAGCGCCTCGGCACAGCCACGCTGCACCGAGACCACGGTGACCGCCGTCTTGCCGGCGGCTTCGAGCCGGCCGAGCACCGCGGAGACGTCGGGCGTGCGCAGCTCGAACTCGTCCAGCAGCCGTTCGTTGCCTACGAAGACGTCCGCGTCGCCGATGCGGGCGGAGGCGCCGGTTCCCACCAGCGCCTCGAAGTCCGCGGACTGCGGTGGCACGAGGCCGCGGGCGGTGCCCTCGGCAAGGACGGCGCGCGCGAGCGGATGCTCCGAGTGCCGCTCCACGCCGAGCGCGAGGCGTAACAGATCGTTCGGCGATGTGCCGTTGAGCGGCACGACGTCGGTGACCGCCGGGCGCCCCTCGGTCAGCGTGCCAGTCTTGTCCAGCGCGACCGCCGTCGTCGCTCCGAGGCGCTCGAGGAACGCACCGCCCTTGATGAGCACCCCACCGCGCGCCGCGCCGGCGAGCCCGCTCACGATAGTGACCGGCGTCGAGATCACGAGCGCGCACGGGCGGGCCACGACGAGCATCGCCAGCGCGCGGTACACCCACGTCGACCATGTGCCGAAGCCGGCCAGCGGCGGAAGCACGGCGATGAGCACCGCCGCGAGCACCACGAGCGGCGAGTAGACGCGCGCGAACCGGTCGACGAAGGTCTGGCTCGGGGCACGCGACGTCTGTGCCTCCTCCACGGCATGGATGATCCGCGCCAGCGTGGTGTCGCTCGCCGGCTTGGTCGAGCGGACCTCGAGGACGCCGTGCCCGTTCATGCTCCCGGCGAACACCTCGGCGCCGAGCTCCTTGTCCACCGGCATCGACTCGCCGGTGATCGGCGCCTGGTCCACGCTCGACCGGCCGCCCGTGACCTCGCCGTCGACCGGCAGCTTCTCGCCGGGCCGCACGACCACCGTCTCGCCGACCGCGACGTCGGTGACGGGCACCCGGACCTCGGCGCCGCCGCGGCGGACGGTCGCCTCGGCCGGCGAGAGGTCCATGAGCGCCTTGATCGCATTGCGTGCCCGGTCCATCGAGTAGCTCTCGAGGAGTTCGGCCACGGCGAAGAGGAAGAGCGTCGCCGCCGCCTCCTCGGGCTCGCCGATGATCCACGCGCCGCCGGCCGCGACCGACATGAGGAAGTTCATGTCGAGCGCGCGGTTCAGGCCGGCGCGCACACCGCGCGGCACGACGAACCAGCCGCCGGCGAGCGTGGCGAGGCCAAGCAGCGCGAGCTCGATCCACTCCGGCAGCCCGGCGAACTTGGTGAGCAGGCCGAGCGCGACGCCCGCGCCCGCGACCGCGGTCATCACGAGCCGCCCACGCCGGCGCCAGAAGGAGGCTGGCGCAGCGACCTCGCCCTCGGCGTGGGCCGTCATGCCGAGCTCGCGGACCGCACGCTGCACCTCGGGTGCGGTGATCGCCCCATCGACGACGAGGCGCCGGTTCACGACGTCGAACTGGAGCGCGGTAACGCCGGGCAGGTTGCCGAGCTTCCCCTCGATCAGCCGCACCTCCTCGGCGCAGTCCATCCCGTCCAGGACGATCGTGGCGCGCCGCGAGGTGCGGTTGTCCGTGTCCTCCACCGTGTAGCCGACGCGCCGGATCGCGCTGGTCGAAAGGTCATCGCCCGGTGTGAGAGGGAGATCGCGAGCGAGCGCGGATCGGGCAGCCGGTACGGGGGCAGCTCCACGATCATCGGCCGCGTCGTACCGTGGAGCAGGGTGCGCTTGAACAGAGCGGCCATGACGAGCGCGGCGCCCGTACCGAGCAGGTAGGTGCCGAGCATCGTCAATCCCTGCAGATCGAAGATGCCGGCGATCACGACCGGCGGGATGAACGCGCCGACGAGGAGCGTATAGAGGGGAGGCGCGCCGAGCAGCTGATGAGCGGGATCACCATGATGGTGGCGAGCCGGTCCCGCGGGCTCTCGATGGTGCGCGTGGCCATGATGGCTGGGACACCGCAGGCGTACCCCGAGAGCAGCGCGATGAAGCTGCGGCCGGAGAGCCCGACGCGGCGCATGTAGCGGTCCATCAGGAGAGCGGCGCGCGCCATGTAGCCGCTGACCCCGAGCACGCCGATGCACAGGAAGAGGATCGCGATCTGCGGCAGGAAGACGACGACGTTCCCGACGCCCGCGACCACGCCACCGACGAGGAGGGACCGGAGATCGCCGGCCGGGAGCAACGCCGCCAGACCACCGCCCAGCTAGCCGACTGCCGCCGCCATCGCGTCCTGCAGCGGGGCGGCCCAGGTGAAGATCGGCTGGAACACGAACGTCATCGCGACCAGAAGGATCAGCGGCCCCCAGATCCGGTGCAGGAGCATGTCGTCGAGCCGGTCGCTTGTCGTGCGCCGCTGTGTGGCGGGGCGAACCACCGTGCGTTCCACCACGCCGGTGATCCACCCATAGCGCAGCTCCGCCTTCAGACTGTCCGGTCGCAAGCCGGCAGCTTGGAGCGCGTGGCGCGCCTCGGTGACCTCGGGTGCGGATGTCTGCGGCACCGCAGCCTGCGCCGTCACGGCGGTGCGCCGGGGCTCGGGCGATCGCGTGGTTGGCACGGTGGTCGTGAGCGCCCGTAGGCCCTCCGGCGCCGCAACCCCCGGGGCGAGGCCACGCTCGCGAAACCACCGTTCCACCGGCGCCAGTGCCTCGGCGGCCAGCCGAACCGGCGGGCTGGCAGGGGCAGCGACGGCGCGCGGGTGACGGCGTGGCGCAGCCGGTCGAGCCCCTCCCGCCTGGTAGCGACGGTGGGAATGACCGTGACGCCGAGCTCGTGGATCAGCTCCGGGATGTCGATGCGGACCCCGGCCGCTTCCGCCGCGTCGATCTGGTTGAGCGCGACGACGGTCGGCCGCCCCAGCTCCATCACCTGGCTGACGAGAAAGAGGTTGCGCTCGAGATGAAGCGCGTCCGCCACCACCACCACGACGTCAGGCGCCGGGACACCGCGCTCGGCCCAGGAGCACGTCGAGCGCGATCGCCTCGTCAGGGGACTACGCCGTGAGGCTGTAGGTTCCCGGCAGGTCCGTAACGCGGACGGCGCGACCATCAGCATCGCGGTACGATCCCTCCACGCGCTCGACCGTCACCCCCGCGTAGTTGGCGACCTTCTGGCGCAGGCCAGTCAGGGCGTTGAAGAGGGTCGTCTTCCCCGTGTTGGGGTTGCCAATCAGCGCCACGCGCAGGGGCGCGCGTGCCGCGTCGGTTCCCGGCGTCACGAGCTGGACAGCGGTGCCCGAGGCGAGTGGTCCTGCAGCGAGTGTGCTCATGCCCTGCCGTGTGTGCTCACGTCAAGCAGCCTCACCGCGCAGCACGCGAGCGCGGCGACTGCGGTTCCGCATCGGCGTGCATGCCGCTGCCGCGTCATGTGCGATTGCGCCCCCGTGTCCGCGCCTCTGTGGGTCGCTCCTGCCCATCCCGCCGCTCGGCCTGCGGCGTCTCATGACGGTGCAGCACGAAGGCGAGGAGCAGGGCGCCCATTGAGACTCCCATGTCCGCCACGTTGAACGTCGGCCAGCGGTGCGTGCCGATGCCGACGTCGATGAAGTCGACGACGCCGCGCTCGGACCACAGCCGGTTGATGACGTTGCCCACGGCACCACCGGACACGAGGGCGAGCGCGACGACCCGGAGCCGATGGCCCGGCGGCGTGTCATGGTAGATGCGCCAGAGCACCACGAGGATGACGCTGGCGAGCACCGTGAAGAACCACCGGGAGTACGCACCGACCGACAGCCCGAACGCCGCGCCCGGATTGTAGGAAAGGGACAGGCGCAGCACGTCGCCGACGATCTCGCGCGGCACGAGCTCGAGCACGAGCAGCCGGCGCGCAAGCTCCTTCGTTACGACGTCGAGGACCACCACCGTGGCCGCGACGCCCCAGAACAGCCGCGGATGCGCTGGCTGAGATGTCGGCTGGTGCACGAGTGACGGTTGGGAAGGAGTCATGGTGTCGCGGTGCTCACTGATTGCTCTTGTCGTTGAGGCCAGGCTCGGCATCGGAACGCAGATCGCGCATCGGGTCACGAGATGTTCCAGTCTGAGCACGGCGCGCCTCCGTCGGAGCGGACACCATGCGACCAGACAGGCCACGCCCGCGCGCCACGACCACAGCCACGTACGGGACGGCGACCAGCAATCCGGCGAGCGCGGTCCACTGCGCCGGCGTCAACCCGGCGTAGCGGGCGTCCGCGACGCGGAGGAAGTCGAGGAGGAAGCGGACGGGTAGGTACGCCAGCAGGAAGCCGAGAAGGAACGTACCCGGCACCCGCCGGCGTCGGTCGAGCCACACGAGAATCGGCACCATGACGGCACCGAGATACAGGAGCTCGTACCATCCGAGATCGTGGAACCCGAGCCGCGCCAGCGTCGGCGCTGGTGGGAGCTCCGCCGCGCGGCCGGCCGCCTGGTAGACACCGGCGATGTACGCACGCGCCTCGGCGCTCTCGAGGCTCACGGCGAGGGGCCACGTGGTGAGCGTGCCCGGGTGATCGTGTGCCAGGCTGCAGGCGATCCGGCCGATCATGAGCGAGACCGGGAAGACGAAGGCGGCGACGTCGAGATACGCCCAACGCGAGGCCGAATCCACCTCCGGTGCCCTGAGCCGGAAGAAGAGCCAAATTCCGAGGAGGCCACCCAGGATGCTGCCGAACGAGCTGATGTCCTCCCAGAGCTTGAGCAAGACGAGCGGATTCTCGGCCACCTCGTGTGGGAAGTAGAAGAGCACCGAGAAGAGGTGGGCGCCGACGAAGCCGCCGATCACGGCCCACCACGCCAGGCGCTCACCCAGTGCCCGATCGAGACCATGCTGCGCGAAACGCCGTCCACCAAGCGCGAGCCCGACAAGCACTGCGGCCGCGACGATCGCACCGAACGCATGAATTGTGAGCGGCCCAAGCGTCACCGTCGGCTGCTCGAGGTAGGGGATCATCGCGACGGCTTCCTGAAGTTCATCGTGAACGCGAGGGGCGACCGGTACGTCCGGTCGTGTTGGAAGCCGGCCGCCTTCGCCAGGCGCCGCACCGTACCGCGGGTCTGATAGTGTGGGTCAGGCATGATCTCGGTTACCGAGAGAAAACCGCCCGGCCGGAGCGACGCGTGAAGGGCGCGCAGCGCGCGCTCCCGGTGTGGAATCTCGCCGAGGACGGCGACGAGCAACGCGCAATCGAAGGCACCAATCGGCTGGATGCCACGCTCCAGCGGACCAAGGACGGTGCGCACGTTCGCGAGCCCTTGCTCGGCGACACGCGCACGGACCGTCGCGAGCATCGCCGCCTGCAGGTCGAGCGCGACGACCTCGCCGCCTGGTCCGACTCGCGCGGCGGCCGGAAGCGTCAGGCGCCCCGGTCCGCAGCCCGCATCGAGCACACGCATCCCGGGACCGATGGCTGCTCGATCGAGCAGTGTCGCGGCGCCCGCGACCATACCCATGCACGAGCCAGACGAGCCACGTGGGACATGGCAGGCGCCAGCGGTGAGCGGCGAGACGCCATCCGAGAGCGCCGGCTGCGACGAGGCTGAGTGCGACACCGGCCGTGGCCACGAGCGCCGGCACTCGTCGCGAGACAGGCGGCGAATGCGGAGAGAACAGAGCCCGTTCTCCGTGCGTTCGTATGGTGCTCACCGTTCGTTGCGGGCTTCAAGCAGATCGGCCCGCGCATCGCGGACGATGGTCCACGACGACTGCAGAAACAGGCCGGCGATCACGAACGCCACGACGAGGTCCGGCCACGGCGTCCCCGTCCAGGCCACGAGGCCGGCGGCGATGATGACAGCGAGATTGCCGATGGCGTCGTTGCGCGAGAAGTGCCATACGGCGCGCACGTTGGCGTCGCCGCTCCGGTGCGGGAGAAGGACCAGCGCTGCCGCGACGTTCACGAGGAGGGCGATCCCACCGAACAGTCCCATCGCCTCGGCCTCCGGCTGGCTCAGCACCAGGACGCGGTACACCGTGTTCACGAGGACGCCGATCCCCAGCGCGCCAAGGAAGAGCCCCTGCACTAGCGCCGCGCGAGCGCGCCACACGAGGCTCCAGCCGATGGCGGCGAGCCCGAGGAAGGTGATGAGGCCGTCGCCGAGCAGATCGAGCGCGTCGGCCTTCAGTGCCTGCGAGTCCGCGAGGTAGCCGGCGGCCATCTGGATGACACCGTAGCCCGCGTTCAACAGGACCACGATCCACAGGGCGCGCTTGTAGGCCGGCGTGATGTGGCTCAGGTCCTTGGGCAGGTCGTCGTCGTCGCCCGCCGTGTCCGTACCACGGGCCGGCGCCCGCCCGTCGAGCCGGTCGAGCCGGTAGCCGATACCGGCTACTGCGCACTCGGCCTCCGTCAGCGCGCCGAGGTCACTGCAACGGACGGTCATGACCTGCGTGGCCGTGGACACCCTTACCGTTTCGACGCCCGGCACAGCACGCGCAGCCTGCTCGATCTCGGCGGCGTCATCGGCGCAGTCCATGCCCGTGACGCGGTAGCGAACCGGCTCGACAGGCGCGCCATCAGCGGCGCCTGACCCGGTGCTCGACTGCTGGGTCGCCATCAGCCGCCCTCAGGCTCCTCGATGTGCTGGAAGATCTCGTCCAGCAGCCGCGCCACGTGCGCATCCGCGAGCGAGTAATAGGCGATCTTCCCCTCCTTACGGAACCGCACGAGGCGAAGCTGTCGCAGGGCACGTAGAGAGTGCGAGACCGTCGGCTGCGTGTGGCCGACCAGGGTCGCGAGATCGCACACGCAGAGCTCCTCCGTCATCAGCGCCCGCACGATACGGAGCCGGGTTGGATCACCGAGCGCACGCAGCGTCTCGGTGGCCTGAGTGACGGTCTCGACGGATAGCATCGTTCGGGCGGCACGCGCGACCTTTTCGGGGTCCACGCACTGCACCTCGCACAGATCCGCCCCATCTTGCCTTGACGTCACTCCCATGGTAGACTCCTCCGTACGCATGTACGCTCGTTCATGTGTAGCCTAGATGCCCTCACTGACGCAGTCAAGCGTGGTCCTGGCTCCTCGAGACCGGCTTGATCGACGTCAGCGTGGCCGACGAAGGATCGCCCGTCTAGGCGACAGCCTGAGGTCGTAGAACGCCGGCCCCCTCCAGTGGTATATTTTTCCTGATGCTCTTCCGTCGTGTCGCCCTCCTCCGCCGCCTGACGGCGTGCGTGCTCGCACTGTGCTTCGGCATGTTCACGGCCGAGGCGCTGCTCGCGGATGTGCACGACGGAGATGCGACGCACGAGGAGCTGGTGCGGGCCGATGGGGCGGGCGATCACGCCGCCACCCACGTCTCCCACGGCGACACGCAGGATGCGGCGCACGTGGGAGCGCAGGCCGACGTGCCCGACGACCACCCAGGCGAGCGTGCCCCCGGTCACTCGGGGCATACGCAGCACGCCTGCCATTGCGTGCACGTGCACGGCGGCTGGCTACAGGACCCGACCTCGTTCGCGGCGGAACTCGGCGTCAGCCACACCCCGCCGGTCGCGTTCGGTGATCAGGCGCCGGCGAGCCGCAGCGGCGAGCCGCAGCTCCGCCCTCCGATCGCCTGAGTCTCTCTCGCGGCGCTGACGCCCGGCCATGACGGCCGGCGCGTTCTCACCTGCGCCGCGCCCCTGCCCCACCCGCGGGCAGGCCCCACACAACTCGCCGCTCGACCCGACTCCGTCGCGTCTCACCGCGACGGCCGCATGCCGCCCGGATTCGGGCGCGCGTTCGCCCATCCAGTCGGTACGCATCGGGTCCGTCGAGCGAGGACGATACCGGGAGAGACGTGCACGTGCCATTCGCTCACTCACCGACCGCGGCTGCCGTCCCAGGGACGGCGCCAGGGTTCGGTCGTTCATCAGCACATCCGATCCGTGGGGTCCGCGGAACCGCGCCGACACCACCCTCACCGGTCGCTGACCGGGCCGTTCGCTACACCGGCCGCCGGACACTCTGCCACCTGACGCTCGTCACGGCAACCATCCTGGCGGCGAGCGTGGCGGTGGCTTCTCCGGCAGCGGCCCAGGTCACGCGAGGCGCCACGGCGTCGGACACGCTCACGCTGTCGCTGGCCGACGTACATCGCCTCGTCATCCGCCAGAATCCGACCCTCCTCGCCACGCGACAGGAGACGGCGATCGCCGGCGGCGAGCTGCGCCAGGCGCGGGTCTATCAGTTCAATCCGAATCTCTCGCTACAGGCCGTCGGCGGCAGCTTCGGAGGGTCGGGGAGCCCCTACGAGCTCGCCCTCACTCAGGATGTCGAGTGGGCCGGGCAGCGCGGGCTCCGCATCGGCGCCGCCCGCACCGGGCTCACCCGCGCCTCGGCGGTCGTCCAGAACGCGGGTCGCCTCACCCTCGCCGAGGCGAGCGCCGGGTTCTATCGCGCCCTCGCTGCTGAGCGCCGACTGTCCGTGGCGCAGGACGCCCTGGCGCTCACCGAGCGCCTGCTCGCGGCCGTGCGTACCCAGCTCGCCGAGGGCGAGATCAGCACGCTGGAGGCGAACCTAGCCGAGATCGAGGCCGGACGCGCGCGCGGTCGCGTCCTGACGGCGCAGCGCGTGGCGACGAGCGACGAGCTCGAGCTCAAGCAGTTCATCGGCCTCACGCCCGACACGCCAGTTCGGCTCGCTGCCGACGCAGGGGGCACAGCGGGTGCAGCCGGTGTCGTATTGACGCCGCAGCCCATGCCGAGGCCAGTCGCCGCAGCCCTGCCGGCGGCCCCTGATCCCGCCGTACTCGACCCGGACTCCCTGGTCGCGCTCGCCCTCGCGCGGCGACCGGACCTGGCAGCGAGCACGGCGGCCGTTCGCGAGGCGGAGACGCTCACCAGGCTCGCCCGCCGCGAGGCGCTCCCGAACCTGCGCCTCGGCGCCGCCGTGGAGCGTGCGGGGGGCGACGGCTCGCCCGAGATCGGGCCAGCCATCGGGTTCAGCCTCCCGCTCTTCAACCGCAACCAGGGTCTGGTCGACCAGCGCCGAGCGCTCACGGAGCAGGCGCGGCTCGATCGGCGCGCCACTGAGCTCGGCATCCGCGCCGATGTGGCGCAGGCGGCCCGTGCGTACCGGACGGCCTCGGAGGAGGCAGCCGTCTTCGAGACGTCGGTCCTGCGCCCGGCACGCACGAACATCGAGCTGCTAGAGACCGCGTATCGCGCGGGCAAGATCGACCTCCCGACGCTGCTCCTGCTACGCAACCAGCTTCTCGACGCGGAACTCGGCTATTGGGACGCCTGGCTCGCCCAGCGAGAGGCGCTCGTGCAACTCGAGGCGGCGACCGGCGCCCTCACGCCGCCTGCCGCCTCGCTCCAGCCACGCAACGCCGGCACGGTCGATGGACCGGCCCCGGCTGACTCCTCTTTCAGGACCTCCCCATGACCCCCCTCACGAACGTCTCGCGGCCGCTGAGCGCGAGGCCCCTCACCCTGCTCCTGCTGCTCATCGGCGTGTTCACGCTCGGCGCCTGCAACCGCGGCGATGCCGAGCCGTCCGAAGGGGCGGAGGGTGCGCCCGCGACGGCAGAGGGCGGTGAGTCCGCTGCAGGCGACGACCACGCAGGTGAGGAGGTCGTCGTGCTCGACACGACAGGGCTCCGCCTCGGCGGCATCGAGGTCGGCACCGTCGAGTCGATCACAACGAGCGGTCTTCCGGTCACGGGCGCCATCACGTACGACGCGAACCTCGTGAGCCACGTGGGCTCGCGCACCAACGGACGCATAGTCGCCGTGCGTGCCGATCTCGGGGCGCGTGTGCGCCGCGGTCAGGTACTCGCGGTGCTGGAGAGCCCCGACGTCGGTCAGCTCCGCGCCGAGGAGCGGGAAGCCGAGCAGCTCGTGGAGATCGCCAGAGAGAACTATGCGCGCGAACAGCGGCTCGCCGAGCAGGGCATCTCGAGCCGCAAGGAGCTGCTGGACGCCGAGGCACAGCTCCGCCGCAATGAGGCGGCACTAGAGAGCGCCGAGGCGCGCCTGGGCGCGCTCGGCGCGGGGCATGGAACGGGGAGCGAGTTCGGCGTGGTCGCGCCGTTCGCCGGCACCGTCGTGGCACGCGACGCGAGCCTCGGCGAGATGGCGGAGCGCACGGACACGCTGTTCACCGTCGCCGACCTGTCGCGGCTGTGGATCGAACTCGACATCTTCGAGCGCGACCTCGCACGCGTCCGCGTCGGCCAGTCGGTCGCCGTGACCACGACCGCCTATCCGGGGCGCACCTTCCCGGGGCGGATCGTCTACATCGGCGACGTGCTCGACGCCGCCAAGCGCACCGTGCGAGCCCGTGTCGAGATCCCGAACCCCAACGGCGCCCTCAAACCGGGCATGTTCGCCACGGCGACCATCCAGGTGGGCGGCGGCGGGCCGGCGCTGGCGGTCGTGCCACAGGGCGCCCTGCAGGAGTTCGAGGGGCGGCGCGTCGTCTTCGTCCCCGGCGACAGGCCCGGCGAGTTCCGTCCCATCCCGGTCGAAGTCGGTGAGACGATCGAGGGCAGCCGCGTCATCATCCTCTCCGGGCTCGCGCCCGGCAGCCGCATCGTCATCGCGGGGGCGTTCGCGCTCCGCTCCGAGCTCAGCAAGGGCGAGATCGGGGAGTCCGGACACTAACCCCACGAGGAGTCCCTCATGCGATCCATCATCGGCTTCGTCCTGAAGCAACGCCTCCTGATCCTCGCGCTGACGGCGCTGCTCGTCGGCGTCGGGATCTGGAGCGCCATCCGGCTCCCGATCGACGCGGTGCCGGACGTGACGAACGTGCAGGTCCAGATCAACACGAACGCGGCCGCCCTGTCGCCCACCGAGGTCGAGCGGCAGGTCACGCTCCCCGTGGAGCTCGCGATGTTCGGGCTCCCGAACCTGGAGGAGATCCGCTCCATCTCCAAGTTTGGCCTTTCACAGGTGACCGTCGTCTTCGACGAGGGGACGGACATCTACTTCGCGCGCCAGCAGGTGCAGGAACGGCTGCAGCAGGCGCGTGAGGAGATCCCCGAGGGTTACGGCACGCCGGAGATGGGGCCGATCTCGACGGGGCTGGGTGAAGTCTTCCAGTACACGCTCGAGGCGGACTCAGGCTCCGGCATCGACGCCACCGAGCTCCGGACGTTGCAGGACTGGGTCGTGGCACCGCAGCTCCGCGCCGTGCCTGGGGTCGCTGAGGTCAACTCCTTCGGCGGCTTCGAGAAGCAGTACCAGGTCCTCGTCCGTCCTGAGGCCCTCGTCCAGTTCGACCTGACGCTCCAGCAGGTGCTCGACGCGGTGGCCGCCAACAACCAGAACGCCGGCGGCGGCTACATCGCCAAGGGTGCCGAGCAACTCGTCATCCGCGGCGTCGGCCAGGTGCAGGACCTCGACCAGATCCGCAACATCGTCGTCGCGAGCCGCGGCGGTACGCCGGTGCGCGTCGCGGACGTCGCCGAAGTCGCGATCGGATCGACGATCCGCCAAGGCGCCGTCACGAAGGACGGCACCGGCGAGGTGGTCACCGGCATCGTCATGATGCGCATGGGCGAGAACTCACGCACCGTCGTCAACGCCGTGAAGGAGAAGTTCGAGCAGGCGGCGAAGAGCCTGCCCGAGGGCGTGCGGCTCACGCCGTTCTACGACCGGGCGGAACTCGTCAATCGCACCATCAAGACGGTCGAGAAGAACCTGATCGAGGGCGCGGTGCTCGTCATCGCGGTACTCTTCCTTCTGCTCGGGAACATCCGGGCGGCGCTGATCGTGGCGCTCGCCATCCCGCTCTCGATGTTCTTCGCCCTCAGCATGATGGTGAAGGCCGGCATCGCCGGGAGCCTGATGAGCCTCGGCGCGATCGATTTCGGCCTCGTGGTGGACGGCTCGGTGGTGATGGTCGAGAACTCGATGCGCCGGTTGGGGCACCGCAAGCCGGGCGAGAGCTTCCTGCACACGGTGCTGGAGGGGTGCGCGGAAGTAGCGCGGCCGATCCTCTTCGGCGTCGGCATCATCATCGTCGTCTACCTGCCCATCCTCACCCTCGAGGGTGTCGAGGGGAAGATGTTCAAGCCGATGGCGCTCACGGTGGTGTTCGCGCTCGTCGGCTCGCTCCTGCTCACCTTCCTCCTCACTCCGGTGCTCATCTCGCTCTTCCTCAAGGGGAAGGCGGTGGAGAAGGACGTCTGGCTCATGCGGCAGGCGAAGCGGATCTACGAGCCGACGTTCGCGTGGACGCTCTCGCACAGCCGCAAGGTGCTCGCCGGGGCCGCGACGGCGGTCGTGCTGGCGCTCGCGGCGGCACCGTTCCTGGGCTCGGAATTCATTCCACAGCTCGACGAGGGCGAGTTCGCCCTTCAGGTGCTGCGGTTGCCGAGCGTCTCGCTCGAAGAGTCCGTTCGGCAGACCACCCAGCTCGAGCAGGTGCTGCACACCGAGTTCCCGGACGAAGTCAAGGACGTGGTGGCGAAGACCGGGCGCGCCGAGATCGCGACCGACCCCATGGGCGTCAACATCAGCGACATCTTCGTCATGCTCAAGCCGCGGGAGGGTTGGACGCGGGCGGAGACGAAGGAGGAGCTGGAGGTGGCGATGTCCGAGGCCCTATCGAAGATCCCCGGCCTGGTCGTGAGCTTCAGCCAGCCCATCGAGCTGCGCGTCAACGAGCTGGTCGCGGGCGTACGCAGCGATCTCGCGATCAAGATCTACGGGGACGACCTCGACCAGTTGAGCCGGGCCGCCAACCAGGTGGTGGCGGAGGTCTCGAAACTGGAGGGGGCGACCGGGTTCAAGGCGCAGCAGCTCGAGGGAATGCCCCAGCTCCAGATCACGGTGCTGCCCGACCAGCTCGCGCGCTACGGCATCAACTCCGCGGACGTCATGCAGATCGTCGAGGCACTGGGCGGCACGCAGGTGTCGCAGGTGCTCGAGGGCCAACGTCGGTTCGCGCTCACCGTGCGCTTCCCGGAAGACGCGCGGCGCAACGCCGGCACCATCAGCAGTATCCTGGTGAGCGCGCCGACCGGCGAGCGCGTCCCACTCGGCACCCTGGCGCGGGTGGAGGAGGTGGACGGCCCGGCCGAGATCAGCCACGAGAATGGGTCGCGGCTCGTCATTGTCGAGGGGAACGTACGGGGGCGCGACATCGGCAGCTTCGTCGCCGACGTGCGCGCACTCTTCGACAACGGGACGATCGAGCTTCCGACCGGCTACCGCCCCGATTTCGGCGGGCAGTTCGAGAACCTGGAACGGGCGAGTCGGCGCCTCATGCTGGTCGTGCCGCTCTCCCTGCTGCTCATCTTCCTGCTCCTCTTCGCGACGTTCAACTCGTTGCGGCAGGCGGCGCTCGTCTTCACGGGCATCCCGCTCGCCACGGTGGGCGGCGTGTTCGCGCTCTTCCTTCGCGGCATGCCATTCAGCATCTCGGCCGGCGTGGGCTTCATCGCCCTCTTCGGCGTCGCGGTGCTCAACGGCCTCGTGATGGTCACCTACATCAACGAGCTCCGGCAGCACGGCCGATCGCTCGAGGAGGCGGTCCGGGAGGGCGGACTGACGCGCCTCCGGCCCGTGCTGATGACGGCGCTCGTCGCCAGTCTCGGGTTCATCCCGATGGCACTGTCGCACGGAGCCGGCGCCGAGGTCCAGCGGCCACTCGCCACGGTCGTCATCGGGGGGCTCATCACCGCGACGCTGCTCACGCTGCTCGTGCTGCCGCTCCTGTACCTGCTCTTCGAGCGGCGCCAGGTGGAGCGCGAGGCGGTCCAGCGGGTCACCGGTGAGCACGATGCCCTCGTGCCCGAGCCGGCCCCGGGAGGTGCGTCCGCATGAGAATGATCGTGGCGTTCGTCCAGCCCTTCATGGCACCACAGGTGATGCAGGCGCTTCATGAAGTGCCCGAGCTCACGGGCGCGACATTCATGGACGCCAAGGGATTCGGTCGTGGCCGACTCACAGACGCACCGACGTCCGAGGTCCTCTACGGCACCGCAGACAAGGTGCGCGTCGAGATCGTGGTGCGCGACGAGCTCGAGGAGATGGTCGTGCGTGCGATCCTCGAGGCAGCGCACACCGGCAACCAGGGGGACGGGAAGGTTTTCGTCCTCCCGGTGGACCGGGCCGTGCGCATCGCGACTGACGAGGAGGGAGAGGATGTCGTCTGACCATTTCACCGTGAGGGGGCCCATGCACGAGCAGGCGACGCACGAGCAGGCGACGCACGAGCAGGCGACGCACGAGCAGGCGACGCACGACCAGGAGCGTAGTTCGTCCGCGGGTTCGGGGCCGCGACTGGGTCGCCGTCCGCACCGGTGGCGGAACTGGTGGGGGAGCGGCCGACACCTTGCCGTCGGCGCGTCGCTGGCCTTCGGGGTCATGGCCTGTAGCCCGTCGCCCGACGCCGCGCTGGAGGACACCGTCGGTGCGGCATCTACTGCGACATCCGGCGCGGCCCTGGCAGCGATGGGGCCGACGGATACGGTCACGGTGACCGTCTACAAGACGCCGACGTGCGGTTGTTGCCGGGCATGGGTGGACCACCTGCGGGCGGAGGGGTTCCGTGTCGAAACCGTGGACCGCGACGACCTGACGATGGTGAAGGCCGTGAACGCCGTGCCCGGGCAGCTCCAGTCGTGCCATACCGCCACCGTGGGCGGCTACGTGGTCGAGGGGCATGTGCCGGCGGGAGACATCCGCCGGCTGCTCGCCGAGCGACCGCCGGTGGCCGGGGTGGCCGTCCCCGGCATGCCGGTCGGGTCGCCCGGCATGGAGGTCCCTGGCACGCCGGCCGATCGGTACGACGTGCTGAGCTTCGACCGCTCGGGCTCCACCGCCGTCTTCGCGAGTCACTGACCAATGACATCGCGCGCGAGGGAGCCAGGGGAGAGGGAGGCAGGAGAGCGACGGGAACAGTCGGAGCAGACGATACGTCTCGACCTGCCGCTGCTGCTACCCGACGTGAAGGACGTGCGCGATGCGTGCGCCGCGCGGCTCGTCCGGCTGCTCGAGCGTCGCGATGGCGTGCAGCACGTGCACGTCGTGGGACCTGACGAAGCCGGGTCGGACGAAGCCATGTCGGGGGATGGGCCGGCGTGGAGGGCCGCGGCGTCCGACGCGGACACGGAGACGAACACCGAATCGCAGCTCTGCCTGCACTACGATCCCGACCGACTCACCCTCGCCCAGGTCACGGCGCTGGCGAAGGCCGCTGGCGCCGAGGTAACCGACCGGTACGGCCATGCGGTCGTGCCGTTCCGCGCCGTCGGCACGGAGGACGGCGGCCGGCGGCTCGAGGAGGATCTGCGGGCACTGCCGGGGGTGACCGCGGCCGCGGTCAACTTCGCGGGCCAGGTCGCACGGGTCGAGTTCGATCGCCGCCGGGTGGATCGTGCGGCGGTCGAGGCCCGGCTTCGCGCGGCCGGCGCGACGGTTGTGCCAGGGGCGCCGGCAGCGCTTACCAGCGTCCGGACCGACCACGGGGTGCGGACGGAGACCTCGATCGACGCGCATTTGCGCGGCGAGCACCGGCGCGTACGGCGTGAGACCGCGCCGGAGGAGCGGGCCGCCGAGCATGGGGGCGCGCGCGAGGCGCGAGGGGAGGAGGCGGAGAGGTACCCGCCGGCGGAGGACGCCGGCTGGTACGCCCGCAACCGCGAGCTCGCATGGAGCCTGGCGTCCGGCGCGCTGCTTACCGTCGGGTGGCTCGTCGGGCGCCTCGCGGGCGCGCCGGCAGCAGTGCCGATCGGCTTCTACGTCGCCGCGTACGTCTTTGGCGCGCGCGACAACGTCGGGCACTTCCTCGGTGATCTCAGGCGGGGGAAGTTCCACTTCAACATCGACCTCCTCATGGTCGTCGCGGCGATCGGCGCCGCGATCCTCGGCGCGTGGCTGGAGGGCGCCCTCCTCCTCTTTCTCTTCAGCCTCGGGCACGCGCTCGAGCACTACGCGCTCGGGCGCGCGCGTAACGCCATCGCCGCCCTCGCGGAGCTCGCCCCCCAGACGGCGACCGTGGTACGCGATGGCCAGGAGGCCACGGTGCCCATCGCCGACGTCCGTCCCGGCGACCGGGTGGTCGTGAAGCCCGCCGAGCGGATCCCGGTCGACGGTACCGTGCGCGAGGGACGCTCGGCGGTGAATCAGGCGCCGATCACCGGCGAGAGCGTGCCGGTGGACAAGGCGCCGGACGAGCCGGTCTTCGCGGGCTCGGTGAACGGGGAGGGGGCGCTCGTCATCGAGGTCACGGCGGCCATCGGCGACCGCACCCTTGACCGCGTCATCCGGCTCGTCGCCGAGGCGCAGACGCAGAAGGCGCCGACGCAGCAGTTCACCGATCGCTTCGAGCGCGTCTTCGTCCCACTCGTCCTCGTGGCCGGCCTGCTGCTCATCGTCGTGCCGCCGCTCCTCGGCGTCTTGGCCTGGAGTGACGCGTTCTATCGGGGTATGGCGCTCCTCGTCGCGGCGTCGCCGTGCGCGCTCGCCCTCGGTACGCCGGCGGCGGTGCTCGCGGGCATCGCCCAAGCGGCGCGGAAGGGGGTGCTCATCAAGGGCGGCGCCCACCTCGAGATGCTCGGCTCCGTCGACACGCTCGCGCTGGACAAGACCGGGACGATCACCCGGGGCGAGCCGGAGGTGACGGACCTCCGGCCGGCGCAGGGGGTCAGCGAGGATCGCCTGCTGGCGCTGACGGCGGCCGTCGAACGACGGTCGCAGCACCCGCTAGCGCGTGCGATCCTCCAGGCGGCGGAGCGGCGCGGGCTCGCCGTGCCCGAGGCCGGCGATCTGGAGTCGGTAACTGGCCGCGGGATCCGCTCGACGGTCGATGGCGCGGCTGTCGATGTGGGCCGGCTGCTCATGTTCGAGGAGACTGGCGAGACCATACCTACGACGGTGCGCGAGGCGGTTGCCGAGCTGGAGCGGGCGGGGCGGACCACCGTGGTCACGCGCCGCCGGCCAGCGACCGGGACGCTGAGCGGACAGGAAGCCGGTGACGGCTGGCTCGGCGTCATCGGCGTAGCCGACGAGCCGCGCGCCGGCGTGCGGGAGACGCTCGACCGGCTGCGCGCGGTCGGCGTGCGTCGCATCGTCATGCTCACCGGCGACAACGCCGGCGTCGGAAACGCGGTCGGCCGCGCGGTCGGGATCGACGAAGTACGCGCCGGCCTGCTGCCGGAGGACAAGGTGACCGCCATCGCGGAGCTCGCCCGTGAGGGACGCGTCGCCATGGTCGGCGACGGCGTCAACGATGCGCCGGCGCTCGCCCACGCGGCGGTGGGGATCGCGATGGGTGGTGCGGGCACTGCTGCCGCGCTCGAGACGGCCGACGTCGCCCTCATGGGAGACGATCTCGGACGCCTGCCGTTCGCGATCGGCCTGAGCCGGACGGCGCGAGGGATCATCAAGCAGAACCTCGCCGTCTCGCTCGGTGTCATCGCGCTGCTGGTCGTGGCCACGACGACTGGTATGGTCGGGATCGGCCCGGCTGTGGTAGTGCACGAAGGGAGTACGCTCCTCGTCATCGCGAACGCGCTACGACTGCTGGCGTACGGACGCAGTGAGGGCGCATGAATCGACCTGCGACCGCACTCCGCGTTGACTCGCCCCTCCACCGCGCGCCTCCGATGGTCGCTCGCGTCAGTACCCATCGTCCGGCGTCACCATAAAGATCCCATGACCGACCTGGCAAGGCGTGGCATCCGCTCCACGCAACTCGGGCTCGTCATCAATGCGGCGCTCGTGGCGACGAAGCTCGTCGCGGGGGTCGTCGGGCACAGCTACGCCCTCGTGGCGGACGCCGTCGAGTCGACGGCCGATATTTTCTCGTCGCTCATCGTCTGGGGCGGCCTGCACATGGCCACCCGCCCGGCCGACGAGGACCACCCGTATGGTCACGGCAAGGCCGAAGCGCTCGCTGGCGCCGTCGTGTCGTTGGTGCTGATTGCAGCAGCGGTCGCGATCGCCATCCAGGCCGTGCATGAGATCCGCACGCCACATCAGACACCAGCGCCGTGGACGCTGGGCGTCCTCGTGGGCGTCGTGGTCGTCAAGCTCCTCCTGTCCCGTCATGTCACGGCAATCGGCGTGCAGATGGGTAGCTCCGCCGTGCGCGCCGACGCCTGGCACCACATGAGCGACGCCGTGACCTCCACGGCAGCCTTCCTCGGCATAAGCATCGCGCTCCTCGGACAGCGGCTCGATGGAGGCTCCGGGTGGGCAAGCGCCGACGACTGGGCGGCGCTCTTCGCCGCCGGCATCATCGTCATCAACGGCGTCCTGCTGGCACGCCCCGCCCTGCACGACCTCATGGACCGCGAGGCCGACGACGAGATCGTACGGCCCATTCGCCAGGCCGCGGCATCGGTGCCGGGCGTGCTCGCCATCGAGACGCTCCGCGTGCGGAAGTCCGGCCTGGCCTACTACGTGGACGTCCACGTCGAGGCAAACGCGGCGATGCCGCTGGCGGCCGCGCACTCGCTGAGCGGGCAGGTGAAGGGCGCAATCCGTGCGGCGGTACCGCAGGTCGCGGGCGTGTTGGTGCACATGGAGCCGTACATGGAGCCGTACATGGAGCAGCCATACGTGGAGCCTCACGAGCCACGGCCAGAGGGCGCCGCAGCGGCGACCGGGTCGTCCGAGGGGTCATCAGAGGGGCCGTCCGCAGGATCGACGTCGACCGATCGTGCGTGATGCCGGAGAATCGTGTGGCGCCATGAGCCAACAGCGCACCAGCCGCCGTAGAGTGGTGAGGAGTCTCGCGACCTTCCTGCTCGGTTCCCTTCTCGTGGGTTTCGGCTGTGACAGCGAGGAGACGTTCGGGGGCCGGCCGGCGAGCGCGTGGGCGGCGGACCTCCGAAGTCACGATCCCGCGGCGCGTCTGGAGGCGGCGCGCGCGTTCGCGCGCAGCGCACGGCGCTCGCCTACCGCGACGCATGCGCTACTGCAAGCGCTGGAGACCGGAGCGAGCGACGAGGTGCACGTCACGCTCGCCGATGCCCTCGAGCGGCTCGGACCCGAAGGGCGGATCGTCGCGCCACGGCTGGTGGCGCTGCTCCGTGACGCGCACCCACAGGTGCGTACCGAAGCTGCCAGGGCGCTCGGGCACATCGGCGCGCCGGCCGTCCAGGCCGCGTTGCCACTCGCGGCGGCACTCGTCGATCCCGACCATGACGTGCGTGCGGCCGCGGCCGAGGCGATCGCACGACTCGGGCCGCCCGTCGTGGAAGTCGCGCCGGCACTGGTACGGGCCATGGCCGATCCAGTCAGCTCCGTTCGACTGGAAGCCACGCGCGCGCTCGCCGCCGTCGGTGCCGATGCAACCGTGGCCGTCCCGGCGTTCACCCGCGCCCTCGACGACTCTCTGGAGGCCACGCGCTTCGCCGCCACGTATGGCGTGGCACGCTACGGTGCCGCCGGTGCCGCCGCCGTCCCGGACCTTCGACGCGCGCTTCGCGATGGTCACGCGGGCCTCCGTTCGGCGGCGGCCACCGCGCTCGGTCGCATCGGCCCGGCTTCCGCGGCGGCGCTACCCGACCTCCGACGCCACCTGGCCGACCCGGACTCCACCACGCGTACGGAGGCCGCCTGGGCGATCGGGCATATCACGGGTGCGCCGCCGTGAGTGGGGCCAACGCAGCCGCACGACGAGAGCCGTGCGCACGACGAGCGCTGTGCGCACCATGGCGACGCCGCGCGGCGCGCACCGTCGGGTCTGTATGTCCATGCCGGATGGCTGGGCGCATCCTGCTCGCGGCGCTCGCCCTCCTCACCGGCGCGTGCATGGCCGACCCCGGATATGAGGGTCGCTCCTCGCGCTACTGGATCCGGGCGCTCGATGACGCCGACCCGGGCCGGCGGGCCGACGCTGCCAACGCCCTGAGGCGCGTCCTGCGGCTCCAGCCCAAGTCGCCGGCCGTGGTGGACGCACTGATCGGCGCACTCGGCGATCCCGATGACCACGTGCGGGTGGCGGCGGGAGTCGCCCTCGCGACTGAAGGCGTCCGTGCGCCGGCGGCCGTGCCTGGCCTGATCGAAGTGCTTCGCGACACCGCGCATGCCAACGTGCGATCGCACGCGGCGAGCATCCTGGGCGCATTCGGCACGGCTGCGAGAGCAGCCGTGCCGGCGCTCACGGCCACCCTCGACGATGCCGACCGGGGTGTGCGTGCAGCGGCGGCGGCGGCGCTCGGGGACATCGGCCCCGCGGCGGCGAGCGGTTCTCCGGCCGTCGTACCAGCCCTCGCGCGCCTGAGTCGCGACCCCGCCGAAGCCGTCCGGCTGAGCGCACTCAAGGCACTGCGCGACGTTGGAAGCCCGGCGCAGATCCTCCTACCGGTCCTCGAGACCGCGTTGACCGACGCCGCGCCGACCGTCCGGGTGAGGGCGGCGCACACTCTAGGCGCGCTCGGCCCCTCGGCCGCCACGGCCGCGCCGGCCGCCGCGCGTGCGCTCGCCGATCCGGAGCCGTCTGTGCGCGCGGCAGCGGCGTTCGCGCTCGGCGCCATGGGACCGCGTGCGGCGAACGAGCTGGGGCCGCTCACGACTGCCATGCGCGACCCGGACCCCGCAGTCGCCACGGCGGCCGCCGATGCAGTGGCGGCGGTCCAGGGACGGCCGCGCCCACCACGGTCGCTCCATGACCCGTGATTGCTCGACCCACAACCTCCCGGTCGCCGCCTTGCGCCTCGAGGAACTCACCGAGCGCGACGAACAGGGCAACGCCACCAACCAGGAACAGGGATGCGGCGCGGCCGTCCGCCTCCCGGTGCGCCTCGACGACGATCGCCTCGACCGCGACTGTCAGAAGGATCCCAGCCGTGAATGCGAGCAGTCCTATCAATCAAGACTGCGAAGCCGCCGCCGGCGACGAAGAGCAGCACGACGGGCCACACGGGCTCGGCGCCAAGGGCCTGCGGCATGAGTTCCACGCCCACGACGGCGAACACGATGCCCGCGGCAGCGTGGAGCGCGAAGCTCAGCGTTCGTGGCGAGACGCGGGTGCGATCGGCGAGCACGCCACCGGCGAAGTTCCCGAGAGCTGGCGTCGCGGCGAGGGCGAGCACCGTCGAGAAGCCACTCATCCGTGGCTCCTGAAATCAGCCGCAGGTGTATGTTCCACCGCCCTGCCGCCGGGTGCGCCCCTGGCGACGCGCTGCTCCGCATCGGCCACGTGCACGATACCGGATCGAGCCAGCGCATCGTGGATCTCCACGGGTGAGACGAGCGCGTCATCGAACTCAATGTGAAGGAGTTGATCGGCCCCAGCACGCGCCGACCGCACTCCCGCGAGCCCGCGAAGCGCGCGGTCCACGGCGGCCTGGGCTCCCTCGCCGGCCAGCCCGCGCAGGGGGAGCGTGAGGTTCGTCATGTGCATCGTGTCCTCGAACTCAGAGTCTCGCGAGCGGTTCGCCCAAGATGGTGTGTTAGTGTCGCGCCCCGTGCCTGCGGCAGCCAGCGCGATGGCTAGATCGTCGCGATAGTGCGCGTGCTCGCACAGAGGCCCGATGCACATTCAGCGCCGTGAGGCGCTGGCATATCCGGCGCCCCCCACAAGTCGGCACCAGCTACGACTGCGTTGCGGCCGTCGGATAGACTCGTGGATGTTGCGCATCGCCACTCGGTGGCTCGACGTATGCGCTCGCCCTCCTTGATCCACTCACCAAGGAGGGCCAGTTCATGACTCGACGGACTAGCACGGATGAACACACCTCAGCTCGCCTTATCCCGAGGCGAATCGTCGCTGCGATGACAATGAGCCTCGCCGCGATGGCCATGAGCCTCGCCGCAGCCTGCGGCGGCGGCGACGAGGGCGGCACAGTAGACAGCCCGCAGGCGGGCAGTGGTGGGGCACCCGCTGCCGCACCGGCCGCGCCGCCCGGCGCCGCCCCGGCCGGCCCGCTCGCCGAGGGCAGCATCACGCCGTCGATGGTCGCCCTCGGCGACAGCATCTTCGAGGGACAGGCGGCAGGCGGCATTTGCTTCACCTGCCACAGTTCCGAGGGCGAGGGCGGACCGATTGGACCGAGCCTAGCGGATGAAGAGTGGCTCAACGGCGACGGCAGCCTGGACTTCATCGCGAGCACGATCCGGAACGGTGTACCGCAGCCGAAGCAGTTTCCCGCCCCGATGCCGGCGTTCGGCCAGAGCTTCAACGAGGAGCAGATCCGGGCGCTCGCGGCCTACGTGTACTCCCTCAGCCATCCGAACGTCGGCGGCGCAGGGCACTGAGCGGTCGTCCGGTACATTGGCGGGTGGGGCTGGAGTGCCTGGGAGCGCACGGCCATCCGGGCGGTGATGCTACACGTACGGGCGCTTGAGACCCCGCGTGCGTGGATGGCGACGGGCGGGCACAAGGTCCCCCCCGGTGACGCCTGTTCATCGGCTGCGACGAGAGCTACCGCGGCACGCGCCTCTACCGTCGGGATCTCGACGCACGGCGCGACGCCGTTGTACCCACGCATACCGACCACTGCGCTCGCGTGTCAGCGAAGTGGCCGCGCGCGCAGGGACCCTGCGGGGCCTGCCACCGCCTTGGTCACGCCATCGCGATCCGCTCATGACGAAGGTTGCCGAGAGAATCGCCGGCAGCTTCCGTATCGCGGCCGACGCAGGCGCCATCTTCACGCGGCGGAGCGCTCTTCCGGCCAGGCGCAACCTGGACCACACGGCGATCCCTGGCTCCTCGATCAGAGTCCACGCGACACCTCCGGCTCACCGCATCTCCTGAGGATCGGAGAAGACGTGGCCGCGGCCGAAGCGACCAGAACCATTCCGACGAGGCAGAACGCCGCGAAACGCGAGGCCGAGGCAACGGCGTGGCCCTTGCGGAAAATTTAGAGATATCTAAACTAATAATGCACCTTGGCAAAGCATAAAGCGCGCGTCACCCAAAACTCACCGCTGTCGCGCCGTCGCGGAGACCTACGGGTCCCGGAGATCGGCAGTCGCCCTCGCGGCTTCTCCCAGACATGCTGAGTGTCCATGCGGCGCCTCCTCCTGTTGGTCTCACTGCCCTGCACGGGCACAGCCGCGGCCCAAGAGCGCACCGCCGCCTCTACCGCGCCGCTTCCGATCCAGGACAACAGCTTCCTCGTGGAGGAGGCGTACAACCAGGAATGGGGCGTCGTGCAGCACATCAGCTCCTTGACGCGCATGCGTGGGGGCGGCGGGTGGGAGTACGCCTTCACCCAGGAGTGGCCCGTCGCCGGCCAGCGTCACCAACTCAGTTACACGCTTCCGGTCTCGCGCACCGCCGCGGCAGCCGGAAGCCGGGCCGGAGTCGGCGACGTCGCCCTGAACTATCGCCTCCAGTTGGGGGGCACCGAGGGATCTGCGGTGGCGATCGCGCCGCGGGTCACCGTGCTCCTGCCCACCGGCTCTAGCCGGCGGGGGCTCGGCGCCGGCGGCGCGGGCGTCCAGGTCAACCTGCCATTCAGCGCGGTGCTCTCGGCGTCTCTCGTGGTGCACTCCAACGCTGGAATGACGTACACACCCGGTGCGCGTGACGCGCTGGGCAATCGGGCGCCGACTACGGACTACACCGTGGCCCAGAGCGTCGTCTGGCTCGCCCGCTCCCGATTCAACGTGCTACTCGAGGCGGTGTGGAACCGTACGCGGAAAGTCGCTGGGCCGGGGCGCACCGAGCCAAGCACGGAGGTGCTTCTCTCCCCCGGCATCCGGGGCGCCGTCGACTTTCGCTCCGGGCTCCAGGTCGTCCCCGGCATCGCATTCCCCATCGGCGTGGGCCCGAGCCGGGGGGAACGACGTGTCTTCGCCTATCTGAGCTTCGAACACCCCTTCGCGAAGTAGATCCCGTAGCCGCGCATCAGGATCGACCCGGACTACGAGGAGCGGGAGGAACCCTTGCTGAAGCAACTACTGCAGACGCTATCCCCGCGGCCAGCGGCGGACGAAGCACGTGCCTGGTCCCGCCGTCGCTTCATCGGCGCCGGCCTTGGCGGCACGAGCCTCCTCGGCATGGCCGTTCTCGGCACCTCCCAGGATCTCGCGGAGGGCAGCGCCACGCCTGGATCGCCGGCGGCCACTGGCGGCGCGTACGGCAGGTCGCACCCGGGCGCGCACGGCAGCGGGATGCACCCGATGCCGACCGTCGTGGGAGAGGTGGACCACGAAAAGAACGGCTTCCACCCGACCAAGATGCTCACCGACTTCGACGGCGGCGTGGTGAGCACGCTGCCGAGCGGCCGGACGTTGCGCGAGTACACCCTCGTCGCACAGAACAAGGCTATCGAGGTAGTGCCCGGGGTGGAGTTCCCGGCCTGGACCTACAACGGGCGGATCCCCGGCCCCTCGATCCGCGTGCGCGAAGGCGACCGGGTGCGGATCACGCATCTCAACGCGAGCGATCACCCGCACAGTCTGCACTTCCACGGCATCCACCCGGGCAGCATGGACGGGGTGTTCGACATGCGCTCGGGGGTCGTCGCTCCGGGCGGGCGGTACACCTACGAGTTCGATGCCGAGCCTTTCGGGCTGCACATGTATCACTGCCACACGGCGCCGTTGGCGAAGCACATCGCGAAGGGACTCTACGGCGCGTTCATCATCGATCCCAAGGACGGCCGCCCCACCGCCGACCACGAGCTCATCATGGTCATGAGCGGCTACGACGTGGACTTCGATGGGGCGAACGATTTCTACATGGTCAACGGCATCCCGTTCCACTACGACAAGCACCCGATCCGTCTCGAGGTCGGCGAACTTGTCCGCGTGTATCTGGTGAACGCGCTGGAGTACGATCCGATCAACTCGTTCCACCTGCACGCCAACTTCTTCCACTACTACCCCACTGGCACAAGCCTCACGCCGGTCGAGTTCACCGACACGATCGCGCAGATGCAGGGCCAGCGCGGCATCCTGGAGTTCCGCTTCAAACACCCGGGCCGATATATGTTCCACGCGCACAAGACGGAGTTCGCGGAGCTGGGCTGGACCGGCATCTTCCAGGTGGAGGGCTGACGCGTGACGACGACGATGACCGCCATCCGCTCGGGCAGGACGCGTCTGCGTCCGTACGCCCTGCTGCTGGCACCGCTCGTCTTGCTCGCCGGCGTGATCGCGCTGTTCGTCTCCACGAACGGGGCCGGCCTGAACGTCGCGCCGGCCGCGCCGATCGAGACGGTGCAGTTCGGGCGGGCGGTGCTGCGGCCCGGCCAGATCGAGCTTCGCCTGCGCAACACGAGCCCCGAGGCAGTGCGGCTCGCACAGGTGAATATCAACGACGCGATCTGGCCGTACGCCGTCTCACCCGGTCCCGAGATTCCGCGATTGGGTACCGCCGTCGTGACCATCGACTACCCATGGGTCGAAGGCGAAGCATACGAGGTTTTGGTGCTGTCCAGCAATTCGATCCCGTTCTCCGTTTCGATCCCGGTCGCGACGGCGACCGCTCACGCAACTGCGGGCACGCTCTGGAGCTTTACCCTGATCGGGGTCTACGTGGGCATCATCCCGGTCATCCTCGGCATGTTCTGGCTGCCCGCGCTCAGGCGGCTCGGGCCTGGCGCCATGTTGTTCCTGATGGCGGCGACGGTCGGGTTGCTGCTCTACCTCGGCCTCGACGCGACCGCCGAAGCGCTCGAGGTGGCCGGTGAGCTGAGCGCCACGTTCCAGGGGGTCGGCATCGTCGGCATCGGCGTCGTCGGCACGTGGCTCCTGCTAGACGCTATAGCCCGCCGCCAGCAGGGCGTCGGGCGTAGCGCAGCGAGTCAGCGCCGCTCCCTCGCGACGGTCATCGCGGTCGGGATCGGGCTCCACAACTTGGGCGAGGGGTTGGCGATCGGCGCGGCCTACGCCGTGGGTGCGGCGGCACTGGGCACGTTCCTGGTCGTCGGCTTCATCATCCAAAACATCACCGAAGGGTTGGGAATCGTGATCCCGGTCGCCAAGGACAAACCCTCGCTTCGTCTCCTGGCCATGCTCGGGTTGATCGGCGGCGTGCCGGCCATCGTTGGTGCCTGGGTCGGCGGTCTCGTCTACTCGCAGCCGCTCTCCGTCCTCTTTCTCGCGATTGGCGCGGGTGCGGTTTTCCAGGTCGCCTATGAGATCGGACGGCAGATGGTCTGGAAGGACACGGCGGCGCGCCAGATGCCATTCACCGCCCTCGGCGGCGTGCTGGCCGGCATGCTGGTGCTCTTCATCACCGGGGTGGTGATCAAGTGAAGCCGGCACTGGATACCGTCGACGGGCGTGGTGCCCGCGGCCGCCCGGCGTCGCACCATGGGCGACACGACTCCGCGGCGGTGGGGATTGAGCGCACCACGACCGCGGTGTCCTCACTCGCCGAGCTCACCGGACCAGCCGAGGATTACCTCAAGGCGATCTACCACATCGCGCATGACGGTGAGGCGGCGGGCACCAACGACATCGCGCGTCGCGTCGGCGTGTCGCCGGCCGCGGTGAGCTCGATGTTGCGTCGCCTGGCCGAGCAGGGCTTGGTCAGCCACCGCCGCTATCACGGCGTCGTGCTCACCCAAGCCGGCCGTCGTGCCGCGCTCCGAACTATCCGGCGACACCGGGTGCTCGAGGCGTACCTCGCATGGGCGCTCGACTATCCAGTGGCTCGGGTGCACGACGAGGCGGAGCGGCTGGAGCACGACGCCTCGGATCAGCTCATCGATCGAATGGCCGCGGCACTCGGCGATCCGGCGGTCGATCCGCACGGGGCCCCCATCCCGACCCGCGGTGGGATCTACGGCGACGGCGGTTCGGAGCTCATCGCCGGCACGATCGGCAACGGAGTCCCGTAGCCGAAGCAGTTTCCCGCCCCGCTGCCGGCCTTTGGCCAGAGCTTCAACGAGGAGCAGATCCAGGCGCTCGCGGCCTACGTCTACTCCCTCAGCCATCCGAACGTCGGCGGCACGGGCTCCTGAATGGTGCTCCGAATGGGCGATCGGAGCACCGTGCCGGACTCGACGGGCGTTGAGTTGCGATCACGCCCACCAGGCCGATAGGCGTCGTTCCATGAATGCCTGCCCCCTCTTTCTCACCTGCGCCGGGGGCTACGCGGCCGGGGCGAGTCCCTCGCCTCCAAGCTAGCCGTCGGCGCAAACGCGGTGCCGCCGCACCGGCTGCCTGCATGCGGCGTCGGCATTGAGGCGCTGGACCCAGGCCTAGAAGACCTCCGCCCGGTACGTTGCCTCGCTCCATGGCCGACAGCAACTGCCAGAGAGCACCCACACGTGCGACAACCATCTCTCGGCGCGAGAGCGCACGTTGTAGTCGATCTCCCATTTCTGGGTGGCCCGCCTGTCGGTGACGGTCTCCGCGTCCGGCCCCATCGTGCGTGCGCAGTGCTCGTTCCTCACCTCGGTCGCGGCCCGAGCGTGTGTGCCCTCCACGTGCCGCGGCGATGCCCCCCTGTTCGGTGGGATGCGGATGTCGTGGCAGCCGGCCTTGATGAGGGTCGCGGACATGCTGGCCGTGTCGTAGCTCCCGTCGGCCGCCGCGCTCCGGATTGCCAGGCCGCTGCTCGGGCCGTGCGCACGCTAACCGTCCCCGGCGCCGGGTCAGGCACATCGGATGGCGAGAGGATCGCTCCGGGTACCTCATCCGTGACCCGGCCTCACCGGCGACCGGGTCTAGGATGGGAAGGCAGGCTCCGGGCATGCGCTTCCGCCGCTGGCGCGAGGGCAGGGCACTCTGGCGCGCTTCCCGGACCGAGGTGAACCGCGAGGCTTGACGATAAGCACATATGTGCTTATTGTAATGGTACCCTCGAACAACACACCGACGACTACCTGGGGCGTTCCTACTCCTGTCCCGCATCTGAGACGACGAACCCCGAGGGCACGATGATCAAGACCGTCACGGTCCGACAGACAGGCACCTCGGTGTCCGCCACCATCCCGAAGGAGATGGCTGAGCGGCTCCACATCGAGCAGGGTGACCGGCTCTTCGCCGTGGAGACCTCGGATGGCGTGCTGTTGACGCCGTACGATCCCACGCTCGAGCAGGCCATGCGCGCCTACCGCCGGATCGCAAAGAACCGTCGTGTGGCTCTCCGGGAGCTCGCCCGCTGACACCTGGGGGCCGGGCCCCCAGGAGGGCCCATGGCTGACAACCCAGACCAGAACACCCCCGAGGACACCCATGCGACCGGTCCGCAGGGCCGGCCGCAGCACCCCGATCAGCCCACATGGGTACCGCGCCTCGCCATCGAGGCCGCGCACCACGACCAACTCGTCGAACATGGCGGCTTGCAGTGCATTCGCGACAAGAATGCACGGGAGGCCGCCTCGGCACGTCTGCAGCAGCGCCGGCACTACGAGCCGTACACCGACCTGGCTGCACTTGCGGCAGCGTACGCCTTCGGTATCGCGACCGCCCACCCGTTCGCGGACGGGAACAAGCGTACCGCCTATGTGACAGCCGAGATGTTCCTCGCGCTGAACGGCTACACCGTGTCGTGGTCAGATGCGGAAGTCGTCGAGACGATGCTCGCCGTGGCGGCGAGGGAGATGATGGAGGACGAACTCGCCTCCTGGTTCCGTGCCGGCCTCGCGGCGCTCCCGCCCGACAAGGGGGAGTAGAGGCGCTGGCGCGCCGATGCGCCGGCCGTTGTCGACCGGCGCATCGTTCCTTCGGACCGGCCTGCGACCTGACGAGCCCATCCATGGCTGTTCAGGCCGATGCCACGGTCATATGCTGGCACGACGCGCAATACGGCAGAGCTCGGCGCACAGCTCGCGGGCGCGCGCGCCTGGATGAGCCACGGAGAATGAAATCGGCAGCAGTGGCGCAGCTCGTTGCGCAATCGAGCATCACTGTCTGGTGCTGCCGCGCCGCGTGCTTGCCACCCATGTCGAGGCAGTGGGCGGTAAGCAGTCGAGGCACTCGTGGACGCGCTACTGCATCTCGGCGCTCGTCCTCGCGTCTCCGCTCGTGAATGGCGTGAATCGCAGGCGTGCTCTGAGCCGGACAACCACGCGCTCGCGCCATGGGCGGGTCGGACTCGTCCAGGCACGCAGCGCGCCGGGTGAGACGTGCTGTCATTGACGGACCGTAAAGCCATGCGCAAGAAGCATCAATGAGCCCGCCTCCGATATGCTGGATGTATCGGCAGTCTGTGTTATGTTCTTTGAGCCTGCGTAGAAGCACCTGGTTGGGGACCACCCCGAACTGAGCGTTCGACGATGAGCGATCCGCACCCGCACCATCCGACGCGAGACGTCGCTGCTGGCGACCGTGCCGCTCGTGACAGGCCGCACGAGGGCTACGCTCCAGGCGAGCCGGGATACCCCGAGCACCCGGAACTGGAGCCCAAACTGGCGCCTGACCACCTTACGGCCGGATCGTCGTTCCGCGACAGGTTCTGGCTGTCGCTCCTGCTCACGCTCATCTGGGGCAGCATGCTCCAGCGAGCGCTCGGCTACACCGCGCCCAGCTTCCCGGGCGCTGCGTGGATCCCGGCAGTATTCGGCACGGCTGTGCTCCTCTATGGCGGAGCACCATTCTTCCAGGGTGCCGTAAGCGAGATCCGGGATCGTCTGTTTGGCACGATGACCCTGATCGCGCTCGCCCTCAGCGTTACCTTCGCGTTCAGCGCGGCGGTGGCGCTCGGCTTCTCCGGTAGGCCGCTCTGGGAGGAGTTGGCGACGCTCGTCACCGTCATGCTGCTCGGCCACTGGCTCGAGATGCGCTCGATCTCGCAGGTGCAGGGGGATCTCACCGAGTTGGCGGAACTGCCACCTAGCACCGCCACCCGCACGACCGGCGCGGCCGGCGCGGCCGGCGAGGACGGCGAGGACGCGGCTGAGCGCATCCAGGACGTGCCGCTCCGGGACGTGCCGCTCCGGGACGTGCCGCTCCAGGCCGTGTCGCTGGCCGATCCGCAAGATGGTGCTCGGGCCGTCCGCGTTGAGGTCGCCGGTACGGGGGACCGGCCGGCGCTCGCCGGGATCATGCGCCTGATAGAACAGGCCCAGAGTTCCCGCTCGCGCGCCGTGGCATTCGCTGACCGAGCAGCGTTCTGGCTCGCCTGGATTGCTCTCGGCGCGGCGGCGGTGACGCTCGTCGTATGGTTGGTGGTCGGCGCTCCAGCCGCTACCGCCATCGAGCGCCTGGTAACGGTGCTGGTCGTCGCCAGTCCTCACGCGCTCGGCCTGGCGGCCCTCCTCGTGCTCGTGATAACTACGACGCTCGGCGCGCGCTCTGGCCTGTTCGTCCGTGATCAACGCGGGCTGGAGGAGGCGCGTAACCTCACGACTGTCGTATTCGACAAGACCGGCACCCTCACTGTAGGCGAGCACAGCGAGGTCGCCGTGCGCACGCTGCGCGGTCTTTCCGAGGACGAGGCGCTCCGCCTGGCGGCCGCCGTGGAGCGAGATGCCGAGCACCCGGTCGCGCGTGCCATCGTGCAGAGCGCGTCGGAGCGCGGACTGGCGGTGCCGGCATCCAGTGCCTTCGAGATAATTCCCGGTCGCGGGGTGCGCGCAACGGTCGACGGGCGGCAACTCGCGGCTGGCGGGCCGCATCTACTCGCGAGCCTCGGTCTGACGCCAGCGCCTGAACTCCAGCAATTCGCCCGCGGGCAAGGTGTCGTCTACCTGATCGCCCTAGGCGAGGGTGGCCAGGCGATCGCGGCGCTTGCCGTCTCCGACGCGGTGCGCCCAGAGTCGGCCGAGGCGGTACGACTACTACGTGAAGCGCGCATCGAGGTGGTGATGATGACCGGCGACGCGTGTGCGGTGGCCCTGGCTGTCGCGCGTGAACTGGGAATCGACACCGTGCTCGCTGAGGTACGGCAGGAGGATAAGGCCGCCCACATCGAGCGGCTCCAGCGCGAGGGGAAGCGCGTGGCGATGGTGGGCGACGGCGTGGACGACGCACCAGCGCTTGTCGCCGCCGACGTTGGGGTAGCCATCGGCGTCGGAACCGGTGCGGCGGGCGAGGCCGGCGACATCATCCTCGCCCGGAGCGACCTGCGTGACGTGCCGCGCATCATCAACCTCTCGCGCGCCAGTCACCGGACAATGCTGCAGAACATCTGGTGGGTGGCAGGCTACAATGTCATCGCGATCCCGCTCGCCGGCGGCATACTCGCACCTTGGGGCGTGGTCCTCTCGCCCGCAATCGGCGCTGCGCTGATGTCATTGAGCACGATCATCGTCGCCATCAATACGCAGCGGCTACGCCAGGAACGTCTATAGACATCCAGGCATCTCGTTCCCTGTACTTACCCTGTGCTTACCCCTCACCCCTACCTGTCTTGACTCCTGCAGATCGCTTTATCCCGTCCGTCTTCCGTCGACGTCCCGGTACCATCGTCATCCTTCTCGCCCTCGTCGCCTCTGTGGCCAGCACGTCGCAGATCGAGGCACAGGCCGCACTGAGCAGCACCACGTCACCTAGCGCCACTACACTCATCAGCGTCAGTGCACCGAGCGGCTCCGACTCGGCCGCGGCCATCGGCGTCGTGGAGCGATTCCACCAGGCACTCGCCGCGGGGGACAGCGCGACCGCGCTGTCGCTCCTGGCCCCGAACGCGGTCATCCTCGAGAGCGGCAATCTGGAGACGCTGGCCGAGTATCGAAAGCACCACCTGCCAGCGGACATCACGTTCGCTCGTGCCGTGCCGAGCACACGCGAGCTGGTCCGCGCGGTCGTGCAGGGCAACGCCGCTTGGGTAACGTCGACGAGCACCACGCGAGGCACATACCGTGATCGCGCCGTCGATTCTGCCGGGGCCGAACTGATGGTGCTGACCCTCGAGCCAGATGGATGGCGGATCAGTGCGGTCCACTGGTCGTCAAAGGCACGCCGTCCCGCTCGCTGAACTCTCGATCGACTGGGTGGTGGTCTTCTCCAACGGGGCCGGCGATGCGGAAGTCAGACTTCCGCGTCGCCGACCCGCCCACATCAGGCGTGTGGGCCCGTGGTAGTCCTGCGGCGGGCGTCGAGTCCAGCATACGAGCCGCTATCCGATCCGGCCGCCCGAGCGCCAGCGGAAGGCGCGGCCGTGCCGACGACGAAGGTGAAGTTGCCACGCACCGGATGCCCGTCGCGCCCCGCCACCTGCCATGTGACCGTATACGTGCCCGGCGCGAGCGTCGATCTGACGGCGGTGACAACGCTCAGACCCTCATCTCCACCGGCCGCGGGTGGGGCGAGCGCGATCTCCTTCCCGTCCGGGCCGAGTAGCTTCACGCGCGTCATGGCCAGTTCCGTCTTCTCCGAGAAAGTCAGCCGGAGTTCGGTGGGCGATTTGCTGAGGCTGCTCCCGGCAGTGGGCGTCGATCCAGTCAGTCGAGCGTGAGCGAGGGCGACGCCGGGAAGCAGGGCGAGTGCGAGGCCGGCGCCGATGGCGGCGGCGCGGAGCCGGGGCCAGGGGGAGCGGGACACGGGCGTGGTCTTAAGCAGCATGATGTACGCTCGGATGGGTGTGGTGAGGGGTGCGGACAGCAGTCTGTGGATGCGGTGTGCTACTGCACCATCTATTATGCACAGTAAAACACGAGAATGCTACCCGCCACTGTGAACATCAGAGGTTCTCAGCCGCCGCCGTGGCGCTTTACGCGGCATGAAGCGGGTTGTAGCTTTCCAGTGACCTTCCCACACGGAGCATCCGTATGCCCTCTGATCGTCCACCCGGCCGTTCAGGTCGACACAGCCCGCGTCTACAGGACACGGTGCGCCTTTCGGCTGAGGGACTCGCCAAGGTCATGGGCGATCTCGAGGCGCGTGTGCTGCAGACGGTCTGGGCGCTCCAGACGCCGGTGCCCGCCCGCGCAGTGTACGAGCGGGTCATGGAGTCCCATCCGGTTGCCCCGCTGACCGTCATCACGGTGCTCAACAAACTCGTGACGAAGGGTTTCCTGACGCGGAAGCCGAAGGATGGCCTGCTGCACTATCGTGCCGTCATGGAGGAGGAGGAGCTGCGGGCGCTCGCGTCGCGGCGTGTGGTCGAGGGCATCCTCTCGTTCGGTCCGGATGCCGTAGCGGCGTCCATGGTCGACGTGCTCGCCGAACAGGATCCTGAGCGCCTCGCCGAGTTAGGCCGCCTCATCCGTCGCCGTCTGCGCGCGCAACGGGATGAGGAACTCGCGGGCGACGGCGAGTAGTCACTGAGGGCGAGGAGGGCCATGGAACGCTCCCCGCCGTACCGCCCGGCGGCACTCGTGACGCGGGAGGACCGTCGCCGCAGAACGGTGCTCGTGGGCTTCGCCGCTCTCATCGTCCTGAGTACCAGTCCCATATTCGGCCATCATGTGGCGGCGGGAATGGACACGCTGCTGGCGGGTCGGGATCATCTCGGCGCCCTGTGTCTCACGGCACTGCATCACCTACTGGCGCCCGTCCACTACATCTTCCACGTACTCGTCGTCGCTGGGCTGGCGTACGCCGTCTGGGACCGGGTAAGAGCCTGGCTGACGGTCCGGCGCGCCCTCGCACCGCTCGAGGCGGAATGCCCCCGGCCGGAGGATTCGTTCTGGCGCGCGGCGCGCTCGGCGAACCTCGACCCCGGGCGCCTCCGTGTCGTCTCCGGATTGCCCAATCCGGCCTTCACCATTGGCTGGTTCCGTCCGCTGGTCTACGTGGCGGCGGAACTCGCCGAGTGGCTGGCGCCGGACGAGCTGGCAGCTGTGCTCACGCACGAGCGTGCGCATCTCGTGAGGCGAGACCCTCTTCGTCTCTCCGTGCTACGCTTCCTCGGCCGCATGCTCTTCTGGCTTCCGGCGCTCCACCGACTCGCGGCTGATGTGGCCGATGACGCGGAGATCGCCGCGGACGACGCGGCCGCCGCCGGACGCCCGCTCGTCCTCGCCTCGGCGATTCTGGCACTCGCCAGCTGGCGTACGCCGCCAGCGCTCGTGCGTGCATCGGTCGGCTTCTACCGGCCGGACCTTCTCGACCGGCGTATCCGGAGGCTCGCGGGTGAGGAGCCAGCGGTGACGAGTCACGTCACGAGACGGTCGATCGTCGGGGCGGCGCTGGCGCTCGGTCTCGTCTGGACGTCCGGTGTCCTCATGGCCCACCCCATGTCGAGCGAGCGGCCAGGCGTCCTGGCCCACTGCATACACAAGGGCGAGTGGGCAACGAGTCACCTGTTCTGTCTCGGATCACCATTCGGCACTCTTCGCCTGCACTGCCCGCACGTCGGCCGGTAAGCAGGGCATCACCGCGGGCAGTGTTTCTCCCCACCGTCCTGCCAGCGATTCCCTGATTGTCGTCCCCTTCCGGCATCGCTACCTTTTTACCCAGCCTCCAACGACTGCAGCGCGAGAGCAGTCGCAGCCTTCGACATCACGATAGTCGACTCCGGTCTCATACTCGTCCGTGATACTTCTTCGCCGCCTCACCGCTCTGTTCGTCGCTCTCCTCCTCTTCCAGAGTATCTGGGAGGGTGGTGGGGCGGCGTGTCTGTCCGAGCACGCCGCTGGGGCGGCACGCGGAGAGCCGGGAGGGATGCCTGTCATGGCTATGCGCGGGCGCGCCGACGCGAAGGCCACGACCGCATCGGCGCACGCCGCGATGATGCCGATGGAGCACGCGGCGCGCGCCCACGCGATGGGCGTTCTGGATGATGCGGGCAACGCCAGGGCCTCGTCCCCGACGGGGCCCGCGGAGACACTGCCGTCGCATTGCCCCGACTCCGGGATGCCCCCGGATTGCGCCGCGATGATTGCGTGCTCGGCCGCGGCCGCATCGGAAGCCGCAGGCCCGCTGCTGGCGACCGAAGGTCGCCTGGCTGGTGAGCGCGTCGTTGCGCCGGACGCCCGTCCCCACTCGCGCGACACCGCCCCCGACGTCCCCCCTCCTCGGGCGTAGCCGCACCATCTCAAGTCGTAGGTCGCTCCTCCACCGACGCACCTGTTGGTCGGACGAGCATGGTGCCGCATACCGCTGACGCACACTCAGGTCCCATTCAGCGCAGGCTCACGTAGCCTGGCGAGCGTTCGCTCGGCCGGTTCCGGTCGATCCGTGGGGACAGAAGCTGCGTCGGCTCTCAACCCGAGATGATTCCCGTGAAACCCAGTTCTTTCCGCTGGCGAGAGCGGCGCGTGGGCGCACTCGTCCGCACCGTTGGCCTGGCCACCGTGACCGTGCTTGCCGGTGTCGGGATCCCCGGTCGCGTCGTTGCGCAGGCGTCGACCGCTTCTGCAGCAGGCGGCGTTTCCGCTGGGGGCGACCGCGACACGACGGCCCGGCACGCGCCGCCGCTGGTGCTCGGCGCGCTCTACCAGCAGCTCGCCACCGCGAGCCCTCGGCTGGAGGCGGCCCAGGCGCTGGCCCGCGCCGCCGAGGCACGCGTGCCCGGCGCCCGGCGCCCGCCCGATCCACAGCTCCAGCTCGGCTTCATGAACCGCCAGCTGCCGTCGCTCAAGTCCATGGACCCGCTCGGCATGACGCAGCTGCAGCTCATGCAGATGATCCCCGTCGCCGGCAAGCTCGGCCTCGCCGGCGACGTGGCTGAGGCCCAGGCGGCGGCCGCCCGGAGCCGCGCCGCCGACGTCCGGTGGGACCTTCGGGCCCGGGCGGCGATGGCCTTCTACGAGCTGTACCAGACGGACCAGTCGCTCGAGGTGGCGGGCACGACGCGCCGGCTCCTCCAGGACATCGCCGCGACTGCGCAGACGATGTACGCGGTAGGCGAGGGACGGCAGCCCGACGTGCTCCGGGCGCAGGTCGAGATCGCCCGCATGACGGAGGACATCGTCCGCATGCAGACGATGCGCACCGGCATGGACGCGCAGCTCGCCGCGCTCCTGAACCGCACCCCAGAGGCCGATCCGGCCTCGCCCATGCTCCCGGCGCTGCCGACCGAGCTCCCGCCGCTCGACTCGCTCATCCGGCTGGCCGAGGCGAACCGCCCGATGATCCAGGCGGGGCGCGACGAGTTGCGCGGCGCCGAGGCGGCCGCGACGCTCGCCCGGCGGGAGCTCTGGCCGGACCTCGAGGTGGGCGTGCAGTACGGCTGGGGCCCGGGCGCTATGGGTGAGGGGACGGCGCAGATGGGCAGCCTGATGCTCGGTGCCAGCATCCCGATCTTCGCCCGGAGCCGCCAGCTCCAGATGCGCGAGGAGGCGGCGGCCATGCGGACGATGGCGACGGCGGACCTTGCGGCCATGCGCGCCGAGACCGCCGGGCGCATCGCCGCGGTCTACGCCGACTGGCGCCGCGCGCGCAACCTGAGCGAGCTCTACCAGAGCACGATCCTCCCGCAGGCGCAGGCGACCATCACGTCGTCGCTCGCTGCCTACCGGGTGGGGGATGTGAACTTCATGACGCTGCTCGACAACCAGATGACCCTGAACCGCTACCAGCAGGAGCTCTACGCGCTCGTGGCGGAGCAGGGGAAGGCACTGGCCGAGCTCGAGATGCTGATCGGCCGAGAGCTGTTCGACCCGAACACGGTGGCCGCGCCCGCGGCCGGGAGCGAGAGATGAGCAAGGGACCGAGTGACATGTTGAACGAGAGGGCCGCGGGCGTACAGCACGGCGATTCGCGGCGCTATGCCGCTCACCCTCGTGGTGATGCAGGCACGCAGCCCGCCGGGCCCGCCAATCCGGTTCCGGATCCGAATGAAGAGTCGCCGTTCGGGTCCGGCCGGCCGAGCGGCCGGCGCCGCGCGATGGGTGCCGCGATCCTCGCCATAGTGCTGCTGGTCGCGATCGCCGCCGTGTACCTGCTCACGCGCGGCGAGAGCGGCGCGGCGGCGGCGGACATGGCCGGACACAATCACGGCGCCGCCCCTGCCGCGGACAGCGCCATGCCGGTGATGCTGACGGCGGAGGATGCGCGGCGCATCGGTGTCACGTACGCGCCGGTCGTCCTCGGCCCGCTCGCGACCGAGATCCGGACCGTCGCCCAGGTGACGTTCGACGAGACACGCGTGAAGGCGATCTCGCCGAAGATCGACGGCTGGGTCGAGGAGCTCTACGTCAACTACACGGGCCAGCCCGTGCAGCAGGGCCAGGCGCTCCTCTCCATCTACTCGCCGATGCTGGTGTCCGCGCAGCAGGAGTTGCTCCTCGCGCGTCAGCTGACGGCCGACGTGGCCGGCGGCACGCCGGAGGCGCGGCGGGGAGCCGAGGAGCTTCGCGAGTCGGCGCGGCGGCGTCTCGCCTTCTGGGACATCCCCGAGAGCGAGATCGACCGGATCGAGCGGACGGGCGAGGTGCGGAAGGCGATCGTCCTGCGCGCGTCGGCGGGTGGCGTCGTCGTCGAGAAGAACGTGCTGGCCGGCCAGCGCATCATGGCCGGTGAGGCCCTCTACCAGGTGGCCGACCTGAGCACCCTATGGCTCGAGGGCGAGGTGTTCGAGCGCGACCTGGCTGGCATCCGGCTCGGGCAGCAGGTGACGGCCGAGTTCGAGGCGCTGCCCGGGGAGCCGCGAACAGGGCGGATCACCTACATCTACCCGACGCTGAACCCGGAGACGCGGACGGCGCGGGTGCGCGTCGAGCTGACGAACCCGGGGCTCGCCCTCAAGCCCGGCATGTACGCGACCATCCGCGTGAGCGGCACGGGCCCGGAGTCGGCGCTGAGCGTGCCCCGCTCGGCGGTCCTCTCCACGGGGACCCGGCACCTGGTCTTCCTGAAGCGCGCCGACGGCATGCTCGAGCCACGCGACGTGGTACCCGGCCTGGCGACGGCCGAGCGGATCCAGATCCTCGAGGGGCTCACGGTCGGCGACACGGTCGTCTCCTCGGCCACCTTCCTCGTGGACGCGGAGTCGAACCTCGGCTCGGCGCTCGGCGGGATGGGCGACATGCCGGGAATGGACATGGGCGCGCCGGCCCCGTCGGCCGCACCCGGAGCAAGCGCGGCGCCCGCCGCGGCGCCGAAGACGGCTCCGATGCCCGACATGCCGGGCATGGATCACTCGCAGCACCAGGAGTAGGCGGCCATGCTGAATCGTATCATCGAATGGGCCGTCGGCAACAGGCTGATCGTCGCCCTGTTCACGGTCGCCGCCATCCTGGGCGGCATCTGGGCCGTTCAGCGCACGCCACTCGAGGCGCTGCCCGACCTCTCCGACGTGCAGGTGATCGTCCAGACCGACTACGGGGAGCAGGCGCCGCAGATCATCGAGGACCAGATCACCTATCCGATCGCGGCCGAGATGCTCAAGGTCCCGGGCGCGACCACGGTGCGCGGCTACTCGTTCTTCGGTGTCTCCTTCGTCTACGTCATCTTCGACGACGACACGGACCTCTACTGGGCCCGTAGTCGCGTGCTCGAGTACCTGAGCGGGATCCAGGGGAAGCTGCCGGCGGGCGTTTCACCCACGCTCGGCCCCGACGCGACGGGGCTCGGCTGGGTGTACCAGTACGCCCTCGAGGACACGACGGGCCGGATGAACCTGGCCGAGCTGCGGAGCCTCCAGGACTGGTATCTCCGCTACGCGCTCACCGCAGTCCCCGGCGTTTCCGAGGTCGCCACCGTCGGCGGGTTCGAGAAGCAGTACCAGGTGGACCTCGACCCGGCCAAGCTCCTCGCCTACGGCATCCCGGTCACGCGCGTCATGAGCGCGATCCAGAACGCCAACGCCGACGTCGGCGCGATGGTGATGGAGCTCTCCGAGCGGGAGTATATGGTGCGGGGGCTGGGCTACCTTGAGGGGATCGGCGACATCGAGAACGTGGTCGTCAGCGCCACGGCCACGGGCACTCCGATCCGCGTGGCCGAGCTCGGGCGGGTGAGCGTGGGGCCGGCCGTACGGCGCGGCGTCGCGGAGCTCGACGGGCGCGGCGACGCCGTCGGCGCGATCGTCGTCATGCGCTTCGGCGAGAACGCACTCACGACCATCGAGCGCGTGAAGGAGAAGCTGGCCGAGGTGGAGCGCGGCCTCCCAGAAGGCGTGGTCGTACGGCCGGTCTACGACCGGAGCTCGCTCATCGAGAGCGCCATCGACAACCTGCGCGTGAAGCTGCTCGAGGAGTCGCTCATCGTCGCCCTCGTCTGCATCATCTTCCTCCTCCACGCGCGCTCGGCGCTCGTCGCCATCCTCACGCTGCCCGTCGGCATCCTGATGGCCTTCATCGCCATGCGGTGGGTGGGGGTCGGGGCGGACATCATGTCGCTCGGCGGGATCGCCATCGCCATCGGCGCGATGATCGACGCGGCGATCGTGATGATCGAGAACATGCACAAGCACCTCGAACGGGAGGTCGAGGCGAAGGAAGCCGCGATGGGCCGTGCCTCGACCGGACGCTCGTTCAACACGAACGTGCTCACGGCGCAGGAGCGGTGGCGCGTCGTCGTCGAGTCGTCGAAGGAGGTGGGACCCGCCCTCTTCTTCTCGCTCCTAATCATCACCGTGTCGTTCGTCCCGGTGTTCACGCTGACGGGGCAGGAGGGACGGCTCTTCACGCCACTCGCCTTCACCAAGACGTTCGCCATGGCGGCGGCGAGCCTGCTCTCGGTGACGCTCGTCCCGGTGACCATGGGGCTCTTCATCCGTGGGAAGATGTACCGGGAGCGCGCGAACCCGATCAACCGGGCGCTCATCCGCGTCTACCGGCCGATGATCACGGGCGTCCTCCGGCACCGCTGGCCGGTGATCGGCGTCGCCGCCGTCGCGCTCATCCTCACCTGGGTGCCGTGGACGAGGATCGGCAGCGAGTTCCTGCCGCCCATCGAGGAAGGGTCGATCCTCTACATGCCGACGACGCTGCCGGGCGTGAGCGTCGCCCGGGCGCGCGAGATCATGCGGACGCAGGACCAGATCCTGATGTCCTTCCCGGAGGTGGAGCACGTGTGGGGCAAGGCCGGCCGCGCCGAGACGGCGACGGACCCGGCGGGCCTCGACATGTTCGAGACGACGATCACCCTCAAGCCACAGTCCGAGTGGCGGCCGGGGCTGACGTATGACGACCTCATCGCGCAGATGGATTCCGCCGTGCGGATGCCGGGGGTGAGCAACTCCTGGACGATGCCGATCCGTGGCCGCATCGACATGCTCGCCACGGGCATCCGGACGCCGGTGGGCGTCAAGATCTTCGGCCCGGACCTGGCCGAGCTCGAGCGGCTCGGCAAGGAAGTGGAGCGTGCCGTGCAGATGGTGCCGGGCACGCGGAGCGCCTTCGCCGAGCGGGCGGTGTCGGGCTACTACGTGGACATCGACATCGACCGCGAGGCGGCGGCCCGCTACGGGCTCAACGTCGGCGACGTCAACGCCGTCATCACCACGGCGATCGGCGGCATGACGATCACGCAGACGGTGGAGGGGCGCGAGCGCTACGGGGTGCGCCTCCGTTACCCGCCGGAACTGCGCGACAGCCCGGAACGGCTCGCCTCGGTGCTCATCCCGGTGAACACCGGGGGCGGTGGCGCGGCGGCTGCCGGAGCCGGAATGGCGATGGGTGGTGGAGCGATGGGTGGCGGGGCGGCCGCGGGTCCGACGTCGAGCGGGCGGACGGCGCAGGTGCCCCTCGGCCAGGTGGCCACGATCAAGCAGGTCGCCGGCCCGATGGTCGTCCGCACCGAGAACGCGCAGCCGACGGCATGGGTGTACGTGGACGTGGCGGGGCGCGACATCGGCAGCTACGTGGCCGAGGCGCAGCAGGCCGTCGAACAGATGGTCACGCTCCCTTCCGGCTACACCCTCGCGTGGAGCGGGCAGTACGAGTACATGCTGCGTGCCCAGGAGACGATGAAGCTCGTCATCCCGGCCACGCTGGCGATCATCTTCCTGCTCCTCTACTTCAACTTCAAGAGCGTGGGCGAGACGCTGATCGTGATGCTCTCGCTGCCCTTCGCGCTCGTCGGTGGCATCTGGTTCGTCTGGCTGCTCGGCTACAACTGGTCGGTGGCGGTGGCGATCGGGTTCATCGCGCTGGCCGGCGTGGCGGCGGAGACGGGGGTCATCATGCTCATCTACCTGGATCACGCGTGGAAGGCGCACCAGGTGGACGGCCGCCAGCCGACGCTGCGCGACCTCTACGACGCCGTGATGGAGGGCGCCGTGGAGCGCGTGCGGCCGAAGATGATGACGGTGACGGCGATCATGGCGGGTCTGCTACCGATCCTCTGGGGCACGGGGACGGGGTCGAGCGTGATGAAGCGCATCGCCGCGCCGATGGTGGGCGGGATGGTGAGCAGCACGGTGCTCACGCTGATCGTCATCCCGGCCATATACTCGCTCTGGAGGGAGTACGAGGTGCGCCGGGCGCTCCGGGCCGAGCGATCCCTCGTTGGGCGCACGGCGCCGGCCGCAGCACGGCCGGTGGGAGCACCAGCCGGTGCAGCGCAGCTCTCGATGACATCGCCCAACAACAGCAGGGGAGGCATGACGCCATGAGCAGGCGCAAGCAACGTCCGACCTCGGCCGAGCGCAACGCGCGGCGTGAGGTGCCCGAGGCGCACGAGGTGCGCAAGGCTGGCCGTCCCGTGGAGGCCCGCCCGAATGGGCGGCGGTCCCGGGGTGGACGTTCGGATGTACGTCGCACGGGTACACGCGGCCGTCGTCTCGGCGTGGTCGCCGTGGCGCTGATCGCGGCGCTCCTCGGCGTCGGCTGGTGGCTCGCCACACCGGCACCCGCGCATGCGGGCGAGATCACCGTCTACAAGAGCCCGACCTGTCAGTGCTGCGAGCTCTGGCTCCGGCACATGCGGCGCGCGGGCTTCGAGGTGACCGAGAGGAACGTCCCCGACATGGCCGCGATCAAGACGGAGCACGGCGTGCCGGGTACGCTCGCCTCCTGCCACACGACCCTGGTCGGCGGATACGTCGTCGAGGGGCACGTGCCGGCGGATCTCGTGGTGCGGCTGCTCGACGAGCAGCCGGCGGTCGCGGGGCTCGCGGTGCCCGGCATGCCGGTGGGTTCTCCAGGCATGGAGGGCATCGGACGGCAGCCGTATGAGGTGCTCACCTTCACGCGCGACGGCGGGACCGCGGTGTACGCCCGGAGGTGATCCTTCCGGGGGTGATCCTGCCGGCGGATGATTCTGCCGGCGGATGATCCTGCCGGCGGGTGATCCTGCCGGCGGGTGATCCTGCCGGCGGGTGATCCTGCCGGCGGGTGATGCCCCAACGGTTGCCGTCCGCGTGTGAGTGGCACGTAGCGAGGGGCTCGGTGGACGCCGAGCCCCTCGCTACGTGGACGGTAGAGCGTGGATGCCTACCTGCTGGCGTGAAAAAATTCTGGGACGACTGTCCCAGAGGAAGTCCCGGGACGGACCACTAGGTGCCCGGCTATCTTGCACGCTACACTGGCCTGAGTGGTTCATCGACTCCTCGGTCGACGTGCCCGGTTCGCGCTAGTCCTCGGCAAGGGACACACACACCGCCGCACGTACTGGTCCGCCGCACGTGCTGGTCAAGCTGCGATGCTGCACGGCTCCTCATCCGCGGCCTGACCGGCGCTGCGGGAGGTTGCCGTAGCACCCCGAGCCGAGTCCTCGCGGGGTACCCCGCCGATGGCTCGACCAGCACCCCATGGTGGAGTCCTGCAAGCCTAGGCCGCGCAGCCTCTATCCACCCGTCACTTGACCTGCCCCTAGACGCGACGGCCGGCCCGACGGCCGACGAGACAGTCCAACAGGTGAGTCGCATCAAGTCGGTCGTCGTGAGTCGAGCGGACGGAGCGGGAGGCGTCGTTGCAGGAATCCCAGCCCCGGGGGGGTGGGAACGCGACCGGAGGGACTCGAACGGTGTCGATGAATCTCACGACAAGGTCATCGTGCATCCTTAACCAAGCCCCTCCCATCTGTCGGCCATCATAGCCCATCCATGGCCCATCTCGCCGGCCACTGACAATCGTCGGCGGCACGACGTAGACGGCCGGTCGCTGGCAGCGCACCGCGCTCTCCGCCTTCTTCTCCGGCGCGCTCCTCAGGCACTGGTGCGCCCCGGCCCCCGTGCCATGGCCCCCGTGGGGAGTCGCGGCCGCTGAGCGCCAGTGCGCATGACGTCGGGACTTGACTCTGGAGTGTGCTCCAAGGTTTATCTTTGGTTCATGTCTATCTCCCCCGCCATGGCCACGCGCCGCCGCCTCAGCCCCGGACTTCCCGCGTCGGTTCCCGCGCGCCCGGCGGCCGGGGTGCTCCGCATCGGCGACCTGGCCGCCACGGCGGGCGTCAGCCCCGACGCACTCCGCTACTACGAGCGCCGCGGACTCCTGCAGCCGACCGGACGCCGGGCCAGCGGCTACCGCGAGTACCCGCCGGAGGCCGTTGGCGTGGTGCGTTTCATCAAGCACGCGCAGGCGCTCGGTTTCAGCCTCGCCGAGGTCGAGGAACTGCTCCGGCTGCGGGGCGCGCCGGGACGCCGCAGCACCGGGCTCGAGGTGCGCGAGGTGGCCGCGACGAAGCTGCGCGACATCGACGAGAAGCTCCGGATGCTCGGCGCGCTCCGCGAGTCGTTGGCCGAGCTGGTGGCCGAATGTGACCAGACCTGCGGCGCGGACGTAGGCGCGGCGGTCGACCCACTCGACTGCCCGATCATCGCCGCGCTGAACGCCCCCAACGACGCGGCGCCGACACCGCGGGCGTCGGGGGGTGTCGTCCGCTGATGCACCTGGAACCGGAACGCGCTTCCCACCGCACGGGCGACTCGCGCATGCACCTCAATTTGACCATCGGCGGGATGACCTGCCTCGACTGCGCCCGGCACGTCACGGCGGCGCTTGAGCGCGTCGAGGGCGTCGAGGCGGCGCACGTCGACTACCGGGCGGGCCGCGGCCGTGTGGAGCTCGCGCCTGGCATGACGCCGACGCCGGCGCTCACCGGCGCGCTCGTCGCGGCGGTCGAGCGAGCGGGCTACCGCGCCAAGCCGCTCACCCCGGCCGAGGCGGACACCGAATCGGTCGCCATGGCGGCCGTGAAGACACCCGCAGCACCAGGCGCCGGGCGCTCGGACACGCCGTCATTCGCGCGCGAGGCGCCGGCGCGCCGGCTCTCGGTGCATGCGGCGGTGCATCCGGCCGGCAGCGCGCCCGACGGCGACGGCACGGCGCCCGGCGCTGACTTCGACGTGCTCATCATCGGCACCGGCGGCGCGGGCGTCGCGGCCGCGATCCAGGCAGCCGGGATGGGCGCGAAGGTCGCCATCGCGGAGGGCGGCACGCTCGGCGGCACGTGCGTGAACGTCGGCTGCATCCCGTCGAAGACGCTGATCGAGGCCGCCGCGCACGTGCACGCGGCGCGGCGCGGTTTCCCGGGTGTGGCCCCCTGCGAGCCCGCGGTCGACTGGCGCGAGGTCGTGCGCCAGAAGGACGCGCTCGTGGGCGAGCTGCGCGAGGCCAAGTACGCCGACGTGCTCGCGAGCTACCCAGAAGTGGCACGCTTGGAGGGCCGAGTGCGTCTTCTGGCGGGTGCCGAGGCGGGAGTGCGGGTGCGCGTCGGCGACGGGACGGCCGCCCACGAGCATGTCGCCCACAAGGTGCTCGTCGCCACGGGCACCGCCCCGGCGCGACCGTCGATCCCTGGCCTGGAGGACATCGACGCGCTCGACAGCACGAGCGCGATGGCGCTCGAGACGCTGCCGGAGTCGATGATCGTGCTCGGCGGTGGGCCGGTGGGCGTGGAGCTCGGGCAGACGTTCGCGCGCTTTGGAGTGAAGGTCGTCATCGTCCAGCGCGGCGCGCATCTGCTCCGCGGCGAGGACCCGGAGATCGCCGAGGTGCTCCGAGAGGCGCTCGAGGCCGAGGGAATCGAGGTCCACACCGGCACCGCCGTCGTGCGCGCGGAGCGCGATGGAGGCGGGGTAGTCGTTCATGTGCGGCAGGGCAGCCTCGCGGGGCAGCTCCGCGCCGAGCGAGTGCTCGTCGCCACAGGTCGGCGGCCGAACACGCGGGACCTCGGCCTCGAGGACGTCGGCGTGGCGCTCTCGCCGAGCGGCTATGTTCAGGTGGACGCCACGATGCGGACCACGAACCCGGACGTCTACGCCGCCGGCGACGTGACCGGCGGGCCGGGCTACGTGTACGTAGCCGCCGCTGGCGGACGCGTGGCGACGGAGAACGCGCTCAAGGCGCTGTACGCGACCGGGACGGCAAGCGACGCTCCGCGCGAGCTCGACCTGTCGGCGGTGCCGAGCGTGACGTTCACCGCGCCGCAGGTGGCCTCGGTGGGCCTGACCGCGGCCGCCGCGCGGGTAGCGGGGTACCACGTCGACGTCGCTGCGCTGGACATGGCCGACGTCCCGCGCGCGCTCGTGAGCTACGACCGGCGTGGGCTCGTAAAGCTCGTCACCGAGTCGGGGTCCGGCCGAGTGCTCGGCGTGCATGCGGTGGCGCCGAACGCCGGGGAGTTCATGGGCGAGGCGACGCTGGCGATCCGGTTCGGGCTGACCGCGAAGGACCTTTCGGGCACGCTTCACCCGTACCTCACGTGGGTGGAGAGCCTGAAGCTCGTCGCGCAGGGTGGCTCGGCGGGCGTCCAGAAGCTGAGCTGCTGCGCGTGACGACGGACCTGCCGAGCGCGCGCCGCGGCCTCGCGGCGGCCGCGGGCGCCGTCGGCGCCGCGTTCCTCGCCTCGCTCTGCTGCGTGGGGCCGCTCCTGTTCGTGACACTCGGCGTCGGCGCGGGACTGGCGAGCACGTTCGAGCCGCTCCGCCCCTTGTTCACTGTTCTGACCCTGGCCCTCCTCGCGGTCGGCTTCTACGTCGTCTACGGGAGGAAGCCGGCGGAAGCGGACGCCGCAACGGGCGCCGCGTGCACGCAGCACGGGACGTGCGCCGTTCCCCGCAACCGGACGCGCGACAAGGTCCTGCTGTGGATCGCAGCGGTCGTCGCGCTCCTGTTCCTGACGTTCCCCCAGTGGTCCGTGCTCCTCGTCTGACGTCGCCGAGCGGCGGCGTCGATCTGATCACCGGACCCCCACGTCCTCTACAGCGGGTGCACCAATGATCCAGCCCCTCGTCACCTTCGGTCTCGTCGCCGTCGTCGGCGGCCTCTCCCTCTGCGATCTCTGCGTGCCGGCGGCACGGTCCGTCGGCACCTCTGGTGGCCTCGTCTCGGTCGCCGACGCCGCGCCCGTACAACGCCCACCGGTACGACCGCTGGCCGATACCCAAGTGCCGGTGGACGCGGCCGCACGGGCGGTGACGCGACCGGCGGTGACGCAACCGGCGTCCGCGCGCCGGACGGTGACGTTCGCCGTGCAGGGCATGACGTGCGGCGGGTGCGAGATCGGAACGCGCAAGGTTCTCACGCGCCTCCCGGGGGTCGCCAAGGCGGACGTGAGCTACGAGAAGGGGACGGCGGTCGTGACCTACGACCCGGCGAAGGTGACCGTCGAGCAGATGATCGCCGCGGTCAAGACGCTCGGCTACACGGCCACCGTCGTCGCGCCACCGGCCCGCTGAAAGGCGCGTGGCCGGGCGCGTGGCGACGAGGCGCCTACTAGGCGTCGCAGGCTGGCTGACCGTCACCGTCGGGGTGCTGCACCTCGGTGTCGCGCTCGTTCAGTACGACACGCTTTCGCTCGACGCACTCTGGTTCGCGGGCAGCGGCCTCGCCGTCGTGCTAATCGGAATGTTCACGCTGCTCGCCCGACCGCCGTTGGCATCTGCCGGAGTGCGTTGGGCGGCGGCTGGGGCGAACGTCGCCGGCCTCGCGCTGGCCATGGCCTTCAGCGCGCTCACCCACTGGCGCGAGCCGCAGGGGCCGGTGCTCGTGGCACTCTTTCTCACCGGCGGGCTCGGCGTGATGTTGCCAGGTGACAGCCCGCGCGACCCGTGACCGAGCGGTGAACCTGATGGCGCCGGCACCGAACCCCGAGCGGCCCGTCCGCCGACGCGTCCGCCTCGCCGACGCGCCGCCTCGTGCTTGCGCCGGCTACTCGGAGATCGAGGGCGGCCTCCAGCGGAAGGACGACGTGCTTCCGGGCGAGTTCGGTCCCGACGGGCTGCCGCGCTACACGTGCGAGCTGCGCGTACAGCGGGAGGCCGCGACCGGTGCGCCGGTGTTCCTCGGGCCGTTCGCCTTCGGCCCGCCCGCCGGACGCTTCCTCTACGTGAGCTGGAGCGCGGTGCGCCCGAACGACCCCAGCGGCAGGCGCGCGATGTTCCGCCGAGCCAAGGTGCCCCTCGGCGGGATCACGTGGGCGCAGGTCGAGGACGCCACCGCGCAGCAGGGCGGGGTGCTCCAGGCGACGGTGCCAGGCGTCACCCGGGACGGCGGCCCGGTGTGCGCGACCGTGCCTCCGCAGGGCGGCTGGCGTGTCGTCGCGAGCTGACAGGGCGGTGCCGGCGGAGCGGCGCTGAGGAGGAAGGCGACGCGCTACGTGTGCGGCGCCTGGGCGGACGACCGGGTGGCGAGCGGCGTCGGGAGCGCGGATCAAGCCTGGATGGCTGCTGTCCCGAAACTTCGCGATTAAGCGTCCCGAAACGTCTTCACGCCAGCAGCCCGATCTCGACCTCGATTCTCGGTGGGCCGCCGAGCGAGTCCGTGGACAGAATCAGGAGCCAGCCAGGGGCATCCGTCATCTCTCCCCGCTGGCGCCCTCCTTCAGCGCCGTGCCCGGCGAGGATCCCGTCGCTGCCGACCGGTCCCACGGCGCGGAACCACTATCCGCCGGGGGAGGTCTGCACGTTGTGTAGCTCGATCGGCAGGGGTAGTTGTGTGACCTGGCCCGATCGCAGCTCGACACGGCTGATGGAGTTGCTCTCCTCGTCGGCAGTAAAGACGGAGCTGGTGCCGAGGCGCTCGGGAGCCGCTGCCGTGTCGGAGGAGTCAGGGGGCCGGAGTGCGATCGCGTTCTCCGTCGCCACAGGCAGCGGCGCCGACGAGGAGCACGATCGTGAGACGGCGGCATGATGTCGATACGCTCATCAGTGCTCGGTCAGCTCCTTGTGGTGCATCAACCCCGTGCTGCAGCCACCTCATGAGGCGACTGGCCCGCGTGGGGTGGCCCGTTCGCGGTTGAGTGCGTGGGCAGGCTCGCGGGCAAGCTGTGTGCCGACAAGCTCTGTGCCGAGTGTTCGCCACCGTAGGGCGCCTGCCAGATACGTCCGCCTGGCAGGCGCCCTACGGGCCTTAGGGGCGTCTCATGGCCTGCCGCGGTGCGCTCTGGTGCGCCTCGCCGCGCTGCGCGCCCCGCGACACCAGCGCCAGGCGTACACCATTCGCGGCCAGCGCCGAGCGTACACCATGCGCGAGCCGCTCCGTGAGGTCGATGGCGTTCGACGGGTGGGGGATCGTGTTGCAGGTGACGACGCGGCCCGCACCGGCCGCCATGAGGTCCTCGTACGCGCGGCCGGCGAAGACCGCGTGCACGCCGACGCATACCGGCGGCGCGAGTCCGGCGCGCCGCAGGTGCGCGACGGTCTCGATCATCGTCCGTGCCGTGGAGATGATGTCGTCCACGAGCACCGGCGTGTGATCGCGCCATCGTTCGACGTCCGGCACGGAGATCTCGACCACCCGGTCCCCGCGCCGCACCTTCTCCAGCACGAGGGCGGGCGCCCCGGCCCCCTCGGCGACGGCGAGTACCCACTGCGCACTCTCGCTGTCCGGGCCGACGAGGAGCGGCCGGGGGATCTCTGCACCGATCCATGCCGAGATCGCGGGCGCCGCACGCACGACGACGCCCGGGACGGTGTAGATGTCCGTCAGGCTCTCGTGACGGTGGAGGTGAGGGTCCACCGTGACGAGCCAGTCGACGGCCTCCGACACGACGTGCGCGAAGTATCGGGAGGTGACTCCCTCCCCCTCGCGGAATCGCCGGTCCTGACGCATGTATGCGAGGTAGGGCGCGACGAGCCCGACCCGCGCCGCGCCGAGATCGCGCGCCGTCGCGGCCAGGAAGAGGAGCGGCAGGAGCTTGTCGTCCGGTCGGTGGAGGGTCGCGGCGAGCAGCACGGACCGCCCGGTGACCGGCGTGCCGATGCGCACGAGCGTCTCGCCATCGGGGAACCGGTGTACGTCCACAGTGCCGAGCTCACCGCCCAGCTCCCTGGCGAGTGCCTCGGCGAGTCCCTCGTTGCCCGGCAGGGCCAGGAGCAGGGGCGGCGCGACGGGCTGGGCTGCAGCGAGTGCTTTGGTCATGGCTGTGCCTCGTCCGCGCCGATGGCGACGATGTCCGGGTTGGCTTCGACGTAGAGCGCCGCGTACGCGAGCTCGCCCGGCGACTCGGCGTGCAGCGTGAAGACCGGTTGGCCGATGCTCACGTGTCGGCCGGTCGGGGCATGCAGGACCAGGCCTGCCGCCGGTGACCGCGGGGCGCCGGCAAGCTTGGCGGCCCGGGCGAGCCGCCGGTTGTCGATCGCATCGACGCGACCGCTGCGGGTGGCGACGATCTCACGGGTGTAGGCGGCCCGTGGCGGCTCGCGCAGACCACCCTGTGCCTCACAGATGGCCACGAACTTCCGCCAGGCACCCCCGCGCTCGAGATGGCGCCGGGCCAGCGCGAGGCCCTCACCCTCGGGCACGCGGCCGCCCAGCTCGAGCACGCGCCCCGCCAGCACCAGGGCGCGCGCCCGGAGGTCGGCCGGGGCTTCGGCGTCGTTCCGCAGGACCGCGAGCACGTCGCGCGCCTCCAGTGCCGGCCCGATGCCGCGGCCGATCGGCTGGGTGCCGTCGCCGGGCATGATGTCGACCACGAGCCCGACGGCGGCGCCGACGCGGACGAGCCGGTCGCCGAGGCGCCGCGCAGTCTCCGCCGAGCGGACCTTGGCCGTGGGACCGACCGGGATGTCGATCACGACGTGCGTCGAGCCAGCTGCCGCCTTCTTCGAGAGCACCGAGGCCACGAGCTGCCCCTCGCTGTCGAGATCGAGCGGCCGTTCGACGCGGATGATCGCGTCGTCGGCGGGGCTCAGGCGCACCGCGCCGCCCCAGACGATGCAGCCCCCCTCCTGCTCGACCACCCGCCGCATGGCGTCGAGCGAGAGGTCCACGGGGGCCACAGTCTCCATGGCGTCGGCGGTGCCGGCTGGGGAGGTGATGGCCCGCGAGGAGGTCTTCGGCATGAGGAGGCCGCAGCTCGCCACGATCGGGACGACGAGCATCGTGGTACGGTTGCCCGGCAGACCACCGACGCTGTGCTTGTCGACGACGGGTGCTCGTGGCCAGTCCAGCCGGTCGCCGACGTCGATCATCGCGCGCGTGAGCGCGATCGTCTCCGCCTCGTCCAGCCGATCGCCGGCGCACGCGGTGACGAAGGCGGCGAGCTCGATCGCGGCGTAACGGCCAGCGGCCACGTCGCGCACGATGGCCGTGAGCGCCGGGGCGGACAGCGCGTGTCCGTAGACCTTGGCGCGAACGGCGCTCAACGACTCCAGCGGCGGCATGGACGAGACGACGACGTCATCGCCGGGCGCGGCCCCGAGGAGGCGCCAGGCCGCGTCCGATAGACTCGCCTCGTCGGGCGCGAGAAGGTCGCCAGTCACCACGTTGAGCGTGGCGACGATCACCCGATCACCGAGGGCGACCTGCAGCCGCGTTAGTGCCTCCCAGCCTTCCGACCGGCAGATGGGGCAGTCGGCTGACATGTAGATGACCGGCTCCTGATATGTGTCGATCCCGAGTGGGCGGAGCCGGAGGACGTTCGTCTCGGGGTGGTCGGAGTGGCCGGACAGGCCGGTGGCCATTGCGGATGGATTCAGCGTCGGTGCCATGGTGTGCTGCGGGGTGTGCTGCGGGGTGTGCTGCGGGGTGTGCTGCGGGGTGTGGTTCGGTGCGTGGCTTGGGGTGTAGTTTCGGCGTATGGCTTCGGTGTGTGCGTCATCCGGCCGTCCCCAGCGCCTTCTCGAGCATCACGAGGAAGCCGAGCGCCGGGTCCTTGTACTCGGCGTGCCGCAGCATATCCCAGTGGTCGCGCAGGTACTGCCGGAGGAACGTCACGATCTGGCCGAGGGAAACGGTGAGGTACTTCTGCCCCGCCGAGCCCGCCGTGACCGATCCGAAGGCGACGAGGCGGACCCGATGTCCGGTCGGGAGAAGCGCGGACCCGTCGCGCAGGAGGGCCTCGACGGCCGTCGGCGCCTCCTCACGGGAGCAGCAGCCGAAGCGCACGAGTACCGTGCGGAGGACGGCAGGGTCGGTGGTGGCGGCGTTGAGCACCGCACGGCCCTCCTTGACCTCGCCCACGAGCATGTCGCCGTGGTCGGTCGGAATACCGAGCGCGGGATCGGTGACGGTATGTTCCTGGTCCGCGCCTGTGCGCCGTCGCGATCCTGGCACGAGCTGGCCGGCGCCGGGGAAGCGGACGGCGAGGACGTCGAGGTCCGTGGCGGTGCGGTATGCGCCACCGCGCAGCGCCTCGATCACCGGGAACTCGCTGACCGTGAAGTACCCGTTCACGCGCAGGTACGCTTGCACTAGCGCGACGGCGTTATCCATGCTGCGCGCCCACCCGCGACGGACCCGGCGTGCCGAGCGTGCCGGCCGCGAACCTGTTGTACAGCGCCCCCAGCAGCGCGACGACGAGTGCCACGGCCAGGCTCACGCCGACGATGCCCGTAGCGAAGCTGCCCCACGTGAGTGACCGTGCCACGCCGGTGAGGTCCAGGTGGAACACGTAGCCGATGGCGGCCGTCGTGCTGCCCGGTGCGACGGCGACGAGGAGCGAGCAGACCGCGTAGACGCTGGCGGTGGTGAAGGCCGCGGCGAGCGCGAGCGCTGAAGTATCTAGTCGCATGGTCGGGTCCTCAGGAATGAGGTGGTCAGGAAGGGGGCCACGGGGACACTCAAGGCATGGTGCCACGTGAGGCCGCGGACGCCGCGCGCGCGCTCCGGCCAGGCCGTGGGAGAAACGCCGGCGTCTCGCCCGCGTAGCGGTCGTACGCCGCGCCGAACTCTGCTCGCACCTCCCGCTCCTCGCGCCGGGCGAGCCGCACGTACGTGACGACGAGGATCGGGAACATCACGAGCGTGAGCAGCGTCGGCCACTGGAGCAGGAAGCCGAGCAGGATGGCGATGAAGGCGACGTACTGCGGATGGCGGATGCGGGCGTAGGGCCCGCTCATCGCCAGGCGGTGCTCACGCTGGGCTGCGTGGAGATGGTGCCACGCCGCCGAGAGCAGGATGAAGCCGCCGCCGATGAACACGCTGCTCAGGATGTGGAACGGGCTCAGGTGCGGGTCGCCCTGCCAGCCGAGCAGCGTGTCCCAGAGGTGCCCGGCGTCGTGCGAGAGCAGGTCGAGGCCGGGATAGCGCTGGCCCAGCCAGCCCGAAAGCAGGTAGACGGTGAGGGGAATGCCGTACATCTCCGTGAACAGCGCCACGACGAAGGCGGAGAAGGCGCCGAGCGAGCGCCAGTCGCGGCCAGTGCGCGGCTTGAAGAAGCTGAACGCGAAGAAGATGAAAATCGCCGAATTGAGAACGACCAGCGACCAGAGGCCGTAGGCGGGGGCGGGGTCGGTGGTCATGAGGCCTCAGACGGTGAGGAGTGGTGAGGCGGGCTATTGCTACGGCGCGCGTCGACGACCGATTGATCGGCAGGAGCGACCGCGACACGATCGCTGTTCCTGCCGTCAGGGCGTCCACCGTCAGGGTGCCCGCCGTCAGGGCTGTGACCGCTCCCGTGGCCGCGGTGTAGAAAGACGTGCAGGAGGGGGCAGGCGAGGATCAGCAGGAATGGCAGCAGCCCAAAGACGTGCGCGCGGTGCTCGGTCGCGAGGAAGAATCCTGCGACGAACAGGAAGCCGGTGACGGCGAGTGCCGTTCGGAGCGCGGCGGAGGAGGTCATGGCGCGGGTGGCTGTGGTGAGAGGGATCATGGCAGGGCGCGTCCCGTGCGATCGCGGGACGTGCCGCCGTCGGTGACGGCGAACAGGTCGGCGCGCGTCCGCGGGAGACAGCAGCGACCTGCGGCGTCCGGGCGTGCGAAAAGCATCTGCGCGATGCCGATCTGCGCGGTCGCGAAGGCGTGGGCGGAAGCCGCCATGTAGAGGCGCCAGGCGCGATAGGTCTCCGACCCGACGAGCCGCACGGCCTCGTCGGCGCGAGCCTCCAGGCACCGCACCCAGTGACGCAGCGTGAGCGCGTAGTGCTCGCGCAGGCTCTCCACGTCGCGCGTCTCCAGCCCCGCGCCCTCCGCCGCGGCGAGCGCCTCGGCGACAGGGACGAGCTCCCCGTCGGGGAAGACGTACCGGTCGATGAACTTCCCCTGGCCCCACAGTCGGCGCGGCCGGCCCCCGGCATCACGGGCGCGGGCGTCGGCCAGACTGACGATGCCATGGTTGAGGAAGAGCCCGCCGGGGCGCGTGAGGCGGAAGGCGGCGCGGAAGTACGTCGGGAGGTGCTTCCGGCCCACGTGCTCGAACATGCCGACGCTCACCACCTTGTCGAACTCGGCGTCGGCCGGCAGGTCACGGTAGTCGCGCACCTCGATGCGGCAGCGGTCGGTGAGTCGCTCGTCGGCGATGCGCGCGGCCGCGTACGTGGCCTGGGCCGGGCTGAGGGTGATTCCCAGCGCCTCGACGCCGTAGTGGCGTGCCGCATATCGGACCAGCCCGCCCCACCCGCAGCCGATGTCGAGCAGCCACTCCCCGGGCCGCAGTCGGAGCTTGCGGCAGATGAGGTCGAGCTTCGCCCGCTGCGCGGCGTCGAGGTCCTCGTCCCCGGTAGGGAAATAGCCGCACGAGTAGACGCGCTCCGCGTCCAGCCAGAGTCCGTAGAAGTCGTTGCCGACGTCGTAGTGGCGGCGAATCGCCGCCGCGTCGCGCGTGCGGCTGTGGCGGCGGCCGGCCCGGTCGTTCGGCCTCTCCGCAGCGACTGCGGCAGCGTCTCCTGCGAGCCCCACGCCCTTCCGGGGCGGGCCGCTCGGCAGCTGGAGCAGGAAAGCCGCGAGCCGGGCGAGCCGGCGCGGCGAGCGCAGACGTTCGGCCAACGGTGCGGCGATCTCGGCGGCCGCGGCGAGGTCACCCTCGATGTCCACGTCGCCGCGGACGAACGCCTCCGTGAGTGCGAGCTCGGTGGGCGGCCAGAACATGCGGCGGAGTGTCCAGGAGGCGCGGAGGACGATCGTGAACGGGGACGCTCGTCCCTCCGCGGGTTGCTCGAGCACACCGGACCAGTAGCGCACGGCGAAGCGCCGCTCGTGCGTCGGGCCGAAGAGCTCGTCCATCACGCGCTGGGCGATGCCCAGATAGGGCACCCCGGGGCAGTAGTGAGCGAGTGACTGTGGCATCGTCGGATCGGTCATTCGAGGGGCATGCGAGTGCGCGAACGGGGGAGGGCGTTCCGCTACGTCGTGAGCGGGCGTTGGTCGCCAGCGTGCTGGACGGGCATGGCGCACCTCCCATGGCATATCTCCCATGGCGCACCTCACGAGTGAGAGTGGAGGTAATGGCGAGCGCCCCCGCCTCGACGCCCTGCCCCACGGGCGGCAGCACTGACCATCGCGGTCACCCAGACCCCGATCCAGGCTCCGACCCAGCCGCCGATGAACCCCTCCGCGATGCCGACGGAGAACCCGACGGCGCTGGTCGCGTCAACGCCGACGACGAGCAGCTCCCAGACGCGACTCATGGTCGTCCGGTGCGGGAAGAACACCGCGCCCGCGCCGATGACCGCCACCATACCGGCTGTGCCCACACCGACGAGCGGCGCCAGCCGCGTGGCTTGGCGCTTCCACGCGCCACGTTTCCACGCGCCACGAACGCCGTCGCCGATCGCCGCGGCCCCGCGCCATGCCACACGTCTCGAAGCGGCATCGGTACTGGCTTGCTCGGCGCTAGCTCGCTCGGTGCCAACTCCATCGGTGCTGGCTTGATCAGCGATGGCCCTTCGGAGATGTCGCTCGTCGCACTGTGCCCGGTCGTACTCCACGTAGGCCATCTCCGTGGCCGGATTGACGTGGGCTCGGGTCACGCCCGGCACCCGGCGTAATGCCAGCTCGATGTCGTGCGCCCGCTGACCGGCGCAATCCGGCGACTCCAGGGGCAGGGTCGTGCGTGCTCGCGCCATCGTGTGCACCATCATGTCCGTCACTCCTCGACGCGCGCTCCCATTCACGAATCCCTCTTCCGAACCCCTCCGGATATGGAGCCTTCCGGCTGGCAGGCGGGCCGACGGCGTCGTTGCTCACCCATCGTGTCGACCACGTTCCGCTCAATGTACGATCGCCTGTGATCCTGAAGCAGAGCTGAGCCGCGCCTGAAGGACCACGAGTTGCGACACGTCCCACGTACCGCGGCAGCGATTCCAAGGCCCGGTGCGCATCCGACGGGTATGACGGGTATCCGGTGGGTGCCTGGGCGTCACCCTTGCTCGGGCACTGTAGGTCCTGCTTTGCCCCTACTGTGCCTTCTCGGGGATTCAGCCACCGTTCAGCCGACATTCACCTCGCTGCCACACCCTTGTCATTCGCGGGCGTCGTCTACCACCGACTCGGATCGCGCCCCTGCTCGCGCCCCTGCTCGCGTACCGACGGCTCGCGTACCGCTCGGGTCACGTACCTGCTCGCACCCCTGCTCGCGTACCTGCTCACGCGAGACGTCTGTGTCCACCATTCCCCGCATCGAGGAGCGAGAGAATGCCACCCTCGGAACGACCGGCTCGATCGCAGATGAGAACCGACCCATCCGACGGACTATCGCCCCCGCTGGAGAGTCAGGCGCTCGAGTCACTCGCTCTCGACCTCCACTGGGCGTGGAACCACCGGAGCGACGAGCTCTGGGCGCTACTCGATCCCGAGCTCTGGGCCGCGACACACAACCCATTGGTCGTGCTGCAGACGGTCTCGCGGGCGCGGCTCGAGGCCTTCCTCGCGCGTCCCGCCAACCGGAAGCGGATCGAGCGGCTCCTGGCGCACCGTCGCCGCCATCGCGATGCGCCGGCCTGGTTCCAGCGCACGCACCCCGACGCCCCCCTCACGGGCGTGGCGTACTTCTGCATGGAGTTCGCCCTCAGCGAGGCGCTACCCATCTACTCCGGTGGGCTGGGCAACGTGGCCGGTGATCAGCTCAAGGCGGCGTGCGACCTCGATGTCCCGGTGATTGGCGTCGGCCTGCTCTATCAGCAGGGCTACTTCCGCCAGGCGATCCGGCCTGACGGGAGCCAGCAGGCGCTCTATCCGTACAACGATCCCGGCCAACTGCCGATCACCCCGGTCCGTGACACGACAGGCGAGTGGCTGCGGGTGGAGCTCGCGTGGCCGGCGTACCCGATCCGGCTTCGCGTCTGGCAGGTGCGCGTGGAGCGCCGCGTCCTCTACCTCCTCGACAGCAACGACCCGGCGAATCCGCCGGCGGCGCGCGCCATCACGAGTGAGCTCTATGGCGGCGGTCCGGAGCTACGCCTGCAGCAGGAGATCGTGCTCGGCATCGGCGGCTGGCGCCTCCTCGACGCGCTCGGCCTGGCGCCCGAGGTCTGCCACCTGAACGAGGGGCATGCGGCGCTGGCCGTGCTCGAGCGCGCGCGCAGCTTCGCGGCGACGAACGGCTGCTCGTTCGGGACGGCGCTCATGGCCACCCGGGCGGGCAACCTCTTCACCACGCACACGGCCGTGCCGGCCGGCTTCGACCGCTTCGCGCCGTCGCTCGTGGAGCAGTACCTGGGGCCGTACGCCGAGCGGGAGCTCGGGATTCCTCTGGACGACCTGCTGGCGCTGGGTCGCGAGAACCCGCACGATCGTGGCGAGGCGTTCAACATGACCTATCTCGCCCTCCGCGGCAGCGGAGCCGTGAACGGCGTGAGCCGGCTGCACGGTGCGGTGAGCCGCCGGCTCTTCGGCCCACTCTTCCCGAGGCGACCGGAGCACGAGGTTCCGGTCGGGCATGTGACGAACGGCATCCACGTCCCCACCTGGGACTCCGCCGCCGCCGATGCCCTGTGGACGGAGGCGTGCGGCGCCGACCGTTGGCGCGGCACCATGGAGGCCGTGGGTCACGGCCTGGCGAACGTTCCCGATGCCGACCTCTGGGCGCTCCGCACCGCGAACCGCGAGGGCCTGGTAGAGTACGTGCGCGAGCGCTTGCCGAGGGAACTCGTCTCGGCGGGCGCGCAGCCGGCGCAGGTGGCGAGAGCGCGCACGGCGCTCGACCCTGCTGTGCTCACCATCGGCTTCGCCCGCCGCTTCGCGACCTACAAGCGCCCGACCCTCCTCCTCCACGACGAGGAGCGCTTGCTCCGCCTGCTCGCCGATCCCGCCCGCCCGGTGCAGCTCGTCATTGCCGGTAAGGCGCATCCCGCCGACGGCGCCGGCCAGGCGATGATCGCCGAGTGGGTCCGCTTCAGTCGCCGACCGGAGGTGGAGGGGCGGGTCGTCTTCGTCCCCGACTACAACCTGCTCCTCGCGGAGCATCTCGTGCAGGGCGTGGACCTCTGGATCAACACGCCGCGCCGACCCTGGGAGGCGAGCGGAACGAGCGGCATGAAGGTCCTCGTGAACGGGGGGCTCAACCTGTCGGAGCTGGATGGGTGGTGGGCCGAGGCCTACACACCAGAGGTCGGCTGGGCCATGGGCGATGGCCAGGAGCATGGCGATGACCCGGTGTGGGATGCCGCGCAGGCGGAGACGCTCTACGCGCTGCTCGAACGCGAGATCGTCCCGGCGTTCTACGACCGCGACGAGCGGGGTATCCCGGAGGCCTGGGTGGCGCGGATGCGCGCGAGCATGGCCACGCTGACGTCGCGATTCTCCACCAACCGCACCGTGCGCGAGTACACGGAGCGCTACTACCTGCCCGCCGCGGCGGCCTTCCGCGCGCGGGCCGCCGACGGGGGCGCGTCGGCGGCCCGGCTGGCGGAGTGGGAACGCCACCTCGCCGAGCGCTGGGGTGAGGCGCGCTTCGGCCCCGTGAGGGTGGAGACGCACGATGGCCGGCACGAGTTCACCCTCGAGGTCCATCTGGGCGGGCTGGACCCCGACGCGGTGCGCGTCGAACTCTACGCCGAGCCCGGCGACGGCGAGCCCGGCGACGGCGGCGCGCCACCGTACCATGTGATGGCCAGCGGTCGGCCGTCTGAGGGACCGCCCGGTGCCTGTGAATACACCGCGAGCGTTCCTGCTTCGCGGGCTGCGGGAGACTACACGCCGCGTCTGGTGCCGTACCATCCCGAGGCACGAATACCGCTGGAGACGGCGTACATCCTGTGGCAGCGATGACAATGGAGATTGGAATGACGACGACTATGGCGCGAGCCACAGCGGCCAGTGAGCCGCTCTCATCGGCCGAGCTGCACACGATCGACGCCTACTGGCGCGCCGCCAACTACCTCTCGGTCGGCCAGATCTACCTGCTCGACAACCCGCTGCTGCGCGAGCCACTGACGCTGGCACACATCAAGCCGCGCCTGCTGGGCCACTGGGGGACCACACCCGGGCTGAACTTCGTGTATGCACACCTCAATCGCGTCATCCGGCGGCACGACCTGGACATGATCTTCGTCGCCGGCCCGGGGCACGGCGGGCCGGCCGTGGTCGCGAACACCTATCTCGAGGGCATCTACAGCGAGCTGTACCCGGAGGTCTCGCGCGACGCCGCGGGGATGCAGCGACTCTTCAAGCAGTTCTCCTTCCCCGGCGGGATCCCGAGCCATGCGGCACCGGAAACGCCCGGCTCCATCAACGAGGGCGGGGAGCTCGGCTACTCGCTGGCCCACGCGTACGGCGCCGCCTTCGACAACCCCGAGCTGATCGTCGCCTGCGTCGTGGGCGACGGGGAGGCCGAGACCGGACCGCTCGCGGCGGCGTGGCACTCGAACAAGCTCCTGGACCCGGCCACCGACGGTGCGGTGCTGCCCGTCCTGCACCTGAACGGCTACAAGATCGCGAGTCCCACGATCCTCGCCCGCATCGGCGACGAGGATCTGACGAGCCTGTTCCGCGGCTACGGCTACGAGCCGTACCTCGTCGAGGGCACGGAGCCCGCGTCCGTGCACCAGGCGATGGCCGCGACGCTCGACACCGTGATCGAACGGATCCGCGCGATCCAGTCGGCTGCGCGCGACGACGGTGAGGTCGAGCGTCCCCGGTGGCCGATGATCATCCTGCGCACCCCCAAGGGCTGGACCGGGCCCAGGGAGGTCGATGGCCGGAAGACGGAGGACAGCTGGCGCTCGCACCAGGTGCCCCTGGCCGACATGGCGACGAGGCCGGAGCACGTGCGGCTCCTGGAGCAGTGGATGCGGAGCTACCGTCCGGAGGAGCTCTTTGACGAGACCGGAACGCTGGTCCCCGAGCTGGCGGCGCTGGCACCCGAGGGGCACCGGCGGATGGGAGCCAACCCGCACGCCAACGGCGGACTGCTGCTCCACGATCTCCGGCTCCCTGACTTCCGCGACTACGCCGTCGCCGTGCCGGCGCCCGGCATGGAGGTCGCGGAGGCGACGCGCGTGCTCGGCACCTTCCTGCGCGACGTGATGAGGCTGAACATGGAGCGGCGGAACTTCCGCGTCGTCGGTCCCGACGAGACGGCGTCGAACCGGCTCGGCGCGCTGTTCGAGGTGACGGACCGCACCTGGGTGGCCGATCGTAAGCCGGACGACGAGGAACTGGCCGTGGACGGTCGCGTGATGGAGATCCTCTCCGAGCACACCTGCCAGGGGTGGCTCGAGGGATACCTGCTCACCGGCCGCCACGGTCTCTTCTCCTGCTACGAGGCCTTCATCCACATCGTGGACTCGATGTTCAACCAGCACGCCAAGTGGCTCAAGGTCACGCGCGAGATCCCGTGGCGGCGTCCCATCGCGTCGCTCAACTACCTGTTGACTTCCCACGTCTGGCGGCAGGACCACAACGGCTTCTCGCATCAGGATCCGGGCTTCCTGGACGTGGTGATGAACAAGAAGGCGGACGTGATCCGCGTCTACCTGCCGCCCGACGCCAACACGCTCCTCAGCGTCGCCGACCACTGCCTGCGGAGCCGCAACTATGTCAACGTCATCGTGGCCGGCAAGCAGCCGGCCATCCAGTACCTGGACATGGATGCCGCCATCAAGCACTGCACCGCGGGCATCGGCATCTGGGAGTGGGCGAGCAACGACCGCGGCACGGAGCCGGACGTCGTCATGGCCTGCGCCGGCGACGTGCCGACGCTGGAGACCCTGGCCGCTGTGAGCCTGCTGCGCGAGCTCGCCCCCGAGCTCCGGGTGCGCGTCGTCAACGTGGTGGACCTGATGCGGCTCCAGTCGGCGGAGGAGCACCCGCACGGCCTCGCCGACCGTGACTTCGATACGCTCTTCACGACCGACAAGCCCGTCATCTTCGCCTATCACGGCTACCCGTCGCTCATCCACCGGCTGACCTACCGTCGGACCAACCACGGCAACTTCCACGTCCACGGCTTCAGGGAGGAGGGGACGACCACGACCCCCTTCGACATGGTCGTCCTGAACGAGATGGACCGCTTCCATCTGGTGGCAGCCGTGATCGACCGCGTCCCGCGGCTCGGCTCCATCGCAGCGTACGCGAAGCAGGCGATCCGGGACAGACTGATCGAGCACACCCGGTACATCGCCGAGCACGGGGAGGACATGCCCGAGATCCGCGACTGGACGTGGCCGGCCCGGTGACGCGTGGGGCCCGGTGGCCGCGTGGCTCGGTGCCCGCGTGGCCCGGTGCCCGCGTGGCTTCCGCCGGATCGCCACGCTCAGGCACCACTCAGGCTGGATTCAGCCACGGGCCCGACCTTCCAGAGGTCCCCAACTTCGGAGGCATGACCATGAAGGAGACCACCATTCGCATCGGCGGCATGAGCTGCGGTGGCTGTGTCCGCAACGTGCGGGAGGCGCTCGGCCGTATCCCGGGTGTGCGCGTCGGTACGGTCACCGTCGGCTCGGCGACCGTGTCGTACGACCCCGCCACCACCGATCGGGAGGACATCCTCGCGGCCATCGAGCGAGCCGGCTACGAGCCGCGGGCGGCGTGATCGCGGTGGGAGTCGCGGTGGGAGTCGCATGAGCGTGTCACCGCCATCTCCCGAGTTCGTCCGGCTGGACGAGCCCGAGGCGCGCGCCGTGCTCGCCCGGAATCACGTCGGGCGCGTCGCCTATTCCTTCCGCGACCGTGTGGACATCGAGCCGATCCACTACGTGGTGGACGGAAACTGGATCTATGGCCGGACGAGCATCGGGACGAAGCTCGCGACGCTCGCGCACCACCCGTGGTGTGCGTTCGAGGTCGATGAGGTGCGCGACACCTTCGACTGGGAGAGCGCGGTGGTGAAGGGCACCTTCCACCTGCTCGACCCGCAGGTTGGATCACCCGACGCCTACGGGCGTGCCGTCGCGCTCCTGCGACAGCTGGTCCCCGGCACACTCGGGGCGGACGATCCGGCCCCGCACCGGATCGTCCTGTTCGGCATTCACATCGACGAGATCACCGGACGGACGGCGCGTCCGCCTGCCCGGTAGGCCGCCGCGATCGCACCCGACAGGGGCGCGGGCCCAGGGCGCGGGTCCAGGGGCGCGGGTCCAGGGACACGAGTGCCACGGTGGCGCGCCCTGACGATGCCCTGATGCGCGGCGGCCTACCGGGGCTGCCTCGGCGGGGCTGAAGCCGGCGCGAGGACGTGGACGACGCGTTCATCCCACCGACAGCAGGGAGCGCGGCCGTCGCAGGTCGGCTCGGAGCACCGAAAGTGGAAGCGGACCGCGCCGCCCTCGGCCAGATCAAACGGGCCGAGCGTCACCTGGAAGCGCTGCAGGCCCGCCATCACACCGCCGACGGCGCTCAATGTCACCGTCTGCACCGCCGCGTTTCCAACGCGCCAGGTCAGCTCGCCCGGGCAGTTCGTGCGGACCACGAGACGGTCCCCGGCCTGGATCGGGTCCACGGGGCGCGTGATGGTCCACAACACGCTCCGTGGCACGAGGTGCTCGTCAAGCCAGGCCTGCGGTGGCTCCCCGAGCGCGCGGTAGACGTTCGCGAGATGCGTGCGGAACAGGTCGTCCATCGCCGCATCGTTGCCCGACTCCTGATCATCCCCGAGCCACCAGAACCAGTCGCTCCCCTCGGCGGCGTAGAGCGATGCGAAGGCCGTGGCGACCACGGCCGGGGTGATGGCGAGCTGTTCGAGTCGCGCGAGATCGTCGCGAACCCGGCCGAGCAGCGCCCACCCGCGATTCTCCTCCGCCTCGCCCGCCCACGTGCCGAGATCCACGCCGGGCGCCGATCCCAGCTCGTCGATCCACGACCCGGTGAAGAGATCGTGGACCGTAGCGTGCGCCTCACGCAGGTGCGGACGAACGCGGCGCGCCGGGTTGCCGGCGAGGTACTCGGCCGGTGTCACCGTCAGGATCTCGCCGTCCAGCGCGAGCAGGCCGTAGAGCGCGTGCAGGAACGGCCGCGCGTCCTCCCGGTACGCACTCCAGGCGTTCTCGCCGTCGAGCACCACGGTCAGCACCCGGTCTTCGCCGCCGGTGAGGCGCTCGGCGAAGCGCTCCTTGATCTGCCTCAGGAACTCGCGGGCGGCATCCTCGTAGTCAGCATGGTGCTGGTAGTGGAAGCCGATCTGATCGGCCAGCCAGGCGTCGCGGAAGAAGAGGCTGGTGCCGGACAGCTGTGCCGGCGCATCCCCCGCCCCTGCCACCGTCCGCCCGGCGCTGCGCTCCGCCCGGTACGGCTGGCAGAGCACGTCGGGCTCGTCCGTTCGGTACCCCCACCGGCCGGAGCGGGCGAGGACGCCCGCGTCCGTCGCCAGCCACGCGAAGCCGTGCTCCGCCGCCCGCTCGACCACGCGCTCGCTCACCGCCCCCTCGGCGGGCCACATCCCCCGGGGGGGTCGGCCGAAGCAGTGCTCGTAGTGCGTGACGGCGAGGCGCACCTGGGCATCGGAGTCTTCCGGATGCGCGAACCGCGGCGGGTGCGCGGCCCCGGGCCGGTCGATCGTCGCGGCGTCGGTGTCGTCGAGGAGCGGCAGGATCGGATGATAGAACGGCGTCGTCGCCAGCTCGACCTGTCCCCCGTCCTGGAGCTGTCGGTGGAGCGGAATGATGGCCCGCAGGATCCTGTACTGTTCGGCGATCATCGCCTCGACGTCGGCCGCGCTGAAGTCCCGCTGCTGCACGACGAAGCGGTGCACGGACGCGGTCTCACCTGTGGCGAGCCGGACGTTACCCTCCCGGAATTCCTTGCCGAACCAGGCGAGGTTGAACCACATCTGCAGGTCGCGGAGCTCCCCGGTGTCGAACTGCTCGTCGGCCTGCCGCTTCGCGAACAGTTCGGCGTAGCGCGGATGCACGAGGATCTGGTTGTGCCAGTGCGCGTCGAAGAACGTCGCGAGGATCTCCTCGCGCTCCTCGTTGCGCAGCCGCTCCGCCGGCGTGCGCGTCAGCTCGAGCGTCCGGTCCGTGGCCCCCCGCTCGACGTAGTCCTCGAGCTGCCAGAGGAGCACGGGGGTGACGTTGATGGTGAGGTGGACCGCAGGATACTGGGCGACGAGCGCGGCCATCGCGTAGTAGTCGCGGATGGCGTGCAGCCGGCCCCACGGCTGCGTGTAGCTGCCGCGAGGCGACGGGTGGGCGAGGTCCCGGAACAGGGGCTGGTGCTGATGCCACACCAGCGCAAGGTGGAGCTTGGGCCCAACGGTGAACGCCCCCGTGGGGCCGACGACCTCACCGGCCAGTGAGCGGCCGTGCACCTGGTAGTGGACCACCACGCCCGCGTCGAACGGGCCGAGCTCCGCCTGCCAGTAGCTGTTCGGTCCCGCGTTGTGCCGCCACACCGCATCGACCCGTCCGCCGGCGGTCGATGGCGGTAAGTCTGGGGCGGTGCCATCCGTCGCCGGCTCGGGCGTGGTGATGCTGAAGGTGACCCACACGGCCTGCCCGGGCTCGACGGGCCAGGTGCCGATCTCGAGGGTCACCAGATCGGCGGGGCTCACCCGGCGCGGGATCCGTCGCGCGTCGGAGTTGACATGCCACAGGTGCATCGGCTCGTCACCTCTCGCCGGCAAAGGCACGAGGATCAGCGGCAGGGAAGGCAGCTCGCGCGTTCGCCAACGTGCGATGTGACGGCCTACTGATCATCGTGTGTCCCGGGTACCCCGGGGTGGAGCGGCAGCCACGCCGGCGGGTCGCTGGCCGGAAAGCTCTCCTCGGACGCCTGCTCGATGGAATCCCGCGCCCGGGTCGGGGCGGATGGTGGCTCGCGTGACGGCTGGTCTCCTGACACCGGTACGGCTGGTTCACTTCGCTGCGACATCCGTTGCTCCTTCCATCCACCGATGGGGGCCTTCGCGGTTCTCTCGTTCGCTGCTCTCCGAGGCGTGGCGTGAGGATGGCACGACTCGCTGAATGGATGCTGAACGACGGCTGAACTCTCGGGCCGCGGGCGTCCGACCGCGTCTCTACGCAGCGGCCAGCTCGCCCGCCGGCTGTCGCCGTTCCAGCTGGAAGATGATGCAGACGAGGTAGAGCGACATCAGGGCGCCGCCGAAGCAGAACACCGAGACGTAGGCGAAGCGGAAGAAGAGGTACGTCGTCACGAAGACCAGGCCCACCAGCACGCCGAACACCCGTAGGCGCCGGTCCGACGCGATCAGCAGCGGCGCGATGATGATGACGAGGTAGATCGTGTAGGTGGTGGTCCGGCCGATGACGAAGTCGAGCAACTCGGTGCCCCCGTAGGCGATGGCCCGGCCGAGGAAGGTCGTGACGAGCCACCCGTCGTGGGCGAAGTACGGCACGTACTGCAGGCCACCGAGCGCCCCGCCGGCGATCGCGAACAGGAGGTAGAGCGGTTTTCGCCGCGCCGGCTCCGTGAAGAACGTCGCGAAGGGCACCCATACCGGCCAGAGGAACCAGGTGAAGAACATGTAGGCCAGGGAGAACGTCGCGACGAGCGCGGGGGCCTGGTAGGCGCCCCCCATCCACACCATCCCCTCGCTGAATTGCTGAAGGCCGAACAGCAGCGGCAGGGCACCGATCGCCAGGTACCGGCGGTCGGTCGTCCAGGCGCGCTGGATGGTGAAGGCACCCGCCGGGACGAGTACGGCGGCCGTGGTGAAGCTGGCGGTGGCGGAGAAGCACATGCCCTACAGTAACCCCGCGATGAGGCTGGCACCCCGCTCGCGGAGCCGCGTCGTCCACGGGCGGCGGCGAAACGCGTCGAGCCGGATCTCGTCGGCGTAGCGCAGGTCCTCCAGGAAGAGCGAGTCCAGCGTCGCGCCGACACGTCGGTCGCGGGTGACCAGTGCGACCTCGTTGTTGTAGGCGAGCGAGCGGTTGTCGAAGTTCATCGTCGCCACCGCCGACCAGACGCCGTCGACGACGAAGGTCTTGGCGTGGATCGTGGTCGGCCGGTACTCGTAGATGCGTACCCCCGCCGTCAGCAGTGTCTCGTAGCGGCTCCGACCGGCCAGCCAGGTGGTCTTGACGTCTGTCTGCACGCTGTTCGTGAGGATGCGCACGTCCACGCCCCGCTGCGCGGCGCGGACCAGCAGCTGGACGAAGTCCGCGTGCGGGACGAAGTAGGCGTTGCTCACGTAGAGGGTCCGCCGTGCGCCGGCAATCGACAGGGCGAGTAGCCGCTCCGCCGTCGTGCTGCCCGTCAACGGCGGGCTGTAGAGCAGGGCTGCCGTATCGCCCGGCAGGGATCCCGGCGGCGCGCCGCCGGTCGTGCCGGCGGTCGCGCCGGTGGTCGCGCTGCCCGCTGCTGGCACGGGAGACGGGCCGTCCACCGGAGAGTCGACATCCGGCTCGAGGGCGACGTCGGTCAGGAGCTCTCCGGTCGCCTCGGCCCACTTGGCGACGAAGACCGACTGCAACTGCCGCACGGCCGGCCCCGTGAAGCGGGCGTTCGTCTCTCGCCACTCGCCCGGGCGTCGTCCTCGTCCGAGCCACTTGTCGTCGAACCCGAAGCCGCCGGTGTAGCCGACCGCGCCGTCGACGACGATGCCGCGAACGTGCGAGCGGTGATTCGCCCGGTCGAGGGCGTACCAGCGGATCGGCCGGAACTCGGCCGTGCGCGCACCGGCCGCGCGGAGCGTGTCGACGTAGCGTCGGGGGAAGTCCTGCGCGCCGAACGAGTCGTAGAGGAAGTACACGTCAACGCCGGCCCGGGCGCGGCCCGCCAGGATGCGGGTGGCGCTGTCGGCCACCGCGCCGGGTCCGGCGTAGTACATCTGCACGGTGACCGACCGCCGGGCCGAGCGGAGGTCGGCCCAGAGGGGCGGGAACGTGCCGTCCCCGTCCGCGAGCACCTCGACTTGGTTCCCCGTGGTGAGCCTGGTGCCGGTGAGCAGCGTCGCCGTGGCGCCGAAGCGCGCGTCGGAGACGGCCGGTACGCCAGCGGCGCTCCCCTCCGCGAGGACGTTGCGCACGAGGGGATTGCGGAAGACGTGCGGCAGGCCGACGAGCGCGAAGACGAGCACCGGGACGCTCACCACCAGGAGGATCACGGTGGTCCAGACGAGCTTCCGGCGCAGGCGCCGGAACTGCTCGGGCCAGCCACAATCCGGGGTCATCGCCGCGCCGAGGCGCTGCCCGAGCGCCCGCACGCGGTGCGTGCCCGGCGGAGACGGGACACGACGGCGGCTGCGGCGGGGAACGTGGCCGCCGGGTGGTGGTGCCGGCGCCCGGCGGGGCACCCGGTCGCCACGCGAGTGGTCCATCAGGCTCGGACCCCGGTCGCCGGATCCGCAGGACGCGCGACGTCAACGGTCCCCAGCGTCGCAGCACCACGACAGTCTGCGTGGTGGAGCCCGGCGATCCGCCACGCCTCGTACGCCAGCGCGTCCGCCGGTGGCGAGTGTCGCGGAGTGGCCGGTACGCTCGACCTCGCCGCTGTATGGTCGGTCATGGCACCCGAAGCCGTTGGGGGGCCCAGAGGATGTGACATGATGTCGCTCCGTGACTGCGGTGGCCACTGTCCTGATGCCCACATGATGTCCTGATGCCCATATGATACGCCCCCCACCTGAGGCGTGCCTGAGGAGCCGGTGAAGGAGCGACGCAGCGCGATGTAGCACCGGAACAGTAGAGCGCTCCATGGACCACCAGCATTCACGCCGCCCTCAGCGCTCCTTCAGGCGGCCTGACCACCGTTCGCCAACGATCCGGCGCTCCTGATGCTCGCGTCGCCGCCGGGAAGCGGTAGGCTCCTCGTACTTCGCACCATGAAATCCGCTCTGTACCGCGCGCCAACCGTGCCGGCCATCCGCCCCTCGCTCCCGGGGGCGCGCGTCGTAACGCTCCCGGCCATGCCACGCCCGCCCGTCTGGCCGCCTGCCGGCCCGCCCGGCGGCATCGTGCACCTGACGGCCGAATGCTGGCCGTTCGCGCGAACTGGGGGTTTGGGGGAGGCGGTCGCGGCGCTGGCGAGGCATCAGAGTGCCGCCGGCCAGTCGGTGACCGTGCTGATGCCTCTCTACCGTACCGTGCGCGACAGGGTCCCGCACCTCCAGCCGGTCGGGCCGCGCTTCACCGTGGAGCTCGCGGGCTGGTCGACCCACGCCCGGATCTTCGAGGCCGCCCTGGACGAGGCCGAGGGCTCCGGGCCCGAGCGCGTCCTCTTCCTGGATCTCCCGGAGGCCTTCGACCGGCCGGGGCTCTACGGCGAGGGAGGGACGGATTACCCGGACAACCCATGGCGTTTCGCGCTATTTTGCCGCGCGGCACTCTCCATCCTGCCCTGGGTCGCCCCAGAAGCGCGCGTCGTGCATGCCCACGACTGGCACACCGCCCTCGCACCGGTCTACCTGCGCACCGACTGGGGGAAGGAGTCGTTCCACCGGCGCCTCGCCAGCGTCCTGTCGGTTCACAACGCGGGGTATCAGGGGCACTGCGCCCCCGAGACGCTGCAGCGGCTCGGCCTCCCCGCGTGGCTCTACGACTGGCGGCTCCTCGAGTGGTACGGCCGCGTGAACCTGCTCAAGGGGGGCATGGCGTTCGCCGACGCGGTCGTGACCGTGAGCCCGACCCATGCGCGCGAGCTGTGCGCGCCCGACACCGGCTTCGGACTGCATGGCGCCTTCGCCGCGCTCGAGGACCGGCTGGTCGGCATCACCAACGGCATCGACCAGGACGTCTGGAACCCGGCGCGCGATCCCGACATCGCGGCCCGGTACGACGCGGGCGGTCTCGCTGGCAAGCGACAGTGCAAGGCGGCGCTCCAGCGGACGTTCGGCCTCCCCGAGGCCGCGGCGACCCCGGTCGTCGCCGTCTGCGCCCGGCTGGCCGCGCAGAAGGGGCTGGACCTCCTGCTCGCAGCCGATGTGCCGGCGGAGTTCCCGGTGCAGCTCGTCGTGCTCGGGGAAGGGGAGCCGGAGTACGCGCGGCGGCTCGCGGCCCTCGCCGCCGCGCGGCCGGACCGTGTGGCCGTCCGGCTCACGTTTCACGACCGGCTGGAGCACGTCCTCATGGCGGGCGCCGACCTGCTGCTGATGCCGTCGCGCTACGAGCCCTGCGGCCTCACGCAGATGCGCGCCCAACGCTACGGGACGATCCCGGTCGCCCACCGGGTGGGAGGGTTGGCCGACACCATCGAGGATGGCGTCACGGGGTTTCTGTTCGACGAGTACACGCCGGACGGCCTCGTGGCGGCGCTGCGGCGGGCGCTGGACCACCGCCGCGAGCCGATGGCCTGGCGGCGCCTCGTTCGTGCGGCCATGGCGCGGGACTTCGGGTGGGAAGGGTCGGTGGAACAGTATCAGAGCGTGTACCAGCGCGCATGTCACGACCGGGCACGCCGTCGGGCCTCCTGATCCGCGTCGCGTCCCGATCCGCCCGACCGCCACTCGCCAGGCGGGCCGGGCAGCCGGTGAAAAGCGCAATCGGCGATCACCGGGCGACCGCCGCTCGCGAGACCCGCCGACGCAGGTCGATCGGCGAAGCGCCGCTCGGCGTTACGGTGTCGCAGAGATCCCGGCACTCCGATCGCGAGCCTCTGCTGGCCGTGGGCGGAAGACGAGGACCGGTACATCCGTACCGCCCACGATCCGGTCGGCGACACTGCCTATCACCCACCGCGGCAGCGGGTGCCGGCCGTGCGTGGCGATGGCGATGACGTCCGCGCGGCATTCGGCGGCCACGTTGAGGATCGCCTGTGCTGCCTGCTCGTGCACGACGACGTGCGTGGTCACGGTCATGCTGCATTGCCGGAGCTCGGTGGCGATCTGCTCCAGGTACGCGCTCGCCTCCCGCTCGCGCCGCTCGATGACGTCGAGCGGCCCGTCCCAGTGCCGTCCGGGTGGATGAGGAGAGGCCGGCGTGGTGTCCAACACACGATCGGCCGCTGCACGATCCGCCGTCGTACGATTGGCCGTCACGCGCAGGGGGACGATCACGGTCAGGAGCGTGAATTCCGTGGTGTCGGGCTCGCCGAGTGCGACGGCGTGCGGGACGATCGCTTCGGCGCGCTCGGAGCCGTCGAGCGGGATGAGCACGTGTCGGAACCCCGGCCGATCATGAATGGTATGGCCATCGACGCTGTGGCTACCCGCGCTACGATCGTTTGCGGCGACTGCCGGACGGCGGACGAGGAGGATCGGCACGCCGGTGCGCCGGAGCAGGGCATCGGCGACGCTCCCGACGAGGAAGCGCCCCGGCCCGCCGAGGCCGTGTGTGGTCATGACGATGAGGTCGGGCGCGCGCGCGGCGACGTGCATCTCCAGCGTGGCGATGGCCGGTCCCGTGAGGAGCGTCGCCACCGCGGCGATGCCGCTCGTCTCCCACAGCCGGGTGGCGGCAGTCTCGAACTGGGCCCGCCACGCGCCCGGCTCCGCGTCATCACCCCGGAGGTCGACCATAGACGCCCGCCCGGGATTGGCCAGCGGCGTGTCGACATGGACCAGCTCCAGGGTCGCGCCTGACTGCTTCGCGAGGGTGGCGGCCACGGGGATGGCCGCATCGCTCCGTGACGAGCCGTCGAGGGGAACCATGATTGATGTGTGCATCACGTCCTCCGTCTTCTATCGCTGGTATCGGTTCGCTGGTATCGGTTCGCTGGTATGCCGTCATGTGGTGGCGTCATGCACCGGCGAGCGGCGAGGGGGCGGGATCGCCCGTCGGCCACGTCGGTGCCGATGGTGCGCGGACCCGCCGGTGTCAGCATCGCGCCGGAAGCTGAGCCCCACCTGTGGCTCGGCTGAGCGGACGGTCACGGACAATGCGGACGGTCGCACGGGTCCACCAGCGCGCCCTCCAGCGGACTCGCCGACGCACTCGCCGACGGGGCGTGGCGCATCTCGCGTGACACGGCGAGCAGGCCGGGCACGATGACGGTCACGCCGGCCCCCTCGAGCACACCGACCCGCTCACCGAAGGCGACGGCGCCGAGCCCGAGGCCGAGCACCGGAATCAGGAAGAGGAACATCGAGAGCCGGCCGGCATCCTCGCCCTGCAGCAGCCAGAACCAGAGCGTGGTCGGCAGCGCGGTCCCCAGGAGTGCCAGGAAGAGGAGCACGAGGGTGAAAGTCGGTGTCCACTGGATCGTGAGGCCGCCCGGTTGCAGCGCCGCCAGGATCAGGAGCGGGACGCTCCCGATCACGAGTTGCCACCCGGTGAGGGCGACGAGCCCCGGCCGCACCCGGATGCGCTTCACGATGACACTCCCGGCTGCCGCCCCGGCCGAAGCGCCGAGGGCCAGCACGGCGCCCACGGTCGTTACACTGCCAATGCCACCGGCATCGGCCGGGGCGGTGAACGCCGGATAGAGGATCAACCCTACCCCCGCGAGCCCGGTCGCCAGCGCCAGCATCTTGCCCCGTGTGAGCCGCTCACCGAGGACGAGAGCACCGAGTATGAGGACGAGCAGCGGCTGCACGTTGCCGAGCACCGAGGCGAGCCCTGCCCCCATTTGCGCGGGGCTCGCAAACATGGCCCCGTAGGTCACGGTAGTGGCCGTGACGGCCAGCAGGGCGAGCGGCCAAGCGTCGCTTACCGCCGGCCTGAAGGGTACCCGCAGCGATGCGGCGACGGCCAGCAGGACGACGCCGGCGATCAGGGCACGCAGGGCGCCGAAGACGAGCGGCGGGGCGTCCGCGAGGCCGATCTTGATCAAGACGTAGCACACGGCGGTGAGCGCGGTCACGGCCAGGAGCGCCGACCAGCGCACCCACCGAGGCGTCGCCTGTGGAGTCGCAGGGCCGGCGGTCACCGGAATACGCACACGAGCAGGCCCCCGGCAGGGGTGAAGACGAGCCAGACCGCGAGAGTGCGGCGGAGGATCTCGGCTTCCCGTCCGACCAGTCCGAGGGTCGTCGCGCCAGCGAGCAGATAAAGCGGGGCGATGATGTTGCCCGTCCCGAAGGCCCTGAGGCTACCCACGAAGGGCGTGAATCCCGCCAACCCGTGGCACGTCGGCGAGGCCGAGGCCGTCGAACGAGAGAATCCAGGAATCGGTCATCGTCACCTTCCCCCATGTGGATCGTGGACACCGCGGCTCGCGCTGAGCGCTCGAGCGCACCACAGCTCGGCGTCGTAGCCATGCTAGTGTCCACGCGGGAGAATGCTGTCGCTGCCTGAACGCGACGTGAATGCCGCGTGAGAGAACCCGACACGCCGGCGGCCTCGCACGACGCCTGGCAGCGCTGTTGCGTCGTGAACGGCACGTGACCCGAGAGCTCACCCACGAGGGTCCACCTCTCGGCCCCATCGAGAAGGCGGCCGATGGCAGGGCCGCCGAGGGTGCCACGCCACTCAGCTACCGTTTGGAGAGAGACGCCGATGAGCAGCCAGCGGAACATCGAAGATGGTCCAGATGTCGTCCTGGTCACGCCGGAGCGATTCGACGCCGTCCTGTTCGATCTCGATGGCGTGGTGACCGACACGGCCAGCGTCCACGCCGCGGCGTGGACGCGGATGTTCGACGACTTCCTGGAGAAGCGCGCCCGGGAGGAGGGCCTCCCGCTCGTGCCCTTCGCGCCTCAGGACTACCGGACGTACATGGACGGCCGGCCACGCCACGACGGGATCCGCAGCTTCCTGGCAGCGCGTGGCATCGCGTTGCCGGAGGGGAGTCCCGGCGACGGTGCCGACCGGGACACGGTGTACGGTCTCGGCGCGCGCAAGAACCGTCTCTTCCTCGACCACGTCCGCAGCCACGGCGTCGAGGTCTATCCGGCCACGGTCGGCCTCATCCACCGTCTGCGTGCGCTCGGGATCAGGACCGCGCTGGTGACCGCGAGCCGGAACAGTGTCGAGATCCTGCGCGTGACCCAACTCTCGTCGCTGTTCGACGCGACGGTCGACGGGCACGACCGGCAGGAGTTGGGCCTGCGGGGCAAACCCGCGCCCGACACCTTCCACGAAGCCGCGCGGCGGTTGGGGGTGGTGGCGGCGGATCGCGCGGTCGTGGTCGAGGACGCGATGGCGGGCGTGGAGGCCGGACGCGCGGGCGGCTTCGGTCTCGTCGTCGGCGTGGACCATGCCGGGCAGGTGGGGCAGCGCGAGGCGCTGCTCGCACATGGCGCCGACGTCGTGGTGCCGGATCTCTCGTGGATCGAGGTCGCCGAGAGCGAGGTCGCCGGACCCGACGCACAGGAGCGCCCCCGGCGACCTGAAGGACGTGGCACCGGGATCGCTGCCGACGCGGCGAGCACGCCGGACCCGTGGATCCTCGTCTACGAGGAATTCGACCCCGCGCTCGAGCCGCGGCGCGAGACGCTGCTCGCGCTCGGCAACGGCTACTTCGTCACCCGCGGCGCGGCGGCGGAGTCGGACGCGGACGATGTGCACTACCCGGGCTCCTATCTCGCCGGCGGCTACAATCGCCTCACCTCGATGATCGACGGGCGGCCGGTCGAGCACGAGGACCTCGCCAACCTGCCCAACTGGCTCCCGCTGACCTTCCGGATCGACGATGGCGACTGGCTGGACCTGCGGCGCGTCGAGATCCTGGCGTATCGGCAGTCGCTCGATCTGCGCTGCGGCGTGTACGAACGCCGTGTGACCGTGCGTGACTCGCGCGGTCGGGAGACGCAGCTCGTCGAGCGTCGGTTCGTGCACATGCGCGAGCGGCACCTGGCCGGCCAACACGTGGCCATCACTGCCGGCAGCTGGACGGGCCGGCTCACCGTGCGCGCACTCCTCGACGGACGGGTCAGCAACGCCGGCGTGCTGCGCTACCGCCCGTTCGACGGCGCGCACGTGCGCGTGCACGCCACCTCTGCGCCGGATGCCGAGACCGTGCTGCTGGAGGCCGAGACCACCCAGTCCCAGCTGCGCCTCGTACTCGCCGCCCGGCTCCGAGTGGCCGCCGGCGAGCACGCTGGCATGATCGAGCGGCGGGTCGTGCGCGAGCCCGCCCGCGTTGGCCAGGATCTCGTGCTGGATCTCGCCGCCGGCGAGCGGGTGGAGGTGGAGAAGCTCGTGGCGATCCACACGTCCCGCGACCGCGCGAGCGCCGACAGCGTCACGGAGGCGCGGACCACGCTGGCGCGCGCCGGCTCGTTCGACGAGCTCGTCACGAGCCACGGGCTGGCCTGGGCGCAGCTCTGGGACCGCTGCGACCTGGACGCCGTGGAGATCGACGCGGACGCCGCTCACCGCACGCACCTCGTCGTGCGTCTCCACGTCTTCCACCTGCTGCAGACCGCCTCCTCGCACACCATGGAGCTCGACGTCGGCGTGCCGGCGCGCGGGTGGCACGGTGAGGGCTACCGCGGCCACGTCTTCTGGGACGAGCTGTTCATCTTCCCCTTCCTCGGCCTGCGCCTGCCCATGCTCGCCCGCGCGCTGCTGCTCTACCGCTATCGCCGGCTGCCCGAGGCCCGCTGGGCGGCGCGCGCGGCCGGCTACCGGGGCGCCATGTTCCCCTGGCAGAGCGGCAGCAACGGGCGCGAGGAGACGGACGTGATGTTCCTCAACCCGCGCTCCGGGCGCTGGATCCGGGACGACACGCACCTGCAGCGGCACGTTGGGGCCGCCGTCGCCTACAATGTCTGGCAGTACTACCAGGCCACGGGCGACGCCGAGTTCCTCTACGCGTACGGCGCCGAGCTCCTGCTCGAGATCGCCCGCTTCTGGGTGAGCATCGCGCAGTGGAACGAGGTGCGTGGCCGCTACGACATCCGTGGCGTCCTCGGGCCCGACGAGTTCCACGACCGCTATCCCGAGAGCGACCAGCCGGGGCTGGACAACAATACGTACACCAACGTGATGGCCAGCTGGTGTCTCGCGCGCGCTCTCGAGGTGTCCGAGCTCCTCCCGGCGGACCGCGGACGCGAGCTGCGCGAGACGCTCGGCATCGAGCGGGAGGAGCTGGAGCGGTGGGAGGACGTGAGCCGCAAGCTGTTCCTGCCCTTCCACGACGACGGCATCCCGAGCCAGTTCGAGGGTTACGACGCGCTCCAGGAGCTCGACTGGGAAGGGTACCGCCGCCGCTACGGCAACATCCGGCGCCTCGACCTGATCCTCGAGGCGGAGGGAGACTCGCCCAATCGCTACAAGGCGGCGAAGCAGGCCGACATGCTCATGCTCTTCTACCTCTTCTCGGCCGACGAGCTGGTGGAGCTCTTAGCCCGGCTCGGCTATGGCTTCGATAGCGCCATGATCCCGCGGACGATCGACTACTACCTGCGGCGGACCTCGGAAGGCTCCACCCTGAGCGGGGTCGTGCACGCTTGGGTGCTCGCCCGCTCGGCACGGCGCCGCTCCTGGCCGCTCTTCGCCGAGGCGCTGCGCAGCGACGTCGACGACATCCAGGGCGGAACCACGGCCGAGGGGATCCACCTGGGCGCGATGGCCGGCACGGTGGACCTGCTGCAACGCTGCTACACGGGGCTCGAGCTGCGCGGCGGCGAGCTTCGCTTCCACCCGGCGCTTCCGGACGAGCTCCGGCGCCTCTCCTTCCAACTGCGCTACCGCGGGCACACACTGTCGGTCGACCTGACGCCGGCCGCGCTCACCGTCACGAGCGCGCCGTGCGCCGCCGCGGAAGTCACGCTCGTGGTCGATGACGAGCGGGTCGTGCTGCCACCTGGCGCTACCCGGTCGGTGTCGCTGACCCGTCACGGCCCACCCGCTCCGGGCGGATGAGGGCCCGATGGTCCCGATCATCCTCGTGCGGCCATCGAGTGATCGTACCGCGCTGCCCGCCCCCGGGTGCGGCGTGAGGTTGCGATGTTCTCAGACCGTCCTCAGGTGACGTTCATCTTGCGCTGGCATCCTTCGCATACCAGCGGCTGCGATGGGGACTGGACGCTGCTCCGCCTGGCTCGTAGGGATTGCTGGCGGGCCGACGGCTGGTCTCCGGACGCGACGAGTCCCGGTGATGCGAGGCAAAATGGCACGAGGACGCGAGGACATGATGACGCGAGAGCCCGACGTGGAGACGTATCGGCGCCAGCCGCTCGCGGAGGATGTCCGCACCGCCGGCGGAAACGGCGCAACGGGGGTGCCGTCCGGCGGCCGCCATCGAGCGGCCTCGCCGTGGCCGGCGGTCCTCTTCCTGGCGACGCTCGTCACGACCACGTGGGCCGGGGCGCTGCATCAGGGCGTCGACCTCGTGGCCGAGCCGACGCGGTGGTTGCTCGGTGTGCCGTACGCGCTCGCGTTGGTCGGCATCCTCGGCATCCACGAGCTCGGGCACTACGTGGTCGCGCGCCGCCGCGGCGTGGACGTCACGCTCCCATATTTCATCCCCGCGCCGGTCTTCCTGGGCACCTTCGGGGCGTTCATCCGGATGCGGAGCGTCGCGCGCGATCGAGCCGCCACGTTCGACATCGCGGTCGCCGGTCCGCTCGCCGGGCTTGCCGCCACGCTGGTCGCGCTCGCCGTCGGACTGCGCGGCGAGGCGGTCGCCGTGCACGGCGGCATCACGCCCGCGTCGTCATTTCTCCTGGGCGCGATCTATACGCTCGTCACCGGCGCCTCGCCGCAGGAGGCCGTGCAGCTCGGTGCGCTCGCCTTCGCCGGCTGGATCGGCCTCGTGGTGACGGCGCTGAATCTCGCGCCGGTCGGGCAGCTCGATGGTGGCCACATCGCCTACGCCCTGCTCGGTGGCCGCCGAGCGGCCATCCTCGGGCGGGCGGTCATCGCGCTGATGGTCGCGGCCGGCCTGTTCTACTCGCGCCACTGGCTCATGTGGGCGTTCATCGCCTGGGCCTTCGCTGGCACCGGGCATCCGCCGGCCCAGCAGGCGGAGTCGGGGCTCGGGCGCGGGCGGGCGGCGCTCGCCGTCGCCTCGTTCGTCCTGCTGCTCGCGATCGTACTGCCGTGGCCGGGCTGAGATCGGCACCGCTCACGAGTGTGGCCGCCGCCGTCGGGAGCAGAGGTGTACCGGGCAAGATGGCAGACGGTTGTCCCATGACGTCACGACATCGGAGGTTCACATGACCACGTTCATAACTCGTCCGTCCTGGGTCGCTGCCGGACACCTCCCGACCACGGGCGCCGTCGCCTCCTCACCGCGGGCAACGGGCGGTGCACCCCGTGACGTCCCGGCCGACCCACGTCCGACGGCACCTGACCGAGCGGCACCAGCTGCAGCGTCGCCCTATGGGTGTGTGTTCGAGGAGTACGCCGCCTCCGAGTACGTGGGGTTGGGCCACCTGTTCATCGGCTGACGATGCACGTGGAGGCCGGGATCCCCTCATCGCCCGCCGCGGGTGGCGTGGAGACCGAGCGCCAGCGGGCGCGGTTGAAGCGTGCCGAACTCGTCTCCATCACCGGGGCTGCCGTTCTCGGTGCCGGCGTCGGGGCCCTCATCGCCGCGTACGTCGGGCGCTACGCCGTCGTCCTCGTGATCGCCGGGGCGGTGCTCCACGCGTGGGGCATGCGCGAGCGCCACCGGCTCGAGCACGAGGACGGCTCCGAACGCGTGTGGTGGTATGAGGCGTTGTACTGGTCGTGCTGGATCGCACTGCTCGTCGTCGCCGGCCTCATCGTCACGCGCATGATCGGCGCATGACGCTGTGATGCTCACCCTCCCCCCTGTTCGTCCGGGCCCGGTGGTGCCAACTCCGGCTCCATGTCCATCGGTCGAATCACCAGAACGGGCGTTTCCGCACCACGCACGACCTTGTCCGCGACGCTGCCGAGCATGAGGCGCGGGACCGCGCCGCGGCCGCGCGTGGCCAGCGCGATGAGATCGGCGCCCTCTGAAGCCGCGGCCTCGAGGATGCCCTGTGCCGTTTGCAGGTTCACCATCACCCGGGTCGCCACCGTTGCACCCGAGCGCCGCAGCTCCCCGGCAACGCGATCGAGGTAAGCCTGCGCCTCGGCCAGGCGCGGCTCGAGGTCGTCCTGGTCGACTGGCGGTGTCCTCATGCGCGGATACGAGCGCGCGAACATCAGGCGCGGCGCCACGACGGTGAGCAGCGTGTACGTCGCCGCGCGGGGCGCGCCGAGGCGTACGGCGTGCTCGAGCACCGCCTCGGCGCGCTCGGAGCCGTCGAGCGGTACGAGCACGTGACGGAAGACGGGCGCCGCAACGTCGGTCGGCGGCTCCCCCTCGCCCCGGACGAGCAGCACCGGCACGCCAGTGTTCCGGACGAGCGCATCGGCCACGCTGCCGAGCCAGAGGCGGCTCAAGCCGCCGCGGCCGTGCGTCGTCATGACGATCAGCGGCGGCAGGTGGTTGGCCGCGTATGCCGCGAGCGTCGGCGCGACGGGCCCGTCCAGGAAGGTCGTCCGAAGCGGCACGTCCGTCTCCTGCCGGAGCCGCTCCGCCACGGCCTCCAGCTCCGCGCGCATCGCCTCCCGCATCTCGGCGTCGAACCGCGTGTCGTACCTCGGGGCTGGGCCGGACACCATGGGTAGATCGTGGATGTGCACGAGATCGATCTCTGCGGCCGACCGGCGGGCCAGCGCGAGCGCCACGGGAAGGGCGCGCTCGCTGTACGAGGAGCCGTCGAGGGGGACCAGTAGCTTGGTGTACACGTGTGTCTCGTCCGTGGTGGTGGTTGTGAGTGCGGCAGTAGTCCTCGTCATCCTCGGACCTGCTCGACGAACGTACCCGCGGCCGGGTCCTCCATCTCTGGCGAGTACCGGCCCTCGCTTGCCGCGCTGTTGCAGCGGGCGCGGTGACGGAACGCGCGCTGTCCCGCCGGAACGTTGCGCGGCTCACCTCGCCAGGCGTCCAGCGCTGGCCCCTGCAGCGCCCGTGCGAAGGAGAAGCTGAGCGGCCATGGATGCACCGCCGGCGGATGCACGGCCGGCATGGCGTTCATGGCGTTCAGGTGCGCGGTGGCGAGCAGCGCGTCCTGCCCGCCGGAGAGGAAGACGATGCCCGGCACGGCCGCGGGCACGGCCCGCCGCAGGCAACGCACGGTCGCCTCGGCCACGTCCTGTATGCCAGCCTGGTCCGGGCTGTCGACGCCGGGTACCACCATGCTGGGCTTGAGGAGGAGATGCTCGAGGGCCACGCGCTGGGACCGGAGCGCGGCGAAGACGCGCTCCAGCGTCGCCTCCGCGACCTCGAAGCTCCGCTCCAGTGAATGCGTGCCATCCATGAGGACCTCCGGCTCGACGATCGGAACCAGCCCGGCCTCCTGACATAGTGCAGTGTACCGGGCGAGGGCATGCGAGTTCGTGTCGAGGCAGTAGCTGCTCGGACGACCGTCGCCGATCGTAATCACGGCGCGCCACTTGGCGAAGCGGGCACCGAGAGTCCTGTACTCCTCCAGTCGCGCGCGCAGGCCATCGAGTCCCTCGGTGATCGACTCACCCGGCGCTCCGGCCAGCGGCCTGGTGCCCGCGTCCACCTTGACTCCCGGGACGATCCCATTCGCGGCGAGGAGAGCGACGAACGACCGGCCGTCGTCGGCGTGCTGCCGCAGCGTTTCATCGTACAGGATCACACCGGAGATATACTCCGCCAGCCCCGGCGTCGTGAACAGCATCTGCCGGTAGCGGCGTTGGTTCTCCGTAGTGGGCTCGATCTCATACGGTTCGAAGCGCCTCCTTATCGTGGCCTGGCTCTCGTCGGCCGCGAGGATGCCCTTGCCGTGTGCGACGAGTGTGCCGATCGTGCCTGCCATGGCCATCTGCATCGTGACTCCTTTCGGTGACTTCTCTCATTAGGCCTCGCGCTCCCGACCGGTGCCTCTCGCTCCCTCATGCGGGGGCGCGCTCATGCTGCAGCCACGCGCTGGGGTCCCGCCGTGTCGGCGCCCGCCGCTGGGGCGTGATCGTCGATCGGTCCGCCCGGCGTCTGCCGGCGGATACCGGGCAGGCGGGTCCACTTGAGCAGCATCGCGTTCACCGCGACGATGAGCGAGCTGCCCGACATCGAGGCCGCAGCCATCCAGGGGCTCAGCAGGATGCCGAGGCTTGGATAGAAGACACCGGCCGCGATCGGGAAAGCGAGGATGTTGTAGCCGGCTGCCCACCAGAGGTTCTGCCTCATCTTGCGCACCGTCGCGCGGCTGAGCGCGATCGCCCCGAGCACGTCGTACGGGTCGCTCTTCATGAGCACCACGTCCGCCGTCTCCATGGCGACGTCGGTCCCCGCGCCGATGGCGATGCCGACGTCCGCCTGTGCGAGCGCCGGCGCGTCGTTGACGCCGTCGCCAACCATGGCGACCAGCTTGCCCTGGCGCTGCAGCTCCCGCACCTTGTCGGCCTTCTGCCCCGGGAGGACGTCGGCGAAGACGGTGTCCATCCCCAGCTCCGCCGCGATCCGCTCGGCGGTCGCCTGGTTGTCCCCAGAGAGCATCGCCACCTGGACGCCTCGCGCGTGCAGCTCCTCGATCGCGCGGCGGGAGGAGGGGCGGATGGCGTCGGCGATGGCGATGAGGCCGCCGGGGCGCCCGTCGATGGCGGCGAAGAAGACCGTTCGCCCCGCGCCCTGCATCTCGCTCGCGCGTGTCCCCAGGCCATCCAGCGCGACGCCGTTGTCCTGCATCAGCTTGCGATTCCCCACCAGGATCGTGCGGCTGTCCACCGTCGCCCGCAGCCCGTGCCCGGCGATCCCCTCGAAGCCGGTCGCGTCGGCGAGCGCGAGGTTCCGCTCGCGCGCGTGGTCGACCACGGCACGGGCCAGCGGGTGCTCGCTCGACTGCTCCGCCGAGCCCACCAGGCGCACGAACTCGTCCTCGGCGACCGGGCTCGAGGGGTCGACGGTCACCTCGACGACCCGCGGCTGACCGACGGTGAGCGTGCCGGTCTTGTCGAAGACGATCATCTGGATCTTGCTCGCCTGCTCGAGGGCGGTCGCGTTCTTGAAGAGGATCCCGTTCAGGGCGCCCAAGCCGGTGCCGATCATCACCGCCGTCGGTGTGGCCAGGCCGAGCGCGTCCGGGCAGGCGATGACCACCACGGTGATCGCCAGCGTCATGGCGAACATCGCCGGCTCGCCACCGATCCAGTACCAGCCGGCGAAGGTCAGGACGCCGAGGACGATGGCCGCCACCACGAGGAGCTGGGCCGCGCTGTCGGCCAGTCGCTGGGCCGGCGCCTTGGAGTTCTGCGCGATCTGCACCAGCTTGACGATCTGGGCGAGAGCCGTGTCCGCGCCGACCTTCGTCGCCCGGAAGCGGAAAGTGCCCATCAGGTTGATCGTGCCGCCCGTGACCGTGTCGCCCGGCCGTTTGTCCAGCGGCAGGCTTTCGCCGGTGATCATCGACTCGTCCACCTTCGACTCACCGTCGAGCACCTCCCCGTCCACCGGGATCTTGTTGCCCGGCCGGATGAGGACGGTCTCCCCCTGGAGCACCTCGGAGGTCGGGATCTCCACCGGCTGCCCGTCGCGGATGACCGTCGCCATCGGCGGCGCCAGGTCGAGCAGCGCCCGCATCGCGTTCGAGGCGCCGGCCCGCGCCCGCATCTCCATCCAGTGCCCGAAGAGGATGAAGACGAGCAGCATCACCACCGCTTCGTAGAACGTCTCCCCCTCGACCAGGAAGGTGGTGACGATGCTGAACAGGTAGCCCGCGCCCACCGAGAGCGCGACGAGCACCGACATGTCGAGCACCCGGTTCTTGAGCGCGCGCCAGCCGCCGACGAAGAACATCTGCCCGCCCCACAGGATCGCCGGCGTCGAGAGGAGGAACATCAGGACGTTGTTCGACAGCCCGAACGGGGCCGCCAGCCGCAGTCCGAAGAGCATCTCCGCCATCGGCGAGTAGAGCACGACACCGAGGGAGAGCGCGAGCGTCACCCAGAAGCGGCGGCGGACGTCGCGTACCATCGACTCCATGTCCATCCCGGCGCCGTGGCCCATCTCGTGGGCGAGCTGCGCCGTCGGGTGCGACACCGGCGACACCGGCGACACCGGCGACACCGGCGCCTGCGCGGACGTGGTGGCGTGCCCCGCGTGGGCCGGTGGGGCATGGCCTGCGTGCGCAGGGGCGGCGTTCCGTGCGTGGGCGGCGGCTCCACCGCGCGCCGGCGCTTCCAGCATCGGTGGACGGTGGTCGGCGGCGACCCCGGGCTCGGGGGCGCAGAGGTGGCGCGGCACCACCTCGCCGCGGCAGTGATAGCCGCACGCCTCGATCAGCCGCTCGATCTCGGCCTGGGTGGTCACCGTCTCGTCGAAGCCGACGGTCACCGTCTCGCTCAGGTAGCCCGCCTCGGCGTGGTGCACGCCGGGCTGGCGCTCCAGGAAGGTCTGCAGCGCCGGGGCGGAGCTCCCGCGAAGGAGGCCGCCGGCCTCGAGGACGACTTCACGCATTCTGTCTCACCTCGTTCTGTGACACGTGCGGCGGCGACTGCCGCAGCGATGGATGGCGGTCACGCCTTCCCGTCGGGTGTGCCGGCGGACTGGTCCGCCGTGGAGCGCCGCGCCGAGGGGTGGGCCGACGAGGAGCGCGGCTCCGGGGCGGGCTCCGGATCCGTGGGCTCCTCCGAGCCCTTGAAGCCGACCTCCATGAATGCCGCGCGCCGCTCGCGCACTGCGGGGATCTCGGGGTGCGCCACACCCGCGCCCATGACGTGCGCCACGGGCTGCGTGGTGCGCGGCAGGAACGCCTTCGTGATCCCCAGCGCTGCGTCGGTCTTCGCGATCGACGTCGCCCCGTCGCGCTCGAGGCCGGTGAGCGCACGGATGCAGTCCACGGTCTCCGGCACGACGATCGACTCGTTGTGCACCTGGAAGGTGAGATAGACCTCGCGTTCGTCGGCGGCGAGCGCGTCCTCCCAGACGGCTACCTCCCACATGTCGCCGCGCGGGCGGCCGAGGTCGCGCATGAGCTCGACCACGCTGTTGAGCGCCACCAGTCCGTCGCCGCTGCGCACGAAGGCGATGCGCGGCTCGTCCCAGAGCGCGTCTCGCAACTCGTCGAGACTCACCGGCCGCGTCGTTTCTACCATCGCGAAGTGGATGTGGCTCAGGTTGTAGGGCCCGGCGCCGGCCATCGTCGTGATGTCGAGGTCGGGGATCACCGTCTGCGCGTCGGGGCCCTGGTGGCTCGGCACCTTCGTCTCGGGGATGACGGTGTTGATCATCCCGTTCAGGTGCGACTCCCACGGATCGGTGCCGCGGCGGAGCAGCACCGCCCGGGCGCGCTTCACCCAGCCGTGGCGGTGCAGCGCGTGGAGCACGCGGGAGAGCGCGGTCGTGTTGCACGACACCACGCGCGCCGAGTCGCGGCCGAGCGCCCCCTCGTAGTTCACCTGGGCGACGAAGGAGTAGCCGGCCACCTCGTGCTTCTCGCCGCCCTGCCAGATCGACTTCACCCCGGCGGCCTGATAGCGGGGGCGGTTCTCGGCACCGACCTTCTTCGGAGTGCAGTCCAGCACAACGTCAACCTGGCCGAGCAGGTCGTCGAGCGAGCCGGCGACCGGGATGCCGACCGCCTCCATGACGGGGCGCGCCTCGTCGGCGGCCGCGTAGATCGGGTAGCCGCGCTCGACGGCGACGCGGATGCGGTAGTCGGAGACGACGTCGGCGACGCCGACCAACTCCATGTCATCCTGCAGCGCGACCGCGTCGGCCACGCGCTTGCCGATCACGCCGTAGCCGTTCACGGCGACCCGGGCTCTGGGTTTCTCTGCCATCATCCTGCTCCTGCCGAAGGGTGGGCGGGCTGTGCGGGTGGCGGCCCGTCGAAGGGCGAAAGGTCCACTCTCACGCTGAATGCACGCTGAAGGGGCACTGAAGGCCGTTCTGCCGTCGCGGCCCGTGGGGGATCGTGCGGTCGCGGCCCGGGCGTGGCCCAGTCCGCCGTCACGTGACTACCGGGAGCCGGATGCTGACCGTCGTCCCCTGTCCCGGTGCGCTCGTCAGGTCGATCACGCCGCCGTGCTGCACGGCGATCCAGCGGGCGATGCCGAGACCGAGGCCGGTGCCGCCGGGATCGCGCGTGCGGGCCGGGTCGGCGCGGTAGAAGCGCTCGAAGACGTGCGGCAGGTCTTCGGCGGCAATCCCGATGCCGGTGTCCCGGATGCTGATCTCGACGACGCCTCGCCGCCGGCGGAGTGCGACGCCGACGCGCCCGCTCGCCGGCGTGTAGCGGAGCGCGTTGTCGATCGGGATGAGGAGGAGCTGCTTGAGTCGGTCCGGGTCGCCCTCGACGATCACCGGCTCGATCGCCTCGACCTCGAACCGGTGGTCGCGTGTGAGGTGCCGTGCCTCGCCGAGGACAGTCATCAGCACCCGGTCGAGCTCCACCCGCTGGCGGCGCATCGGTACGCCCGCGTCGGCCCGGGCGAGCGCCAGGAGGTCCGCGACCAGACGGGCAAGCCGCGCCGATTCCTGGTAAGCCTCGGCCACCGCTTGCTCCCGCTCCGGCGCTGGCATCGCGGCATGGCGCTTCAGGAGCTCCAGGTTAGCCTGGATGACCGTGATGGGCGCCCTGAGCTCGTGCGAGGCGTCGGAGACGAAGCGCTGCTGGGCGGCGTACGCCTGCTCCAGGCTGGCCAGCATCTCGTTGAACGTCGTGGCGAGCCGACTCAGCTCGTCGTGCGGGTCGCCGACGGCCACGCGCTGTGAGAAGACGCGCGACTGCGCGATCCGGTGCGCGGTCTCGGTGAGGACCGCGACCGGGCGGAGCGCCCGGCCGGCGACGAGCCAGCCCGCCACGAAGGTGAGCGCGCACCCGAGGACGGCCATGACAACCATCAGGCGGGCGAACTGCCGGACCGAGGCGTCGAGGTGGGCGAGCGGGAGCGCCGTCGCCAGATAGTGCGGCGTCCCCTCCAGCGTCGTGTCCGGCAGGACGAACACGCGCCACCGCGCCCCGTCGGTGCCTCGCAGGAGCCCGAAGGCGCCCGGTCTGTGCTCCGGTGGGTGGAGGGCGGGGGCGAGCGCGGCGACGGCCGGATAGGCTGGGTGCGGTGGCCCGGCGAGCACCGCGTGGACGTCCACGTCTACCACCGGCGGCATCGGCAGGAGCGTGTGCCGTCGGCCATCCAGGCCGTAGATACGGACCTCCGTGCCGAGCCGGCGGGCGCTCGCGAGGATCCGGGCGCGCTCGACGTCGGTGCCGGCGGCGCCGAGCTCTCCGGCGACATGGCGGGTGACGCTCCACAGCGTGGCGTCCAACTCGTCGTAGTGCGCCCGACTGTGGACGGCGTAGCTGTAGAAGCAGACGAGGACCACGACCGCCCCCGTAAGGGCGCTGCACCAGAGCGCCAGTCGCAGCCGCAACGACATCGTCACTGGCTCACCGAACGGTTCGCTCGTGGCGCGCTGCTTCCGCTCCTCATTCCTCGCGCAGCACGTACCCCGCGCCGCGGAAGGTGTGGATGAGCCGCGGCTCGCCGTTGGCCTCCAGCTTCTGGCGGAGCTGCTTGACGTAGACCTCGAGCACGTTCGAGCTCCCCTTCATGTCGTAACCCCAGACGCGGTCCATGAGAAAGTGCTTGGGCAGCACGCGGCGCGGATGGAGGAGGAACTGGCGTAGCACCTCGTACTCCGTGGCCGTGAGCTCGATGTCGCGCGTGATCCGGCACGCGCGCCGCGTGCCGGTGTCGAGACTCAGATCGGTGAAGCGAAGCACCTCCGGAGCATCCTGCTCCCGGCGGCGGAGGAGCGCCCTGACGCGCGCCACGAGCACGTCGAGGGTGAACGGCTTGACGACGTAATCGTCCGCTCCCCCGTCCAGACCACGCACCTGGTCCGCCGGCCCGTCGCGCGCCGTCAGCATCATGACCGGGAACTCAGCGTCGGCGCTCCGGAGCCGCTCGAGCACCTCGAAGCCGTCGAGGCCCGGCAGCATGACGTCGAGGATCACGAGGTCGGGTACGTGATCGCGCGCGATAGCGAGTCCCTGAGCGCCGGTACCGGCCGTGTCCACGGTGAACCCCTCGTAGGCCAGTCCGCGCTTCAGCACGCTGGTCACGGTCGGGTCGTCGTCGATTACAAGGATGCGGGACACGTCATTCTCCTCCTTTCGATGATCTCGTGGGCGGGCGCGACGGCCACGTCGGCTTGCTCAGCGACCTGCTCAGCGGCTCGCTTGCGTACACCTGATGCTCCTCCTTATCGCCGCCCGTCACGAGCGCGGTCTTCGTAGGGCGCCGATGGCGGTGACGACGGTCCCCAACACACCCACGACGAGTAGCACGTCGCCGGCGACGCGGTGCCAGCCCTCCACCATCACGAGCATGGCGCCAGCAACGATGAGTGCCGCGGACGCGACCGCACCCGTGAGCCGCTCGAGGTTCCGGCTCATTCGCTGCCCGAGCGCGGTGAGCTCCGGCGCGTGCACCCTACCCAGGTCGCCGTCGGCAACGCGCCGGAGGGCGCGACGTGCGTCGGCCGGCGCCTCGCGCATCACGCGCTCGAGGTCGCGTGTGAGTCGCCGGCCGTCCCGGAGCAGCCGCTCCGGCGAGTACCGCCGCAGGGTGAGCCGCGCGGCCTCGCCGCGGAAGATCTCGAGCACGTCGAGATCCGGGTCGAGCCGGCGCATGACCGCCTCGGCGATGAGGAAGGCCCGCGCGAGCAGGAGCAGCTCTCCCGGGTTCCGCACGCTATGCTGGCTCCCGACCCGCAGGAGCGACGCGAGCGCATCCCCCACCGAGATCTCGGCCAGCGGCCGCTCCCGGACCTCGCGCAGCAGTGCCGCCAGATCGGCCTCGAGCGCCGACCGGTCGATGTCCTCGCCGACGAGCCCCAGCTCCAGGTACGCGTCCGTCGCGGCCCGCGCGTCGCCGCGCACGACGGCGTCCAGGAGTTGCGTGAGCCCTTCCCGCAGTGGCTCGTCCAGCTCTCCGATCATGCCGAAGTCGTGCAGGCAGAGCCGCCCATCAGGCAGCACGAAGACGTTGCCGGGGTGAGGGTCGGCATGGAACAGCCCGGTCTCGAACACCTGGTGGAGTACCAGCGTGGCGAGCTGCCGTGCCAGCGTCGGCCGCGCCGCCGGATGCGCCTCCCCGTACCGGTCGATGCGGATCCCCGGCGAGTGCTCCAGCGTCAGCACCGCGCGCGTCGTGCGCTCCGGCACGACGTCCGGGATCCACACGCCGTCCACGTCCGCCAGCGCGGCGCGGAAACGGCGAATCGTCTGTCCCTCACGGCTGAGGTCGGTCTCACGGTGCAGGCTCTCGCGGAACTCGCGCACCATCCCGACGAGGTCGAACGCGCGCAGGCGCGGCGCCAACTGCTCGGCGAGCGCCGCCAGATAGGCGAGCGCGGCGGTGTCCTCCGCGATCCGCTCCGACAGGCCGCCGCGGCGCACCTTGACGACGACGGGCCGGCCGTCGAGGAGCGTCGCTACGTGCACCTGCGCGATGGTCGCCGCGGCGAGCGGCTCGAGCTCGAAGGTGCCGAACAACTCCTCGACCGCTCTGCCGAGCTCCGTCTCGATGGTGGCGCGGACCTCGGCGTCCGGCATCGGCGGGAGCCGGTCGTGGAGCCGCTCCAGCTCGTCGATGTACGCCGGCGGCAGGAGGTCCCGCCGCAGGGCCAGCACCTGACCGAACTTGAGGAAGACGACGCCGAGCTCCTCCAGCGCCTCGCGTGCCTGCGCCGGGGAGGGCCAGTGTCGCTCGCCGCGCACGGCGCCAACGAAGCCGTGGCGCGCGAGCACCCGCAGGATGCGGCTCAACCGGGGCGCCGAACGCAGTGTCGCCGCTACGCCGGCACCGCCGACATCCGACGTGGCGCGCCGTTCAGCGCTCGGCGGCCGCACCGCCGGCACTGCGGATCCATCCATCACGATACCACCTCCGGCGTCTCGCATTTCGAGTCTCGCGCCGCGCGCTGGCCCGGCTCTACCGTGGCTCGCTCGGCTGCGGCGCGCCGTCTCCCGGGGACAGCTCCGGGTCGCTCGTCAGTTTACGGAAAATAAAAGCAGCTGGCAATCGGGCTGGAACCCGGTGACCGGTAGGGGATCCCCCTATACTTCGCTACTTCGAGGCGCACAGCGCCACAGCAGAATGTGCCGGCCACGAGCTGGAGCTCGCACCGGGCCTCGGCGCGAGAAACTGCGGGCATGACGGCCATTCAACACAGCACGACGGAGTGGATTGAACCCGAGAACGACGCTTGATGCCCCATAAAGCCAGGGCCCGGAACGTGCAGGCGTGCGGCACGCCGGTCCAGGAGTCCGGCCGGGCGACGAGCCCGCGTGGTCACCACACGTTTCAGGAGGATCACATGCCCCATGCCGGAGTGACGCTGTCCCAGGAGATGCGTCAGTGTATCCAGGAGTGCCTCAGTTGCTACGCCATCTGCCTCGAGACGGTACAACACTGCCTGATGCTTGGTGGCAAGCATGCCGAGCAGGAGCACATCGCCCTCCTGTTCACGTGCGCGCGCATCTGCGAGACGAGCGCTAACGCCATGCTGCTCGGGACGCATCAGCATGTCGAGACGTGCCGCGCCTGCGCTGCTATCTGCCGCGCCTGCGCCGAGCAGTGCCGACGGCTGGGCCCGGACGATCAGACCATGCAGCAGTGTGCCGAGATTTGCGAGCATTGTGCGGCGAGCTGCGAGCGCATGGCGGGAGCCAGAGCGCCTGAGCCAGAGCGCCTGAGCCAGAGCGCCTGAGCCAGAGCGCCTGAGCCAGAGCGCC
>CALKHM010000103.1 GCA_937988695.1 uncultured Microbacterium sp. | reverse complement strand
ACGAGCCGGTCGCTCGATCGCGCGAAGATCGTGCCCGGCGCGATCTCCGGCACGAGGTAGTGATAGTTCGTGTCGAACCACTTCGTCATCTCCAGCGGCGCGTGTGCGGCGTCGCCGCGCGCGGCGGCGAAGTACGCGCGCAGACCGACCGTGCCGTCGTCCTCGCGCACATCGGCGAAGCGCTCGGGCAGCGCGCCCACGGCGGCGGCGGCATCCAGCACCTGGTCGTAGTAGGAGAACGACTCGGGGATCGACCCGTCGTCCCGTCCGAGGCCGAGCGTGCCCAGGCGCTCGCGCGCGGCACGGCGCAGGCCCGCCGCCGTGCGCTCCAGCTCGGTGTCATCGATCGCGCCGGCCCAGTGCGCCTCGACGGCGCGCTTGAGCTCGCGGCGTCGGCCGATGCGAGGGTAGCCGAGGATCGTCCCGGCAGGGAATGCAGTCATCGTGCGGTCTCCTTCTGGATGGGGGTGTGCAGGCCGGCCTCGCCCAGGACGGCAAGGACGGTCTCGTGGTCGTTGAAGGCGTACAGGTGCACGCCCGGAGCACCGCCGGCGACGACCTCACGGGCCAGTCGCGCGGCGTAGGCGATGCCGATCGCGCGTTGCCCCGCCGGATCGGGCTCGATCTGCAGGCTTATGGACAGCTCGGCGGGAACCTCGTGGCCGGTCAGCCCGAGCACCCGGTCCAGGCGCGCCGGCGAGGTGACCGGCATGATGCCGGGCAGGATCGGGATGACGATCCCCGCCGAGCGGCATCGGTCGACGAACCCGAGGTAGTCGTCGGCATGGAAGAACAGCTGGCTGATCGCGAACGTCGCACCCGCCGCCTGCTTGGCCAGCAGCGCGTCGATGTGCTCGCGTGGATGCCGGGAACGCGGATGCCCGTGCGGGGACGCCGCCACCGCGATCTCGACGCCGTCGCCCGGCACCACGTGCGCAGCGCGCGGCAGCGTGGAGATTCCCGCCTCGGCATATGCTGCGCGCTCCGCCTGCACGCGGTCGATCAGCTGCACGAGCTGGGCAGCGCTCTCCAGATCTCCGAGGAACGGGTCACCCTCGCTCGCACCCGCCGGCGGGTCGCCGCGCAGCGCGAGGAAGCTCCGGATGCCGGCATCCAGGAACTCCCGGATCAGCCGCGCCGCGCCCGCATAGGTGTTCCCCACGCACGTGAGGTGCGCGAGCGGCTCCACGTCGGTGTGCGCACGCAGATGCCGCAGCACGTCCAGCGAGGCGCCGCCGGTCGATCCGCCCGCCCCGTAGGTCACCGAGATGAACCGCGGCCGGGCGGCCGCCAGGTGCGCGAGGGTGTCGTGCAGAGCCGTCGCCGAAGCAGGCGTGCGCGGCGGATACACCTCGAAGGAGAACGGCACGATCGGCGAGGTGCGCTGCAGATCGTCGGCGAGGGTCATGGGACGGTTCCTGTTCGGTGGGCACGGGCGAGAGGGCCGGGCGGCCGCCACCGCGCACGGATGCGCGGTGTGTGCGGGCGGGTGCCGGGCTCGGCTGTCGCTCCTGCCCGGAGCATCCCGGGCGACGATGCGTCCACGGTAGAGGCATCCGTCGCCATCGGCACGCGGTGTGACGCACTGTTGCGAGGTGCATATCGACAGAGGCATATGCCGGAAGGGATGCCCTTCGGCCAGGATCGGTTCGGGCGTCGGCTGGGTGCCTGCTGGGATGCCGGGGTCTGCCGGTGCCGGATCGGATGCCACGCAGTAGCGTGGAGCGCATGTCCTCGACGCTCGCCTACGGCACCTGGCCGTCCCCGATCAGTGCGGCGCTCGTGGCGTCATCCTCACCGCGCGTGGACGGTGCCCGGTTCGTCGGCGACGACATCTGGTGGGGCCAGTCCGTTCCCGACGAGGGCGGCAGGATGACGGTGCGCTCCCGGCGCCGTGGGACCCTGCTGCCCGCGCCGTGGAACGTGGGCTCCCGCGTGCACGAGTACGGCGGCGGGGCGTGGACCGCCGCCGACGACGCCCGCCTGTTCTTCGTGGAGAAGACCGACCAGTGCGTGTGGGAGCACGCGTTGGGCGGCTCGGCACGGCGACTGACGGCCGCCGGCCGCGGCGAGCGCTTCGGCGGGCTCAACTGGCAGCACGGACGACTGCTGGCCGTGCGCGAGTCGCCGGCGGCCGACGGCCGGGTCGCGCACGACATCGTCGAGATCCTCACCGGCGCCTCGCCCGCCGTGGTGCGGCTCGCGTCGGGAAGCGACTTCGTCGCGCATCCCGCGCTCTCGCCCGACGGGCAGCGTCTCGCCTGGATCGCGTGGAACCATCCCGACATGCCGTGGGATCGCGCGCTGTTGCGCGTCGGCCGGATCGAGGCCCACGGCGTGGTCGACGCCGTCACCGTGGCCGGTGGCCAGAGCTCCCCGGTGCAGCCGATGTGGGTGGACCCGGACGCCCTGCTGTACGCGGACGATGTCACCGGCCGGTGGAACCTCTGGCGGGCACAGGTCTCCGCCGATCTCGAGCAGCGGCCGGTCGCCCCGGCCGACGCCGACACCGGCGGGGCGATCTGGGTGCTGGGCACGCGGTGGTTCCAGCCGGTGTCCGGCGGGCGCATCGCGGCGGTGCGCACCGATGGCGGCGACCGGCTGATAGTGATCGACGAGCTCACCGGCGCGGCATCCGATCTGCCCGTCGATGTGACGGCGAACGCCTCGATCGAGGACGCCCGCGGCAGCCGCATCCTGGTGACCGGGTCGGGGCTGTCGGCGCCGCCCGGGGTGTGGCTGATCGACGCGGACGATCCCGGGGCGGCCGAGCGCGTGGCGGGCGGCTCGCCCGCGTGGGGGCCGGAGTGGACGCCCCGGCCACGGACCGTGTCGTTCGCCGGGCCGCACGGCCCCGTGCACGCGTTCGACTACCCGCCCACGCATCCCGAGGTCACCGCGCCGGAGGGCGAGCGCCCGCCGTACCTCGTGTTCGTGCACGGCGGACCGACGTCGCATACGGCGGCCGCGGCATCCGCGAAGATCGCCTACTTCACGAGCCGCGGCATCGGCGTGCTCGACGTCAACTACGGCGGCTCCACTGGATACGGGCGGGCCTACCGTGAGCGGCTGCGCGGGCAGTGGGGCGTCGTCGACGTGGACGATGTCGCCGCCGCCGCGGCGGGGCTGGCCGCCGAGGGACGCGCGGATGCCGCACGGCTGGCTGTGGAAGGCGGGTCGGCGGGCGGCTGGACGGTGCTGTCGGCCCTGACCGACACGGACGTGTTCGCCGCGGGCATCTCCCGCTACGGGGTGGGAGACGCCCGCGCGCTGGCCACCGACACTCACGACTTCGAGTCGCACTACCTCGACGGGTTGATCGGACCCCTGCCGGAGGCGGAGGCCGTGTACCTCGCGCGCTCGCCGCTGTCGCACCCGGAGCGCTTCCGCGTCCCAGTCCTGCTGCTGCAGGGCGCCGACGATCCGGTGGTGCCGCCGAGCCAGGCCGAGGCCATCCGGGCGGCGCTCGCCGACAGCGGCATCCCGCACGCGTACGTGCTGTACGAGGGCGAGTCGCACGGTTTCCGGCGCACGGAGACCACGATCGACGTGCTGCGCACCGAGCTGGCCTTCCTCGGAACGGTGTTCGGCTTCACGCCCGCCGACGTGCCGCCGCTCCCCCTGTCCTAGCCCACGCCCGCTCCCGCCGACCTTGCCTTCCGTTCGCCGACCTTGCCTCACAAGGACCGAAGACAACCTCGCGTAACCGAACACAACCTCGCGTAACCGAAGACAAGGTCGCGTAACCGAAGACAACCTCGCGTAACTGAAGACAACCTCGCGTCAGTGCGGGGGGATGGCGAACGGCGCGAGCTGCGCTGCCAGGTGCGCGTCGACCCGCGCGTGCAGCAACGTTCCGCCCGGCTCGTGGGCCTGCTCGAGGATGATTCCGGTCTCATGTGCGGCCGAGACGAGGTCGCCGCGGTCGTACGGAACCAGGGCGGTGACCTCCGCGGCCGGCAGCGGCAAGGCGCCCTCGACCGCGGCCCGCAACTCGTCGATCCCCGCCCCGGTGCGGCTGGACACGAACAGCGCCCTCGGCTCCAGACCGCGTAGCAGCATCCGAGTGTCGTCGTCGATGAGATCGGCCTTGTTGAACACGACGATCTCGGGGATGTCGCGGCCGCCCACATCGCCGATGACGTCGCGCACCGTCGCCAGCTGAGCGGCGGGATCGGGGTGGGCGGCATCGACCACGTGCAGGATCACGTCGGCCTCGGCGACCTCCTCCAACGTGGAGCGGAACGCCTCCACGAGCTGGTGCGGCAGATTGCGCACGAACCCGACCGTGTCGGTGAGCGTGTACACGCGACCGTCGCCGGCCTCGGCCCGCCGCACGGTGGCGTCGAGGGTCGCGAACAGCGCGTTCTCGACGAGCACGCCCGCGCTGGTGAGGCGGTTGAGCAGGCTCGACTTGCCCGCGTTGGTGTAGCCCGCGATCGCGACCGAGGGCACGGTGTGCCGCTTGCGCTCAGCCCGCTTGGCTTCGCGCGCCGGGCCGAAGTCCCTGATCTGGCGCCGCAGCAGCGCCATCCGGGTGCGGATGCGGCGACGGTCCAGCTCGATCTTCGTCTCACCGGGACCCCGCGAGCCCATTCCCGCGCCGCCCGCCCCGACCTGGCCGCCGGCCTGCCGGCTCATCGACTCGCCCCAGCCGCGCAGACGTGGGAGCAGGTACTCCAGCTGC
>CALKHM010000102.1 GCA_937988695.1 uncultured Microbacterium sp. | reverse complement strand
CGAGCAGGCGATCGCTCAGGCGGGTCAGCTGCAGGATGCCGTGGGCCGGCTCGGCACGGACCTGGGCAGCGCCCAGAAGAGCATCGCCGCGCTGATCGTCGATCTGGAAGGCGACATCGCCTCAGCCGCGGCCGTTCCCGATCCCGACGGCCGGGTCGCCGCCGTGGTGGGCGCCACGCGCGCGCAGGTCGATGCGGCCAAGGCCGACGCAGCCGCCACGCAGAAGCATCCGCTCGCCGCGCTCAAGGCGCTGGAGTCCGCGAACACGCAGATCGACCAGGTGCTGCAGGGCGCACGGGATGCCGCCACCCGCGCACAGCGCGCGCGGCAGATGCTCGGCCAGGTCATGATGCAGGCCCGGGCGCAGGTGTCGGCGGCAGAGGACTACATCACGACACGACGCGGAGCGGTGGGCACCGACGCCCGCACCCGGCTCGCCCAGGCCGGCGCGGAGCTCGTCCAGGCGCAGCAGCTGCAGGCGTCCGACGCCGATCAGGCGCTGCAGCATGCGCAGCGCGCAGACCAGCTCGCCGGGCAGGCGCTGCAGTACGCGCAGAGCGACGTCGGCGGGTTCGGCGCGGGCCTGTTCGGCGGCGCGCCGGCGGGCTCCGGGAGCGCCGGCGGCAACAACGTGCTGGGCGCCGTCCTCGGCGGCATCGTGATCAATTCGCTGCTCGGCGGCGGACGCAGCTCGGGCGGCGGCTTCGGCGGGTTCGGCGGCGGTGCGCACGGCGGCGGCTTCAGCGCCGGCAGCTTCGGCGGAGGCGGTACCCGCAGTCGCCGCGGAGGCGGCCGCTTCTGAGCGGCATCCGCGTCCATGACCTGACACAGACCCTCGACAGGAAGGAACCCTGATGGTGAAGCAATCCATCTTCGGCCGGATCTCCACACTCGTTCGCGCGAACGTCAACGCGATGCTGGACTCCGCCGAAGACCCCAGGAAGATGCTCGACCAGCTCGTGCGTGACTACACCAACAACATCGCCGACGCCGAGTCGGCGATCGCCGAGACGATCGGCAACCTGCGGCTGCTCGAGCGCGACCACGAGGAGGATCTCCAGGCGGCCACGGAGTGGGGCAACAAGGCGGCGGCGGCCAGTAGGAAGGCCGACCAGCTGCGCGCGGGCGGCCACACCGGCGAGGCCGACAAGTTCGACAACCTCGCGAAGGTCGCGCTGCAGCGCCAGATCCAGTCCGAGAACGAGGCGAGGGCGGCCGAGCCGCAGCTGGCGTCGCAGAACGATGCCGTCGCCAAGCTCAAAGACGGCCTGAACGGGATGAAGCAGAAGCTCGAGCAGCTCAAGGCCAAGTCGTCGGAGCTCATCGCCCGGCAGAAGACCGCCGAGGCCCAGAACAAGGTCGCCGATGCGGTGAAGTCCATCGACGTGATGGACCCGACCAGCGAGCTCGGCCGCTTCGAGGACAAGATCCGTCGCGAGGAGGCACTGGCACAGGGCAAGCAGGAGCTCGCCGCATCGAGCCTGGACGCCCAGTTCAACCAGCTCGAGGACATCGGCGAGCTCACCGAGGTCGAGGCGCGGCTGGCCGCGCTCAAGGTGGGCGGCAAGCCCGCGGTCGGCGCCGCGCCGGCTGCCGCGGCGATCGACGCCCCGTCGGCGCCGTACACTCCGGGAGCGTGACCCGGCTCGTGGTGCCGGGGCCGACCCCGGCACCACGGCATCCATCACGCGCGATGTGAGAAGGCTCTCGTGACCCGTTTCCTGGTGGTCCCGCAGTGGCAGGGATCCTCGTCGTCCCGTGCCATGCAGCTCGTCGACGGCGCGACCGCGATCGCCGGCGACCTGCCTCGTTCGGCGTGCGTGAGCGTCGAGGTGCCGATGGAGGCCGGCGAGTCGCTGGACTCCGGTGTGCATCGGCTCAGCGCCCTGCAGCGGGTCGCCGCGCTGCAGCTGCAGGCGCTGAGCGAGATGGGCGCGCACGACATCGACGCCGACGCCGTGCTGACCATCGGCGGCGACGCGGGCGTGGCCACGACCGCGGCGCTGGCGGCCACGGGCGCCGCGCAGGGCGCGCTCGAGCCCGGCACGGCCGTGGTGTGGTTCAGTGCGCACGCGGGGTTCCACGACCCGGGCACCTCGCCCGGCGGCGCCTATGACACGATGGCGCTGCGTGCGCTCGTCGACGCCGCCGCGCCGCGCGCGGCCGAGGTCTCGATCGCCGCGCACCGTGTGGTGCTGGCGGGCGTGCGCGACATCCACCCGGCCGAGCAGGCCGCGATCGACCGGCTCGGCATCCGGGTCGTGTTCGCCGACGCCTTCACGCCTCGGGCGCTGGTCGAGGCCGTCGGCGACGCGACCGGGCTGTTCCTGCACGTCGGTCTGGACGTGCTGGATCCCGCGGCGATGTCGGGCATCAGCTCGCCCGAGCCGTTCGGACCGGATGTCGCCGCGCTGACGGCGGCCATCGCCGCCCTGCGCGAGGTCGCCGCCCTGCGCGGCGCCGCGGTCACCGAGTTCTCCCCGCCGTCACCGGCCGAGGCGATCAACGACCTGGGCGCGATCCTGCGCATCGTGGGGGCGCTGACATGAGCCCGGCACCCCCGCCACCGCCCGGATGGCGAGAGCGCGCCGACCGCGCAGTGGCCCGCGGCCGGCGTCTGGACCGGCTCATCCCCCCATTCCTGCGGGACTCGCCGCTCAGCCGCGCAGGCGCCTGGTACGGCACGATCGTCGGCTGGATCTGGGGCTCGGTCTGGAGCACCGGGCGCATCGAGCGCCACGGCGAGCTGTGGGTGTTCCGCGGGATGCCCCAGCACACCTTCCGTCGCGGCGGGGTGTGCGTGGGACGCTGCTTTCTCACCGGCGACCAGGCACCGACCGAGAGCGTGCTGCGGCACGAGGCCGTGCATGCCAGGCAATGGCAGCGTTACGGCATCCTGATGCCGCTGCTGTACCTGTGCGCGGGAACCGACCCGTTGCGCAACAGGTTCGAGATCGAGGCGGGTCTGGAAGACGGCAACTACGTGCCGCGCTCCTGACGTTCAGCGCAGCCCGTACTCCGCCGGCATGTCGATGGCGGAGGATGTGCGCAAGCCGTGTTCCTGGAGGTGCTCGACGATCTCGGCGGTCCCGAGATACCCGCCCAGCAGGTGGATGCGGGTGCCGTCGCCCTCCGTGCACAGCATCTCGTCGGCCCACGCGGTCACCGCACGTGCCAGCGCCTCGCCGCGCGCGCACGACCGGCCCGACCCGATGCGGCCAGTGTGTCGCGAGCGGTCCAGCCAGGTCACCGTCATCCGTCCCGGCACCTCCAGCGTGCCGATCCACGACGCATCCGGCACCTCGACGAACACACGCCCCGTCGCGCAGATCGGCAGCGCGGCCAGCAGCGCCTGCAGTTCGGCCAGCGATGACTCATCGGCGGCCACGAGATGCTGCACGATGCCGCGGCGTGCCACACGACGGGCGACGGCGCTCATCGGCGCAGAGGAGGAAACAGCCATGACCCCCTCAGTGTAGCGCAAGGTTAGGCATGCCTATCCTTGCGCTACAGTGCGCTCTCCTGATGGACGGCCCGGGTCACTTCTGCGTGCGCGGCGGCACCGGATACCGCCCGGCGATCGCGATGCGGTTGAACGAGTTGATCGACACCAGGATCCAGCACAGCGCGACATACTCCTGCTCAGAGAGCACGCCGCCCACC
>CALKHM010000101.1 GCA_937988695.1 uncultured Microbacterium sp. | reverse complement strand
TGAGATACATCTGCAGCGGATCGTCGATCTTCTCCCCCAGTTTGAACGCGGTGGTCGGCGCGGACGGCGTCGCGATGACGTCGACGTCGGCGAAGGCGCGATCGAAGTCGCGCTGGATGAGCGTGCGCACCTTCTGCGCCGAGCCGTAGTAGGCGTCGTAGTAGCCCGCCGACAGTGCGTAGGTGCCGAGGATGATGCGCCGCTTCACCTCGTCGCCGAAACCGGCGTCGCGGGTGGCGGCCATGACGTCCTCCACGGTGCCGCCGGAGACCTCGACGCGCATGCCGAAGCGCACCGAGTCGAACTTCGCCAGGTTGCTGGATGCCTCCGCCGGCAGGATCAGGTAATACGCGGCGACTCCGTATTCGAAGTGCGGAGCGCTGATCTCGACGATCTGCGCGCCGTGCGACTGCAGCAGCTCGAGCGCAGCGCGGAAGGATGCCGCGACACCGGGCTGGAAGCCGCTGTCGGGCTGCTCCTTGACGACGCCGATCCTGAGTCCCTTCAGCACCTCTCCGGTCGCGCCTTCCCGCGCCGCACCGGCGAAGGACGGCCAGGCATCGGTCAGCGATGTGGAGTCATGCGGATCGTGACCGCCGATCACGTCGTGCAGCAGTCCCGCATCAAGCACCGTGCGGGTGACGGGGCCCACCTGGTCGAGCGACGAGGCCAGCGCGATCGCGCCGTACCTGCTCACGCCGCCGTAGGTGGGCTTCATGCCGACGGTGCCGGTCACGTGCGCGGGCTGGCGGATCGAGCCGCCGGTGTCGGAGCCGAGCGCGAGCGGCGCCTCGAAGGCGGCCAGAGCGGCTGCTGAACCACCGCCCGACCCGCCCGGAATGCGTTCGAGGTCCCAGGGGTTGTGCGTGGGACCGTATGCGGAGTGCTCGGTCGACGAGCCCATCGCGAACTCGTCCATGTTGGTCTTTCCCAACGGCACGAGCCCGGCCGCACGCGAGCGCGCGACGACCGTCGCATCGAACGGCGACAGGTACCCCTCCAGGATCTTCGAGCCGCTCGTAGAAGGCATGTCGGTGGTCACCAGCACGTCCTTGATGGCCAGCGGGACGCCGGCCAGCGCACCGAGCTGCTCACCGGCTGCTCGCCGTCGATCGATGTCGGCCGCGACATCCAGTGCCCTCTCATTCACGTGCAGGAACGCGTGCACGTCGCCGTCGACGGCGGCGATGCGGTCGAGGTGCGCGCGAGTCGCCTCGACCGCGGAGACCTCGTGCGCGGCGAGTTTGCCGGCGAGCTCGGCGGCGGTCAGGCGGATGATGTCGCTCACTGCTCTTCTCCGAGGATCGCGGTGACACGGAAGCGGCCCTCGGCGGCGTCCGGGGCGTTCTGCAACGCCTGCTCGTGGCTGAGGGTCTGCCCGACCTCATCGGGGCGATACACGTTCTGCAGAGGGATCGGATGGCTCGTGGCCGGCACGTCGGGGGTGGCCACCTGGGACACCTTCGCGATGTTGTCGACGATGACGTCGAGCTGGCCGGTGAGACGCTCGACTTCGGCGTCGCTCAGCTGAATGCGAGCGAGCACACCGAGATGGCGTACGAGATCGGGGGTGATTTCAGACACCCCTCCAGTCTATGGGCGGGTCGATGCCGCCACCGGCGATACCCACGGTCCGGTCACCGGCTCCGCCGCGGCGCGTGCCGAACTCCGCAACAGCGTGACACAAGCCGCCTGTCGACCGGCTCACCCGCATCACCGGTCACAGCTCTCCGGAGTTCGGCACGCCCGGCGCCGTCCCGATCCTGTTCCCCCGCACCGCGTAGGCTGGCTCGGTGACGACGTTCGATCCGCCCCGCCCATGGACTGGCAGCTACGCGGCCGGCGTCCCCGCCGACCTCGCTCCGGTCCAGGGATCGCTCGTCGACATCGTCGCAGCATCCGCTCGCGACTATCCCGACGCGCCAGCGCTCGAGTTCTTCGGTCGCACGACGAGCTACCGGCAGCTCCAGGAGCAGATCGACCGCGCGGCCGCCGGACTCACGGCCCTCGGCGTCAGCGCCGGCGACACCGTGGCGATCGTGCTGCCGAACTGCCCGCAGCACATCGTCGCGTTCTACGCTGTCCTCCGGCTGGGCGCGATCGCGATCGAGCACAACCCGCTGTACACGCCCCGCGAGCTGCGCAAGCAGTTCGAAGACCACGGGGCGAAGACGGCGATCGTGTGGACGAAGGTCGTCGCCTCGATCCAGGACTTCCCCGCCGACCTGGCGATGACCAACCTGATCTCCGTCGACGTCATCGACGAGATGCCATGGACCACGCGCCTCGCGCTGACGATTCCGGTCGCGAAGGCCCGAGAATCCCGGCAGGCGCTCACCGCCCGCGTGAGCGGCACCATCGACTGGCGGCGGATCGTCGCGAACGAGCCCCTGCCGTCGTCGCACCCGAGTCCCGACACCGACGATCTCGCGATCATCCAGTACACGAGCGGCACCACGGGTTCGCCGAAGGGCGCCGAGCTCACTCACCGCAACCTGCTGGCCAACGCCGCGCAGGCGCGGGCATGGGTCCCGCAGATCACGCGCGGCGACGGCTGCGTCGTGTACGCGGTGCTGCCGATGTTCCACGCCTACGGGCTGACCCTGTGCCTGACGTTCGCGATGTCGATGGGTGCGCGTCTGGTGCTGTTCCCCAAGTTCGAGCCCGACCTCGTGCTCGCGGTGATGAAGAAGCGTCCGGCGACGTTTCTGCCGCTGGTCCCGCCCATCGCCGATCGGCTGCTGAAGGCCGCGCAGGAGGAAGGCGTGTCGCTGCGCGGCACCGAGATCGCGATCTCCGGGGCGATGGCTCTTCCGCACGAGCTGGTCGTTCCGTTCGAGAAGGCGTCGGGCGGATACCTCGTGGAGGGATACGGCCTGTCCGAGTGCTCCCCGGTGCTGATGGCCAATCCGGTCGCCGACAACCGGATGCCAGGCACCGTCGGCCTCCCGCTGCCGGGAACCGAATGCCGCGTGGTCGACCAGGACGACCCGACGAAGGATGTCGCACCCGGCGCCGCCGGCGAGCTGCTGGTGCGCGGGCCGCAGGTGTTCGGCGGCTACTACGGCCGCCCGGAGGAGACCGAGGCGGTGTTCGTCGACGGCTGGTTCCGCACCGGCGACGTCGTCACGATCGACGACGCCGGATTCGTGCGCATCGTCGATCGCATCAAGGAGCTCATCATCACCGGAGGGTTCAACGTGGCGCCCACCGAGGTCGAGAACGCTCTGCGCCAGCATCCCGACGTCGAAGACGTGGCCGTGGTCGGCCTGCCCAGCGAGCACTCCGGCGAAGAGGTCGTGGCCGTGGTCGTCCCCGCAGCCGGTCGTGAGATCGACGTGGAGGAGCTGCGAACGTTCGCCCGCGGCATCCTCACCCCCTATAAGGTGCCCAGACGCGTGTTCGTCGTCGACGAGCTGCCGCGCTCGCTCATCGGCAAAGTCCTGCGCCGCCAGGTGCGCGACAAGCTTCTCGACCTGACCGGAGCAGGATCATGACCGAATCCCCCACTGACACTCCCGCACAGACGGATGCCGCACCCGAGCCGGAATCCCCCGGTTTCGCCGACCTCGGCGTGACCGGCCCGGTGCTCGCGGCGGTCCACGACCTCGGCTACGAGACGCCGTCGGCCATACAGGCGGCGACGATCCCGCTGCTGCTCGGCGGACGCGACGTGCTGGGCACCGCGCAGACCGGCACCGGCAAGACGGCGGCGTTCGCGCTGCCGGTGCTGGAGCGGCTCGACCTCGCGCAGAAGACCCCGCAGGCCCTCGTGCTCGCGCCGACCCGTGAGCTGGCGCTGCAGGTGTGCGAGGCGTTCGAGTCGTACGCCGCACGGATGAAGGGGGTGCACGTGCTGCCGGTCTACGGCGGGCAGGGGTACGGCGTGCAGCTGTCGGCCCTGCGGCGCGGCGTGCACATCGTCGTCGGCACGCCCGGTCGCATCATGGACCACCAGGCC
>CALKHM010000100.1 GCA_937988695.1 uncultured Microbacterium sp. | reverse complement strand
CCCGCCTCGGCCAGCGGAGTGTCGACGATGCGCTGCGCGCCGAACTCGGCCTGCAGCCCGTCGGTGATACGGAACACCCCGCCGAGCCGTCCGATGTCCTCGCCCATGACGAGCACCTTGTCGTCGTCCTTCATCGCCCGGCGCAGACCCTCGTTCAGGGCCTTGGCCATGGTCAGCTGCGTCATCGCTGCGCCTCCTCGGCGAAGCCGTCGAGGTAGGCGGCGAACCAGGTCTTCTCCTCGTCGAGGCCGGCGTGCGGCTCGGCATACACGTTCTCGAGGATGCTGATCGCCGGCGCCGTCGTCAGCGCCAGGCAGGTGCTGCGCACGGCGGCGGCCAGCTCGTCGGCGTCCTTCTGCACCTGCGCGGTGAAGGCCTCGTCGAGCTCGTCCATGCCACGCAGATACGCCTCCACGCGCGCGATCGGGTCACGACGTCCCCAGCGCTCCACCTCGTCCTTCTCGCGGTAGCGGGTGGGGTCGTCGCTGGTGGTGTGCGGACCCATCCGGTAGGTGACCGCCTCGATGAACGCGGGCCCCTTGCCGCTGCGCGCGTGATCCGTGGCCCAGCGCATGGCGGCGGTCACCGCGAGGACGTCGTTGCCGTCCACGCGCATGCTCGGGATGCCGAAGGCCGGTGCGCGCCCGGCGATGGGAGCCTTCGCCTGCACGCCGACCGGCTCGCTGATCGCGTACTGGTTGTTCGTGCACACGAACACCACGGGCGCCTCGTACGAGGCGGCGAAGACCATGGCCTCGTTCACGTCGCCCTGGCTGGTGGCGCCGTCGCCGAACCAGGTCGCCACGACCTGATCGACGCCGTCGCGCTGGATGCCCATCGCGTAACCGACGGCGTGCAGCGTCTGCGCGCCGATGATGATCTGCTGCACGGCCGTGCCGATCTCGCGCGGGTCGTAGCTGGAGTGGGCCTCGCCGCGCCACGCGCGCAGGAAGCCCTCGGGCGCGGCGCCCCGGGCATAGACGACGCCGGTCTCTCGGTAGCTCGGGAAGGCGAAGTCGTCCGCACGCAGCACGCGCGCGGTGCCGATCTGGGTGGCCTCCTGCCCGTTGCACGGAGCCCACAGCCCCAGCTGGCCCTGTCGCTGCAGAGCCATGCCTTCGGCGTCGATGCGGCGCAGCAGCGCCATGTCGCGGTACAGCGCACGCAAGTGGTGCGCGTCGACATCGGCGACCCACGGGTCCAGGTCGCGGTCGGCGATCCGCTCGCCGTCGGCGCTCAGCAGCCGCGCGACGTCGTCGACGTCTGTCTTGAGGTCGGCCGTGGGGGTCAGGGTGTGCATCATCGTCGTCCCTCCTTCTCGCGGGTCCCTCGTGAGGCGCACCGCGTGATGAGCCGGCGTCTTCGCCGGATACCGCGAGGGTACGTCGATCTTGCACCTAGCTCAAGCATCCGCGTCACCGCTGAGCATGTTGCGCAAATTGTGCCGCTGTGACCGTGCTAGTGTTTCGCACTATGGCCCACCTGGACAGCGTTGACCTCGAGCTTCTCGCGACTCTCTCTCGTGAACCGCGCGCGACGGTCGTCGCTCTCGCAGAGGCGCTCGGGCTCAGCCGCAACACGGTGCAGGCTCGGATGGCGCGGCTGGAGCGCTCCGGGGTCTTCCTCTCGTTCGAGCGCTCCCTGTCGCCGACCGCTCTGGGCTTTCCGATCGAGGCGTTCATCGCCGTCACCGTCCGACAGGCCGAGCTGCCGCAGATCACCGCCGAGCTGCATCGCGTGCCCGAGGTGCTGCAGGCCCATGGCTTGAGCGGCGAGGTCGATCTGCTCGTGCGCGTGGCGTGCCGCGACACCCAGCACCTGTTCGACACCGATGCGCGCATCCTCGCGATCGAGGGCGTCGAGCGCACGGAGACCTCACTGGTGATGGGCGAGGTGATCGGCTACCGGGTGCGCCCGCTCATGGAGCTGGCGCGGGACGGCGCGTAGCGGCCGCCGGCCTTCTCAGGCCAGGAATGCCCGGATCGCCGCTGCCGCAGGCTGCGGCGTCTCATAGTGGATGAGGTGTCCGACGTCGGGGATCTCGACGAGCTCGGCGTCGGGGAACAGGGTCGCCAGTTCCCGCTCCTTCTCGATCGGGGTGATGTCGTCGCGCTGCGCGGCGATCAGCAACGTCGGCACGGCGATGCGCGGGGCGCTCTCGCGCACGTCGTGCGACACGCTCGTGACGAACGCGTCGTGCAGCACGTCGCGGTCGGCGAAGCGCGAGAAGTACGTGTCGTGCTGGTCATGCACGAAGCGCCGCAGCGCGGCATCCTTCGTCTTGACCATCGCCAGGCTCATCACGCGGACGACGAGCCGGTTGCGCAGCAGCGCGTCTCCCATCCGCGCCGGGAGCCGAGCGCCGAGCCAGTAATAGAAGATCGCAAGCCGCGTGAACACGCCGCGGGGGCCCGACAGGGCCGGTGCTCCGATCGGGTTGACCAGGATGAGGCGTGAGGCGGGCAGTCCTTGCCCGACGGCGGCCGACGCCACGACCGATCCGAAGCTGTGTCCGAGCACGACCGCTGTCGGTGCCTCCGCGGCTGCGAACACGGTGAGCCACTCGACGTATGCGTCCAGGTCGTGGGCGCGGCCCGGCAAGGGTGCGGTCTCACCGAATCCGGGCAGGTCGGGCGACACGAAGCGCAGGCCGGGAAGCTGAGCGACGATGGGCTCAAGCCCGTGGTGCTCGCCACGGAAGCCGTGCACGGCGAGCACAGTGACCTCGGCATCCGGCGGACCGTACACCCAGTACGCGGTCGTGCCGCCGAGCACCTGCGTCTCGCGGCGCTGGACCGGGATCGTCGCCAGCTGCGCGGCATAGGGGCTGGGTGCGCTCACCCTGGAAGTCTACGGACACGGCATGCCGCCGGGCCGATGTCCGACCCGTGCCATACCGTGGGCGGCATGGATCAGCTGCCCCTGTTCGAGACGCTGTTCGACCCGCCGGAGTGGTCGCGGCGCGTGGGCGTGTTCGATCTGGAGACGACGGGCATCGACGTCGCCCGCGACCGCATCGTCACCGCGTACGTCGGGGTGCTCGATGCCTCAGGAGCGGTGCGCGACGCACACGACTGGCTGGCCGACCCGGGCGTGCGGATCCCGGATGCCGCAGCCGCGGTGCACGGCGTGACGACCGCCCGCGCCCGCGCCGAGGGGCGTCCGGCGGCCGAGGTGGTCGCCGAGGTGACCGCCGCCCTGCGCGCGCTGTTCGACGCCGGGATCCCCGTGGTGGCCTACAACGCGCCGTTCGACTTCTCCCTGCTCGCGCACGAGGCCGCGCGACACGGCGTGGCATCCATCGCCGACCCCGGCCCGGTGATCGATCCGCTCGTGATCGACAAGGCCTGTGATCGGTTCCGGCGGGGCAGACGAACGCTCACCGCGGTCGCCGCGCACTACGCGGTGACGCTCGATGACGCGCACGAGGCGTGCGCCGACGCGGTGGCCGCCGGGCGCGTGGCGCTGGCTCTCGCCCAGCGCTTCCCCGATGCGCTGCCGGCCACAGCCGGGGAGCTGCACACGCAGCAGATCGGGTGGGCGCGCGATCAGGCGGCAAGCCTCACCGAGTACTTCGTGAAGATCGGCCGGATCGATCCCGCCGAACAGCTCGACGGCAGCTGGCCGATCCGCTGAGCCCGGGCTGGTCGTGCGCACGCCCCGGCGTCACACGCAGAAGGCCCCGCCGAAGCGGGGCCTTCTGCGTGTGACGCGGCAGATCACTTGCCGGCGCCGAAGCCTTTGAAGCGCTGGTTGAACTTCTCGACTCGGCCGGCCGAGTCGAGGATGCGCTGCTTGCCCGTGTAGAACGGGTGCGACGCCGACGAGATCTCGACGTCGATGACGGGGTACTCGACGCCGTCCAGCTCGATGGTCTTGTCGCTCGTCGCGGTCGAACGGGTCAGGAAGGTCTCGCCCGAACCCAGGTCGCGGAAAACGACGGCGTGGTAGTCGGGGTGGATGTCAGTCTTCATTGGATTTCCTTGCGAGTGCGGAAGGGAAAGCTGCGGTGCACGCGCACCAACGAGTAAGTCTATCAGCCGTCGGGCTGCTCCAGCGACGACCCCCGGGCCGCGTACCGCCCGTCGGTGGCCGTGAGCGTGATGGACATGCCGAACGTGGCGCTGAGGTTCTCGGCCGTCAGCGTGCTGTGCAGCGGTCCCGCCGCAACGACCGCACCGTCGCGCAGCAGGAGCACATGGGTGAAGCCCACCGGGATCTCCTCGACGTG
>CALKHM010000099.1 GCA_937988695.1 uncultured Microbacterium sp. | reverse complement strand
GTGCTGGTGATCAGCGACGAGGGGATGTCGACTCCTGCCGTCTACGACGAGCTCGACGAGTACCGGTCCGGCGCCGGAGCGCACATCCCGCCCGCACCGGTGCGTCCGGCGGTCTTCCCGCCGGTGCTGCAGGCGCTGCGGCAGGGCGACGCCGCGCTGCTGGCCTCCGCCTCGGACAACGACCTGACCCCCGCCGTGCTGCGCCTGCGACCGGCATTGGACGAGCTGATCGATCTCGGCCTGCGCGAGGGGGCGATGACGGGTCTGGTGTCCGGCTCGGGCCCGACGATCGCCTTCCTCGTCGACGGCGAGCAGTCCGCGCTCGAGCTGCAGGTGGCCCTCAGCGCCGCTGGACACGACGCCCTTCACGTGCACGGGCCCGTGCCCGGCGCGCGCGTGCTGCCCGACTGAGACGCGACCGGAGAGGATCACACGCATGGACGACGACATCGCCTCCCGGCACCGTGACGGACCGGTGGACCCCGCAGCGGCCGCGCTCCTTGCCGCGCACGGCCTGCAGCTGCGGGTCGTGCCGAACGACCGTCCCGCGTTCGACGGATGGCTGCACGCGACCGCGCGGGGGTTCCTGGACACCGAGCGGTCCGAGTCGAACATCGCCGCCTCGCTGGCGTCCACCCGTCATCGCCGCCTCATCGGCGTGTTCGACCCGGGCGGGCCGATGCCCGACGTCCCAGTGGGCACGTTCGCGTCGTGGGTGACCGATCTGACCGTGCCCGGCGCCCGCACGGTGCCGATGGTCGCGATCAGTGCCGTCACGGTGGCCCCCACCCATCAGGGGCGCGGCATCGCCCGGGCCATGATGGAGGGCGAGCTGCGGCACGCGGTCTCGCTCGGGGTGCCGATGGCGGGGCTCACCGTCAGCGAGTCGACGCTCTACGGACGCTACGGATTCGCGCCGGCCGTGGCCACGACCTCGTGGACGATCGACGTCAAGCGCGCACGGTGGGCCGGTCCCATCGCGTCCGGCCGGGTGGACTTCGTCTCCCGCGAGGTCGCGCGCCGACTGCTTCCCGCGCTGCACGACGAGGTGCGACTGCAACGCCCCGGGGAGATCCCGATCCCCGACGGCCACTGGGATCGGTTCGCCGAGCTGAACGCGGACGCCGAGTCGGCGGGTCGGGTGCGCGCGGTGCAGTACGCCGATCCCGCCGGCCGGGTGCGTGGTGTGGCGCTGTACACCGTCGCCGAGAATCGCGACGACTTCACGAAGTCACGGGTGAGCCTCTCCCTGCTGGTGGCCGCCGACGCGGAGGCCTACGCCGGCCTCTGGCGTCATCTCATCGAGCTGCCGCTGATCGGCACGGTCACGGCATCCGAGCTGTCGACGGACGAGCCGCTGCTGTGGATGATCTCCGATCAGCGGGCCGCGCAGATCACGCTCGCCGACCATCACTACGTGCGCGTGCTGGATGTCGTCACGGCGCTGGCCGCCCGCGGCTACGACACGCCCGGGGCCGTGATCCTGGAGGTGACCGACCCGCTCGCCCACAGCTCCGGGCGGTGGCTGCTGGAGGCCGGCTCCGACGGCAACGGGCTCGTGCGCGCCGACGACGGCCCGGACGCCCGCGACATCCCCGTGGTGCGGCTGGGAACCGCCGAGCTGTCGGCCGTGTACCTCGGCGGGGTCTCGTTGTCGACGTTGGCGGCGGCCGGACGGGTCGAGGTCACGGATGCCGCGGCCGCCGCCCGCGTGCTCGCGCACGCCGCGACACCACGGCTGAGCTTCTGGTACTGACGCTGCGCGGTCTGCACGACGGGCTCGTGGGATGTACGGATGGCCCCGATGTCCGAGGCCTGGGTTACGCTCGAACACGCGGAGACCGGCGACATGGGAGGAACGACCATGAGGGCACGACTCGGTGGCATCACCATCGCAGAAGCCGACGAGGCAGACCTCGTCCGGATCGAGGGGAACTGGTATTTCCCGCCGCAGGCCGTCGGTGCGGGCCTGCTGCTGAACAGCGACACGCCGTACACCTGCCCCTGGAAGGGCGAGTGCCAGTACTACTCGGTGCGCATCGGCGACGAGGTTCTGGAAGACCGCGCCTGGGCGTACCCCACGCCATACCCCAGCGCGATCGAGAAGGTCGGCAAGGACTTCTCCGGATATGTCGCGTTCGCTCCCGACGTGGAGGTGGGCGACTGAGCGCCGCGGGCGAGGGACGGATCACGCCATGATCGAGTTCCGTGGCGTCACCAAGCAGTTCCCCGACGGCACCCGTGCCGTGCGCGACTTCAGCCTGGTGATCCCGGCGCGCCGGACCACGGTGTTCGTGGGCTCCAGCGGCTGCGGCAAGACCACCCTGCTGCGCATGATCAACCGGATGGTCGAGCCCACGGCGGGCGTCATCGAGATCGACGGCGACGACATCGCCGCGCGCTCCGCGGTGGCGCTGCGCCGCAGCATCGGCTACGTCATGCAGAACTCCGGCCTGCTGCCGCACCTGACCGTCGAGGACAACATCGCCACCGTCCCGGTGCTGCAGGGCATGAAGAAGAAGGATGCCCGGGGGCGGGCCCGGGAGCTCATGCACACCGTCGGACTCGACGCGCAGATGGCCCGGCGCTATCCGAGCCAGCTCTCCGGAGGTCAGCAGCAGCGCGTCGGGGTGGCCCGAGGTCTGGCAGCCGACCCGAACATCCTGCTGATGGACGAGCCGTTCGGCGCCGTCGACCCTATCGTGCGCGCCGAGCTGCAGCAGGAGCTCATCCGGTTGCAGAGCGAGATCGGCAAGACCATCGTGTTCGTCACGCACGACATCGACGAGGCGTTCCTGCTCGGCGACCAGGTGGTTCTGCTGCAGATCGGTGCGCAGATCGCGCAGGTCGGCTCGCCGAGCGAGATCATCGAGGACCCGGCATCCGAGTTCGTCTCGACGTTCATCGGCGCCGAGCGCGGGCGCCGGGCGCTGCACCTCAAACAGACGGCGCGCGGAACCGTCGTCGTCGATGCGCAGGGACGCACCCAGGGCGCGCTCGCGCAGGATGGGGCGAGCGGGTGAGCTGGATCGCCGACAACCTCGGACTGATCCTCGAGCTGTCGCTCGTGCACGTGCGGCAGAGCGTGATCCCGATCGTGCTCGCGTTCGCCCTCTCGGTGCCGTTGGGCTGGATCGCGTGGCGGTACCGGCTGCTGCATGGACCGATCCTCGTGATCACCGGACTGCTGTACACGATCCCGTCGCTGGCGCTGCTGGCCCTGTTGCCGGTGATCCTGGGCACGAGCTACCTCAGCGACGTGAACCTCATCGTCGCGCTCACGCTGTACGGCATCGCGCTGATGGTCCGCTCGGTCGCCGACGGGCTGGCCGCCGGCGACGAAGACGTCCGCCTCGCATCCATCGCGATGGGATACGGCCCGCTACGACGATTCTGGGCCGTCGATCTGCCGCTGGCGGGCCCGGTGATCCTCGCGGGACTGCGTGTGATGGCATCGAGCACCATCGGCCTGGCCACCGTCGGGATCCTCGTGGGCGTGACCAATCTCGGCTACCTGTTCACGAACGGCCTGCAGCGGCGCATCCTCGTCGAGGTGTTCTCCGGCATCGTCGCGGTGATCGTCATCGCGGTCGTGGTCGACGTGATCCTCGTGGTCGCCGGGCGCCCGGTGATGCCGTGGGCACGGCGTCCACGGCGACCTCGCGGGGTGGCGGCAGCCTCCAGGCAGGCCCTGGCATGAGCTTCCTCATCGACGCGATCCGCTGGATCTTCTCGGGCGACCTGCACGGCACCGCCCCGGTGGCCGAGAGCATCGGCGTGCACCTCTGGTACACCGTGATCTCCGTCGCGATCGCGATGCTCATCGCGGTTCCGGTCGGCTGGCTTGTCGGCCACAGCGGACGTGGACGCGACATCGCCGTCGCCGTCTCGGGCGCGGCACGCGCTGTGCCCTCGTTCGGACTGTTCATCCTGCTGGTGCTGCTGATGGGCGTGATCCACACGTCCGCCGCCGCGATCGTGACGTTCGTGATCCTCGGCATCCCCTCGATCCTCGCCGGTGCCTACGCCGGTTTCGAGGCCATCGACCGAGCCGTGATCGATGCCGGCCACGCGATGGGCATGACCGGTTGGCAGGTGCTGTGGCGCATCGAGGTGCCGCTCGGGCTGCCGCTGCTGGTGGCCGGCATCCGATCCGCTGTGCTGCAGGTGGTCGCCACGGTCACCATCGCGTCGTACGTCGACATCGGCGGACTCGGCCAGTACATCATCGCCGGCATCCCCCTGCAGCAGCTGGACATGGTGCTCGGGGGAGCGATCCTCGTCGCCGCCCTCGCCCTCGTGCTCGACGGCGTGTTCGCACTGCTGCAGCGTGCGAGCGTCCCCCGTGGCGTGCGCGCCCCCGGCCGGCCGCCCACCCGCATCCGGCCCGAACCTGAACCTGAACGTGAACCCGAGCTCAGCGCTGCCTGAGCCGTCCTGAGACCGTCCCCAACAGAGAGAGAAGCAGCATGATCACTGCGAAGAAGACCATCGCGGTCACGGCCGCGATCGTCGGTGCGGCCCTGGCGCTCGCCGGCTGCGCGTCGAGCAACCCGCTGAGCCCGTCGACCGGTTCGTCCGGCGGCAGCGGCAACTCGTCCACGATCGTCGTGGGCTCCCAGGCCTACGCCTCGAACGAGATCATCGCCGAGACTTACGCTCAGGCGTTGGAGGGCGCGGGGTTGCAGGTCGAGCGCAAGTTCAACATCGGACAGCGCGACGCCTACATGCCGTCGATCGAGAACGGGCAGATCCAGGTGTTCCCGGAGTACACCGGGAACCTGCTGCAGTGGCTGGACAAGAAGGCCACGGCGACCGCGTCCGACGAGGTGTACGCGGCGCTGCAGAAGGCTATGCCGGAGGGACTGACCGTGCTGGACATGGCCACCGCCACCGACCAGGACTCGTACACCGTCACGAAGAAGTTCGCCGACAAATGGCACCTGAGCTCGATCGCCGATCTGGCGAACGTGACCGGGCCGCTCACCCTCGGCGGCAACCCGGAGCTCGCTGATCGCCCGTACGGGCCGAAGGGACTGAAGAGCGTCTACGGCATCGACATCGGATTCAAGGCGACCGGCGACACCACGGTGGAGAGCCTGGTGGCCGGGACGGTGAACGTCGCTGACGTGTATACGTCGGATCCGCGGATCAAGACCGACGACCTCGTCGTCTTGAAGGATCCGAAGGGCATGATCCTGGCGTCGAACGTGGTTCCGGTGGTGAGCAAGGACGTGGAGAGCAAGGTGGGAGATGTCATCAACGCCGTGCAGGCCAAGCTCACACCCGAGGTGCTCGTCGACATGAACGTGCAGAACACCGTCGACAAGAAGTCGGCAGCTGACATCGCGAAGGCGTTCCTGGCCGACAACGGCCTGAAGTGACACATCTCCGCTCCCGCTGCCGCCGTTTCGAGGGGAACACCATGCGGCGGCAGCGGGAGCGGTCGATGCGGGTCAGACGGCCAGCGACCAGCCCAGCGAGAAGTTGAACGCGACGGCGATCATGAGGTACATCAGCCAGAGGCCGGTGACCAGGTGCCAGAAACCCAGCGCGCGCTCGCCCCACTTCTGCCCGACCGCCGCGAAGAAGTCCGACAGGTAGATGAGCGCCAGCCCGAGGAACAGCAGCCCGACGGGCCAGTCTCCGGCGACGAAGAACACGACGAGACCGACGACGGAGATGAGGAAGAACGCGACGCACATGCCGGCGTTCGGACGCGGGTCGTTGCCGCGGTAGCGGTTGTACCCGAGGGCGAACCAGTGGATGCCGTACGCCGAGAACGCGAACGCGGCCATGTACAGTGGCGCGTCTTTGAACACTTGGAACCAGGTCAATCCGACGAACAGGATGACACCGGTCACGAACTGGCAGAAACCGGGTAGCCAGATGCCCCAGACGCCCGTCGCGCGATCGACTCTCTCGTCTCGTTTGGGCCATCCGAACAGCTCTTGCGGGCCATAGATCAGGTAGCCGGTGCCGAGCCCGAAGAACCCGAGGGCCAAGGGCGGGAACATCGAAACTGCGAATTGCATGATGAACCTTCTTCGATGAGGTTCCCCTCATTTCACATAGTGTCCCTGTGCGAAACGAAGTTCAAGCACCGCGCAGGTGCGGCGATTCGCCCTCGAGCGTGCCCTCGGCCAGCCGGAGGACGACACCGGTGAGGTGGTCGTCGTTCGCCGGAGATCCACCGGCGGTCGGCTCACGCGAGCAGCGTCACCGGGAGCTCGACATCGCTGACCGGCCCGGGAGAGAGCACCGAGACGACGCCGATGGCGTCGAGCAACTCGCTTTGAGCGAGGGTGACGATGGACGTCAGCCCCGGGTAGGTCGCCCAGTCGTAGCTCAGCAGCAGCGTGCGCATGCCCGCGGCGGTGGTCTGTGTGAGCCCGAGCAGACCTTCATCATTCCATGCGAAGACGAGGTCTGCTCCGAGCTCGCGCGCGACGACGTGCCCGAGCACCGCGTCGTCGATGTTGTCCGGAGTGAGGACGAGATCGACGTCGGTGAAGCGGCGTGCGATCTCCTTGCCGACGGTCTCTGGCACGATGGGACGCTGCAGAGTGAGTGTGTCGGCGCCAGCAGCTCCGAGCTTGGCGGCAAGGGCCGTGACGGCCGCGGAGTTCGTGGTCATGCGGTGCTCCAGAGGTGTGTGCGGGGTGGGGAGGCCGAGTGCGGCTCCTGGATGGCGTAGATCATGATCCGACCGACTCGTCAGCGCGCGTGCGACGTTCCGGACGCTCGCGGAAACCGAGCTCTTCGGAGATACGGCCTGCGTGCGTGACCGTGCTCGCGATGATCTCCTCTCGCCGCTCGGACGAGTTCACCGAGTTGAGCGGAGCGACGACCGTGAGGCTCGCGCGGACGTCGCCGGACAGATCGAAGACGGGTGCGCCGACGGCCCAGACTCGGTCCTCGAGCTCGTCGTCGCACACGTCGTATCCGAGCCGGCGGGTCTCCTCGAGCTTCCTGTACAGGGCAGAAGGGGACGAGATGGTATTCGCCGTCCAGCGCGTGTATTCGATGCTGTCCAGGAGCCGGCTGCGTTCGAGATCGGGCAACCAGGCGAGGATGGCGCGCGCAGAAGCAGCCGCGTGAAGTGGCAGGGTCCCGCCGGGCCGGACGAGGAACCGCATCGGTCGGATGCCGTCGAGAACGCTGAAACACACGGCCTTGTTGCCGACGAGCTCGGAGAGAAAGACGGTCTCCTGCGTCGCGGCATTGAGCTCGGCGAGGAAGGGTGCGGTGGCCTGGCGGACAAACGTGTTCGTTGTTCCCGCGACGAGTGCGAGCGCCGCCGGCCCCAGCAGATAGCGCCGACCGGTCAGCGTGCGGATGACGAAACCCTGTTCAACGAGGACGTTCGCAAGGCGGTGCACCGTCGAGATCGGGAGTTCCAGCTCCTGAGCGAGCTCGCTCAGCGTCAGCCCCGTCTGCTTATTGGCCAGCACCGTCAAGATGGCGAGTGCTCGGACTATCGGTTGCATGGACGAACCTTCCTTCCTTCCATGCAATGGTAAGCGTGATTGCGCATCCGCGAGAGAAGCACGCTCCTCGCTCTGATGGCATGTCTGTTTGCTCCCGGTGATACGTCGGCGCGTCTCACTCGTGCCTTGAACTTCCGCGGCTTGCACGGGTCTGTGCACGCCGTCCTCTGATGGCCGCGCGTCTGGCGGCTCGCGCAAAACTCGCATACTATAGAAGTATAGCTTCCATGAGATAGAAATAGGACGATGAGGTCGAAAGGGAGTCTGACATGAGACTGCGAGTCAGTAACGGGAACGCGGTGTTCCACGACGGTGTACGCGCCGCGGACATCGTGTGCGAGGACGGGCGCATTGTGGAGCTTCTCGAGCCCGGCACAGAGTCCTCGAGCGATGCGGAGATCGATGCCGCGGGCAAGCTCGTCTTCGCCGGGTTCATCGACCCGCATGTGCACTCCCGTGAGCCCGGCAACGAGCACAAGGAAGACTTTTCGCATTCGACCCTCGGTGCGCTCAGCGGGGGAGTGACCACGGTGCTGGAGATGCCGAACGCGATTCCGCCGGTTGAGAACCGGAGGGTCTTCGATGAGCGGCGCGCGCAGCACGAGAAGAACGCCTGGACCGATTTCGGGTTGTGGGGGCTCGCGCTGGGCGACGCGAACCTTGAAGACATCCCGGGATTGTTCGAAGCCGGCGCGGTGGGGGTCAAGCTGTTCTGGGGATATGCACTACACAAGAAGACGCGCTCCCTCGTCTACAACTCGGCAGACGAGGTGCCGGAGAACCTCCTCATGCCGCCGGACAACGGCGAGGTCCTGCGGCTCTTCGACGTGGTCGCATCCGTCGGCGGTGTGCTGGCTGCGCACTGCGAGGACAAGGACGTGCTCGCCGCCAGCGAGCGAGCGCTCGGGCACCCGGTCGAGTCCTATGACGACCTTCTCGCCGCTCGCCCGCCCATCGCCGAAGCCACGACGATCGCTGTCGCCGCGGAGTTCGCACGGGTGACGGGATGCCGCGTGCACGTTGTCCATCTGTCCTCCGCGTTCGCCCTTGACGCCATCCGAGCCGCACAGTCACGGGGCATCCCGATCACGGCGGAGACATGTCCGCAGTACCTGACGCTCTGTGACGAGGACTACCCGCGGATCGGGGCGCGCATGAAGGTCTATCCGCCGGTACGCCGGCGCGGCGATCAGGAGGCGCTGTGGGAGGGGATCCGCCGCGAGACGATCGCGTCGCTCGGCTCCGACCATGCGCCGCACACGATCCAGGAGAAGTCGCAGGGATTCTCCACCCAGCCCGCCGGCGGCGTCGGTGCGGAGACGTTCGCACCCCTGCTGATTGACGCGATGCTGCGTGGCCGTGTCACCCCCGAGCGGCTGACCAAGGTCGCCTCGGCCTCCACGGCCCGCCTCTACGGCATCGCGCACCGCAAGGGCGCGATCTCTCTCGGGCTGGACGCCGACCTCGCCATCGTCGACCCTGCCGCCGAGCGCACCGTACGTGACGAGGAGCTGGTGGCGAAGCAGCCCATCAGCGCGTGGAACGGCACTGTGCTGCGAGGTGCCGTCACCGATGTCGTGCTCGGGGGAGTTCACGTCATGCACGACCGGGAGCCGCTCACCCAGAGGAGAGGCCGCTTCATCGCTGCCCGGCATCGCCAGGGCGCGCGGGCATGACGCAGTGGCTGGAGATGGTGCGCCGTGTCGCCGCGACCGATCCTTCTGAGGTCCCCGGCGCACTGCGCGAGCGTGCCGCGCTCACGATAGCCGACACCGTCGGCGTGGTCCGGGCAGGGCATCGCGAGCCGGAGATGCGCGGCCTCGTCACCCCGCGAGCAGCCGCGGAGCTGTCGCCCGCGGTGGTGGGCGGGGCGCTCGTGCTCGACGGGACCGGGCGGCGCACGACGGCGGCGTCGGCGGCGTTCCTCAACGCCACTGCCGGCTCTTTCCTCGAGCAGGATGAGGGCATCCGACCGACGGGACATCCTGCCATGCAGGTGATCCCGGCTGCGCTGGCCGCCGGTGAGATCGCCGGCAGCACGAACGATGCCGTGATTGCGGCCATCGTCGTCGGTTACGAGGTCACGGCCCGGCTGTTCCGTGCCTTCGCGTTGACCCATCCGCGGCATCCGCACGGTCATCTCGGCGCTGTCGGCGCCGCTGTGGCCGTGGCGCGTCTGTACGACGTCGACGCCACGGAGGCGGCGTCGATCGCCGCGACCTCTCCGCTGGCCACCTCGTGGAATGCGTGTCTGGAGGGCGCGACGGCCCGCAACACGTGGATGGGGCAGGCGGCCGCCAGCGGGGTCACCGCTGCGCTCCTTGCCGAGGCCGGTTTCCGCGGGTCACACACCTCACTGTCTGACGTGTTCGGTGATCCGTCGTCCACCGAGCCA
>CALKHM010000098.1 GCA_937988695.1 uncultured Microbacterium sp. | reverse complement strand
CGATCGGAGGCCGCACCCAGCAGCGGACCGAAGCAGGCGGTGCCGAGGCCGACCGCGGCGGAGTTCAGACCGCCCAGCGACAGCGAGCCGCGGACCGACACGACGAGCGTGAGCACGCCGACGACCATCATCGCGAACGGCAGCCGCGCGACGAACGCGACGACGAAGTACGGCAGGCCGACGTGCTGGAGCAGGGTCGGCTTCGGGGCGTGCGTCATGCGATGCGGCCGACCAGGTGCGCCGTACACACGTCGGGGTCTTCGCGGCGCTCCAGTCGATCGACGGCGGTGTCATCCCCCCAGGCCTGCAACGCCCCCTGCATGAGCCCGAGGTGCACCGAGCAGACGACGTCGGGATGCTCGCGGGCGAGCTCCAAGAACGGGCAACGGCACACGTCCACGCGCCCGTCCGCCGTGCAGCCGCGCGGCTGGAAGCCCACGCGCTCGAGCAGATCGACGAGTCCGTCCACGGGCTCCCGGCCCGGCTGCTGCTCGGCCTCGCGCCGCCCCCAGCGTCGCCCGGCCTCGATCGCCGCGCGCTGCGGCTGCGCCGAGGCGGCCAGGTTCTCGACAAGGATCTCGGCGAGCATCCGGTATCTGCCGGGCGCGGCTGCGGGCGCCTTGCGCACGCGCTGGAAGAGCTGGGCTGGACGACCCGGCACTCCCCGGCCGTCGGTCGTCCGCTCGACCAGGCCGTCGGAGACCAGGCGATCCAGGTGCAGACGCACGGTGTTCGGGTGCGTGCCGAGGAGCTCCGCGAGCGCAGCCACCGTCAGGGGCTCGTCGGAGGACTCGAGCAGGCGCAGCACGTCCTCGCGTCGGCTGACCCGGATGCCGGTTGCCATGACCGCCATCCTACCCAGCGCACGGGACCTCGGCTCCGTCTTGCCGTCGTAGAGTCGGGTCATGGACCAGCTCACGGTGTGGACGATCGGACACTCGACCCGCACCGTCGAGGAGTTCGCCGGTCTGCTGACCGGCCACGGAGCGCGGGAGGTGGCCGACGTGCGCACGGTTCCGCGATCGCGTCACACGCCGCAGTTCAACGAGGACGTGCTCGGTCCGCAACTCGCCTCATACGGCATCGGCTACCGGCATCTGGCCGCGCTCGGCGGCCTGCGGCACACCCACAAGGACTCGACCAACACCGGCTGGCGCAACGCGAGCTTCCGCGGATACGCCGACTACATGCAGACCCCCGGGTTCGCCGCAGGCATCGACGAGCTGCTCTCGACCGCACGCACGACGCCGACTGCGATCATGTGCGCGGAGGCGGTTCCGTGGCGATGCCACCGCTCGCTGGTCGGCGATGCACTGATCGTGCGCGGCATCCGTGTTCTCGACATCATCGGCGCCAGCGCCGAGCGCGAGGAGACGCTCACCCCGTTCGCGCACGTGGAGGGGCTGACCATCACCTACCCGGGAACGGAGGAGCCGGATGCCTGAGCTCATCGCCGTGCACGGCGACATCACCGCGCAGCAGGTCGACGCGATCGTGAACGCCGCCAACAACGGGATGCGCGGCGGCGGCGGCGTGGACGGCGCCATCCACCGTGCCGGCGGGCCGGCGATCCTGCAGGACTGCATCGCGCGGTTCCCGACCGGCCTTGCCACCGGTGACGCGGGCTGGACCACCGCCGGCGACCTTCCCGCACGGTGGGTCATCCACACCGTCGGTCCGAACGTTCACGCCGGGCAGCGCGACCGATCGCTGCTGCTGTCGTGCTACCGCCGCAGCCTCGAGGTCGCCGACGAGCTGGAGGCGCTGTCCGTCGCCTTCCCGCTGATCAGCGCGGGGGTCTACGGGTGGCCGAAGGCCGACGCGATCGCCGCCGCCCTCCAGGCGATCGGCGCCGCCGAGACCGGCGTGCGGGAGGTGCGACTGGTCGGATACGACGAGCCCACCTACCGGATGATCGGCGACGCGCTCATAGATCGATGAGCGCCCCGAGGATCGCGTCCTCGATCTGCATCCGCGGCTGCGTGGCGGGCTCTTGCTGCAGCGTGCCGAAGGTGGCCTTGTCCCAGTCCAGCCCGAGTGCCGCGTTGACCGCCACCAGCACCTCGGCCAGCCGGGCGACATCCGCCAGCGGCACCATGCCCGACAGCAGACGCGCACCGCGGACGGCACGCTGCGAGGTGCCCACGAGCTTGACGGCGCCGCGAGCGTTCACGCTGAACTCCCCGGGGCAGTATTCCCCCGCAACGTCGCCCAGGCGCGCGTCGACGCCGAGGCCTCGCAGCGCACTCACGAGCGCCGACCCCACCCGTGTGAACAGCTCGCGCTGATCGCCCAGTCCTTGCTCACGCACGACGATGTCGAACACCAGGCACGACGGGTCGTAGGCCACGGCCCTCCCGCCGGTGGGGCGCACCACGGGGGTGAACCCGTGCTCGGTCGCCGCGCGCGACGCCGCGACGAACCCCGGCATCCGGCTCTCCCGGCGACTCATCGCCACCGTCGGCAGCGGGGCGTACAACCGCACCACGCGGTCGTGCTCGATCGTGCCGTCGGCGACCGCGCGCAACAGGCCGACGGAGCGGTCGAGGTCGGCCGCAGCATCCAGGGACGGCTCGCCGCGGACGACGAGCGTCGAGGTCACAGCCACGCGTTGCCGTGCCGTTGCCGCAGGTCGCGGAAGGCGACGCCCAACGCGACGATCACGACGACCGCGATGACCAGGAACCCGACCATGAGCGCACCCGCCCAGGTGCTCACCGCCAGTACGCCGAACGAGATCGCGGTGATCACGGCGATGCCCACCGACGTGCCCACCCGCTGCCCGGTCTGCATGATGCCGCCGGAGCTGCCGGCGTACTGCAGCGGGACCTCGGCGAGGGTCAGGGCCTGGTTCGGACTGATCACTGCGCCCTGCGCGATGCCGATGAAGGCGAGGCTGCCCAGCAGCCACCATTCGCTGGCCAGGCCCTGCGCGTGCAGCCAGACCACCACGATGCTCAGGACGAGGCCGAGGATGGCACAGAACAGGCCGCCGATCACGACCTTGCGGCCGAGCTTGGCGACACTGCGTCCCGCCCACAGCGCAGCCAACGCCGACAGGATGGAGCTCGGCAGACCCACGAACCCCGACTCGAGTGCCGTGTGTCCGAGACCTTCCTGCATGTACAGCGCGACGAGCACCCAGACGCTGGTCATGCCGAGGAAGTACAGACTCACCAGCAGAGTGCCGTTCGCGAAGCTCGTGACGCGGAAGATGTGCAGGTCGACCATGGGCGCGCGTCCCCGGTCTTTGTAGTGGTTTTCCCACCAGATCCACACGAGCAGGATGCCGACACCCGCCGGCAGCGCGATCCACACCAGCGGCGTCGCCCCGGTCTCCAGGAACGGGAACATCACCGCCAGCACGGCCAGCCCCAGCAGCACAGATCCCACCGGATCGAGGTCGCGACTGGGCGGGGCCTGGCCAGACAGGCTCTCCCTGTGACGGTTCAGCAGCGGCTTGGGGATCCAGACGGCCGCCAGCACGATCGCGAGGATGCCGATCGGCACGTTCACGAAGAACGTCCACCGCCAGCCGGCGTTCTCGCCGCCGGCCTGGATGAGCAGGCCGCCCAGCAGCGGGCCGATCGACACTGAGACACCCACGACGCTGCCGAAGATGCCGAACGCGCGTCCCCGCTCGGCGCCGCGGAAGTACTGCTGGATCATGCCGACGGCCTGCATGCAGTTCAGGCCCGAGCCGATGCCCATCACCGCCCGCGCGATGTTCAGGTGCAACGGATCCGGCGCCAGCCCCGCCCAGATCGAGCTGGCCGTGAAGATCGCCGTGCCGGCGATGAACAGCGGGCCGCGGCCGTAGATGTCGCCCGCGCGCCCGGCCGCCACCAGGCCGATCCCGAATGTCAGGGCGTAGCCGGAGAGCACCCACTGCAGCTCGGACTGGGTGGCGGCCAGGCTGTGCTGGATCGTCGGCAACGTGACGTTGACGCTGCTCACGCTCATCAGCGACATGAACAGCACGACGACCAGGACCCCGAGTACTTCCCAGCGACGGGGGTCCGGCGTGTACTCGTCTGGTCCCTGCGCCTGCGTCACCGGTCGAGTCTAGCGGCGGGGTGCCGGCCGGCCACGGGCGAGCTCGGCCAGCAGTTCGCGCTCCTCGGCATCGGTCAGACCCGCGCCCCGGGCGAGGTCACCGTCGGCCGAGAGGGCGTCGGCGAGAGCGTCGGTCAGGGTCTCGGCGAGCGGGCGCAGAACGAGCCCGGCAGCACGCGCACGGGCGTTGGACCGGGTGTTCATGCCGTACATTTCCGGATCGGCCAGCCACAGCGGCAGCGAGCGGGGACCCGCCCACTCGTCGACCTCGTGCGCGCGCAGCCACTGCTGGCCGGCGAGCACCACCGGGCCGGTGTGCCCGGCGGCCTCGCGTGCGGCGGCGAGGTGGTCGAAGAAGGCGACGGGCTCACCCACGGCGTTGAACGCGCCGTGCGCATCGCCCACGGCCAGGGTGAGGAGAAACGCCGCGAGGTCGCGCACGTCGATCACGGATGTCGGCAGCTGCGGGGCATCCGGGACCAGCACCTCGCCGGCCGGATTCGACGGGTGTGCGAACCGGCGCGGCCAGTATCCGGTGCGGCCGCTGCGATCGCCCGGGCCCCCGATCAGGCCGGGGCGGACGATGGCGTGGCGGCGGCCGGGAAAGCCCGTGCGCACGGCCTGCTCGCACGCGGACTTGGCCGCGCCATAGTCCGCCACGCTCGCCAGCTCGTCGGCCTCGAGCGGCTCGAACAGCGCCGCCGACTCGTCGGCATCGCTCTCGTGCTGCGACGCGTAGGCGCTGACCGACGACACGTAGACGTACTTCGCGACCGCCTCGCCCAGGTCGCGAACGGCCCGACGCACCTGCCCCGGTCCGGTGGCGACATCCACGGCGGCATCCCACCGCCCGGCCGCGACCTCGGTCAGCGCATCGTCCCGATCGCGGTCGGCATGCACGACGTGCGCGCCGGCCGCCGCCGCGCTGCGCCGTGACACGCAGGTGACGTCGTGGCCGGATGCCAGAGCCTGCGCGGCGACGTGCCCGCCGAGCCATCCCGTGCCGCCCAGGACGAGGAGTCTCATCCGGCCAGTGTCGCAGACCGATCGCCTTCTCGCAGCGCGTGTTCGCCCGATCAGCCGCGACGCCGCAGATAGACGGCGACGGCCAGGGTGGAGACCACCAGTGACCCGATCCCGAATACCCAGAACGTCCACGCCGGCGCCAGCCCGTCGACGAGCCACCCGAAGTTCATGCCGAAGAAGCCGGTGAGGAAGGTCAGCGGCAGGAACACCGTCGCGATGAGGGTCAGCCGCTTCATCACCTGGTTCATCCCGTTGGAGACCTCGGCAAGGTAGAGATCGAGCAACCCCTGCAGCTGCTCGCGGTAGGAGTCGATGAGACCGGCAGCATGGTCGAGATGACCGCCGATGTCGCGCAGCCGCTCGCGCGCGAAGCCGCGGTCGTCGTGTGCGGTGGCCTCGATGAGGCCGTCAGATCGGAAGAGCACACGTCTGAACTCCAGTCACGCCAATATCTCGTA
>CALKHM010000097.1 GCA_937988695.1 uncultured Microbacterium sp. | reverse complement strand
GTTTCGACTCGTCGCTACGCTCCTCGCTCAACGACCGCCACACGAAGACCCGCGGTCGTTGAGCGAGCAAAGCGAGCCGAAACGACAAGGCCGATGTTTCACGTGAAACACGACCACCGCCAACAGCCCCGAACGCACGCGTTTCGACTCGTCGCTACGCTCCTCGCTCAACGACCGCCACACGAACACCCGCGGTCGTTGAGCGAGCAAAGCGAGTCGAGACGACGACCTGAGCGTGTGCGTTTCACGTGAAACACCAGAGCCAGCTCGTTTCGACTCGTCGCTACGCTCCTCGCTCAACGACCGCCACACGAAGACCCGCGGCCGTTGAGCGAGCAAAGCGAGCCGAGACGACAACCTGAGCGTGTGCGTTTCACGTGAAACACCAGTGCCAGCCACGCGTTTCGACTCGTCGCTACGCTCCTCGCTCAACGACCGCATCCGTCCTCCCGGTCGTTGAGCGAGCAGAGCGAGCCGAAACGATAGAGGGGGACACCCGCGATGTTTCACGTGAAACGGCTACGCGCGCACGCGCGCACGGACGACGCGGGACGGCTCCGCGACCACGCCCTCACCGATCACCTCGACGCGAACATCAGAAAGTGCGAATCTGCGGATCTGCTTCTGCGCGGACTCGATCTCCGCGGGCGCACTCGCACCCTTGAGCAGAATCAATTCACCACCGGCGCGCACGAGCGGCGCGGTGATCGGAACCAGCGTGCGCAGCGCGCTCACCGCGCGGGCCGTCACGGCATCGAACCCCGCGTGCGCCTTCGCCTCCTCGGCGCGTGCACGCAGCACCTCGACGTTCGTCAGTTCCAGCTCCTTCATCTGCTCCGTGAGCCAGGCGACGCGCCGCTCCATGGGTTCGATGAGCACCCACTCCACGTCGGGGCGAGCGATCGCCAGCACAAGGCCGGGCAGCCCGGCACCCGAGCCCACGTCACCGATGCGACCATCGAACAACGGTGCGATGACGGCGCTGTTGAGGATGTGCCGGCTCCAGAGCCGTGGCAGCTCCAGCGGGCCGATCAGTCCGCGTTCCTCGCCGTGCTGCGCGAGTGCCAGAGCGAAGCGCCGGGCGAGATCGATGCGGTCGCCGAAGAGCACCGCCGCGGCGGCCGGCTCGGGCTCGAGCATCCCCTCGTCCGTCATCGCTGCAGAGTGTCAGCCGCGGCGGATCACGGTGTGGCGATCGGCACCCTCGCCGTATGACTCCGAAACCAGGCCCCGCTCCGCGACGATGTCGTGCACGAGCTTGCGTTCGTAGCTCGACATGGCGGGGAGGGAGGCCTGTGAGGCGCCCTCGTCGAGGCGCGCGACCGCGCGATCGACGAGGCGCGCAAGCTCGTGCTGACGCGCGTCGCGCGATCCGCCGATGTCGAGGATCAGCCGCGAGAATCGTCCAGTCTGATTCTGTACGGCCAGGCGTGTCAGTTCCTGTACTGCCTGGACGGTTTCCGGGTCAGAGAGGATGTGCAAGGCCGACGGATCGTCGGCCTCCACCGAGACATAGGCGCGACCGTTGTGCACATCGAGGGCGAGATCCCCGTCGACGTCGGCGATGTCCAGCAGACCCTCGATGAAGTCCGCGGCGATGTCGCCTTCCTGCTCGAGCTGCTCGACCGTAGCTTCACGGTCACCCGGCGTCTGTGTCATGGACATGCGCTGTGTTCCTTCAGGTGTTCAAGAGGAGGACTCGCCGGGCTTTCCCGGCGGGCTCGATGGGTTCTTCTGCGCCTGCTTCTTGGCTCGCTGCTTGCTCACCGGCTGCTGCCGCTTCGGAGCCGCCGCCTTCGCCGCCTCGGCCTCTGCGAGCAGCCGCTGCTGCTCGGCGACGTACTTCTCCATCGGGATGATGCGGCCCTTGGCGTCGAGCGCCTTGCCCTTCTTGGCCAGGCGCTCCTCCCGCTCCTTCGCAGCCTGAGACCCCGGCGTTGGCATGTTCCGGATCACCATGAACTGCTGCACGGCCGTCCAGATGTTGCTCGTGAACCAGTAGATGACCACACCGAGCGGGAAGAACACACCGGAGAAGACGAACGCGAACGGGAGGACGTAGACCATCATCCGCTGCATCTTGTAGGCCTGGCCCTGCTTGGCCTCCGGCGACAGGTTCTTCGAGACGATCTGCAGCTGCGTGAAGAACTGCGATGCGATCATCAGCACCACGAGGGTCACCATGATGGCCGTCGTGGTCTGCCAGCCCTCGGGCTTGAACTGGATCGTGTTCTGCAGCGACTCGTGCAACGACGCGACGCCGAAGAGCTTCGCGTTGTAGAACTCCTTGGTCAGCTCCGTCGTCAGCCAGAAGATGCCGCCGTGACCGGCCTCGGCGTTGCCCTTGATGGTCTGCAGCACGCTGTACAGCGAGAAGAAGACCGGCATCTGCACGAGGATCGGCAGACAGCCGGACACCGGGGAGGTGCCGTTCTTCTTGTACAGGCCCATGGTCTCGCGACTCATCGCCTCGCGGGAGAGCTGGTCGCGCTTGCCCTTGTACTTCTCCTGGATCTTCTTCAGCTCCGGCGCGATCTCCATCATCTTGCGCTGGCTCTTGATCTGTTTCACGAACAGCGGAACGAGTGCTGCGCGCACCACGATGACTAGTCCGATGATCGAGAAAACCCAGGTCAGACCGGAAGAAGGGTTCATCCCGATGAACGTGAACAAGGCGTGGAAGGCCACCAGGATCAGTTCGACGAGCCACTTCAACGGCCACAGGACGAATCCGATCGGATCGAATCCACCGCCTCCGGCGGGTGTCGGCGAGGGCGTGCTCGCGACGAGGTACAGCAGATTCTGCACGGATCAGTCCTTTCTGAGGGGCACGACGAATCCGTGCGGAGTCAGCTCGAAGCGGAAGTGGCGATGCGCGGGGACGTCGTCGACCCCGCCGGCCGCCCACGGGTGGCAGCGCAGGATGCGCCAGGTGGCCAGGGCGGCACCCTTGAGGGCACCATGCTGTTGGACGGAACCGACGGCATACGCCGAGCAGGTCGGATAGTACCGGCAGACGTCGCCGTACGCGTGTGAGACCGTTGCCCGATACGCGTGCAGGACGGCGAGCACGGCGTTGCGGGGAACAAGCGTCAGCAGCACCCACGGGTTGGTTCCGCGTAGTCTTCCGTGGCCGACGTATCCGGCCGGCAAAGTAGCGACGCTCACGCCGCCCTCCGGGTCAGGCAACGATCCACCTCGGCCTGCAGTTCATGGAAGTCGGCCGTCGCTGCGCTCGGAAGCGCGCGGATGACGACATCCGCACCAGCCCGCACCGTCGGAAGCGCCCGTGCACAGACCGCCTTCAGCCGACGACGCACCGTGTTGCGTGTGACGGCGCTGCCCACACGCTTGCTCACGATGAAGCCGAAGCGCGCCGCGCGGTCCTGACCCGACGACACCACGTACATGACCGTGTGCGGGCCGGCACACTTCGCACCCCGACGGACGACGGCCTTGTATTCCGCCGCGCGGGTCAGCCGATTCGGCCTCGCGAGCACTGCGATCGGGTCAGGCAGAGAGCTCGCTGCGGCCCTTGGCGCGACGAGCCGACAGAATGGCGCGGCCCGCGCGGGTACGCATGCGGGCGCGGAAGCCGTGCTTCTTGGCACGACGACGGTTGTTGGGCTGGAAGGTGCGCTTGGTCATGGAATCACTCCGGGAGGTTCACCGGGTCGCATGCCCGGGGACGACGAGGGACTCACACCGCAAAAGGCGTAAGTCAACCGACTAAGGCTACGTCCTGGCCCGGGATATCTCAAACCGACGAGCAACGGGCGCGCATTATCCACACCCTCGCCAGACGCGCTGGAAGTGACACGCGCCCGCCACCTACAGTGGAGTTTGCCGTCCGAGCACACGCTGACTAGCGTTGCTCGGGCATGTTATCCACAGGTCACGGCGTCCTCCGCCACCTGTGTCTCATCCACAGCCGGAGGGCCAATGGCACAGCAGGAGAATCCAGACGTACCGGTCTGGGACGCGGTGGTGCGCCTGCTCGAGGCCGACGACCGGATCACCCCGCAGATGTGGGGATTCCTCAATCTCGCTGTGCCGCAGGGCGTCATGGGAGGCATCCTGTACATCGACGTGCTCAACGATCTCACCGCCGCGCAGATCAACAAGCGCATGCGGGTGCCGATCATGGAGGCCCTCGAGCATGCCGGCGACGAGGTCACGTCTTTCCGCGTCGTGGTCAACCCCGAGCTGACCGATGCTCACCTGACCGCCGTCATCCCGGTGCAGACGGCGCCATCGCCCCTGCTCGACGAGCACATCCACGTCGAGCGCAGCGAGACGCCCACGCCCGCGGCGCGCAACGACACGCGCTTGAACCCCAAGTACACCTTCGACAGCTTCGTCATCGGGCAGTCCAACCGCTTCGCACACGCTGCAGCCGTCGCCGTGGCCGAGGCGCCGGCGAAGGCCTACAACCCGCTCTTCGTGTACGGCGACTCGGGTCTGGGCAAGACCCACCTGCTGCACGCGATCGGCGACTATGCGCAGAGCATGTACGCCGGCATCCGCGTGCGCTACGTCTCCAGCGAAGAATTCACGAACGACTTCATCAACTCCATCGCCAACAACCGCGGTTCCGCGTTCCAGGCGCGGTACCGCGATGTCGACATCCTGCTCATCGACGACATCCAGTTCTTGCAGGGCAAGGCCGAGACGCAGGAGGCCTTCTTCCACACGTTCAACACGTTGCACGACCACGACAAGCAGGTCGTCATCACCAGCGACGTGCCGCCAAAACACCTCACCGGCTTCGAGGACCGGATGCGCAGCCGGTTCGAATGGGGCCTCATCACCGACGTGCAGGCGCCTGACCTGGAGACTCGCATCGCGATCCTGCGCAAGAAGGCCCAGAGCGAGCGTCTGCAGATCCCCGACGACGTACTGGAGTACATCGCAACGGTGGTCTCATCCAACATCCGCGAGCTGGAGGGCGCGCTGATCCGCGTCTCGGCATTCGCCAGCCTCAACCGTTCCACGCTCGATATGTCCCTCGCGCAGACGGTGCTGCGCGACATCGTCGATCAGGATGACGCCAACATCGTCTCGCCGACCGACATCATCACCGCCACCGCCTCATACTTCAAGCTGTCCGTCGACGACCTGTATGGCTCGAGCCGTTCCCAGCAGGTCGCCCAGGCGCGCCAGATCGCGATGTACCTGTGCCGGGAGCGCACGAGCCTGTCACTGCCGAAGATCGGGCAGCTCTTCGGCGGCCGCGACCACACCACGGTCATGTACGCGTACAAGAAGATCAGCGACCTCATGAAAGAGCGTCGCTCGATCTTCAACCACGTGACCGACATCACGGCGCAGCTCGGCCGCAACGGCCGCTGATCGCTGTTGACAGACGCGCGGATCGACCGCCACAATGCTGCTTCTGCACATGTGGATAACTTGTGGAGAATGCACGGGCGGATGTCATTCGGTGTGAGTCATACGGTCATCCCTGTGGAGAACGCGTGGTCAACGGCACCCCGCATTCAGCCGCATGAACACGCGTCTCCGCAACCGGTCCACATCTGACACGCGTGTAGTTTCTTACTCTCTCCACGGGTCCAGCGACTTATCCACAGTGTCCACAGCCGTTAACACCATGACGAAGACTTAACTCTGAAATGGGCCTCCAATCACCACGACGGGAAAGGCGGATGTCATCCGCTCACGCCCCGTGGCCACTCACCGGATCGTCCAGGGGCACTAGCATGGACTGACCCAGCCCATGGTCGAGGGAGCGCAAGTGAAGTTCCACGTAGGTCGCGATGTCTTCAGCGAGGCCGTGTCGTTCGTCGTGAAGCTGCTCCCGCAGCGCAATCCGCAGCCGATCCTCGCCGGCGTGCTTATCGAGGCAGGTGAGCACGGTCTGTCTCTGTCGGCGTTCGACTACGAGGCATCGGCCCGCACGACCATCGAGGCGAGTGTCGACGACCCTGGCACGATCCTTGTGCACGGACGACTGCTGTCCGAGATCGCAAGCCGCCTGCCCAACGCCCCCATCCAGGTCGAGGTCGAAGACGAGGGCATCGCGCTGACCTGCGGTTCGGCACGGTTCATGCTCGCGTCGATGCCCGTGCAGGAGTATCCCGCGATCCCCGAGGTCAGTGGCGAGTCGGGACTGGTCCCCGCGGAGGACTTCGCCACCGCTATCTCGCAGGTCGCGTTCGCCGCGTCGCGCGACGACGTGACGCCGGTGCTGACCGGCGTGCAGCTCGAAGTCAGCGGCACTCAGCTGAGCCTGGTCGCCACCGACCGCTACCGCGTCGCGTTGCGCGACATCCCCTGGGACGGCGGATCGACCGCGACCGACGAGACGACCGCGGCCCTCGTGCCGGCCCGTACCCTCACCGAGGTCGGGAAGACGTTCTCGCACGGCGGGAACATCTCGATCTCGTTCTCTGGCTCGGGCGACCGCGAGATCATCGCCTTCACATCCGGTGACAAGACCGTCACCTCGCTGCTGATCAAGGGCAACTTCCCCCCGGTGCGGCGGCTGTTCCCCGAGCAGACCGAGCACCACGCGGTCGTGAACACGGCGGATCTGTCCGAAGCCGTGCGGCGCGTGGCACTCGTGCTCGACCGTTCTGCTCCGCTGCGGTTCACGTTCACCACCGACAGCGTCTCGATGGATGCCTCGGGCACGGAGCAGGCGCGTGCCAACGAGTCCGTCGAGGCGACCCTGGTCGGGGAAGACGTCACACTCGGCCTGAACCCGCAGTACCTGCTGGAGGCACTGGGTGCGGTGCACAGCGAGTTCACCCGGATCACGTTCACCTCGGCGGAGAACCAGAACAAGCTCAGCCCCGTGCTGATCACGCCGCAGACGTCGGTGGACAAGGGCGGCGAGGACAGCTTCCGCTACCTGCTGCAGCCCAACCTGCTGCTGCGCTGACCCCTTCGCTGCGGCAAATTCACATGAATTTGCCCAATGCACATCAAACCGTCGGCAGTTTGATGTGCATTCGCCAAATTCATGTGAATTCGACGAAGAGGGCGAGCAGGGGATGCCGTCGGTAGGGTGGATCCGGTGATCGTCGAGCAGCTCAGCCTGGTGGATTTCCGCAATTATGCGGCCGCCGACGTGTCGCTGCAGGCCGGTCCCAACGTGTTCGTCGGGCGCAACGGCGAGGGCAAGACCAACCTCGCCGAGGCCATCGCGTACTTCGCCACGCTCGGCTCGCATCGGGTCTCCACCGACGCGCCCATGGTGCGACGCGGTGCCGACGCGGCGATCATCCGTGCACGCCTGTCCCACGGCGACCGTCGCGTCGTGCTCGAGGTGCAGGTCAACAAGCAGGGTTCCAACAAGGCTCGTGTCAACGGCTCGCCGCTGCGGCCGGCCGAGCTGCCGCGCTACGCCCAGGTCGTCCTGTTCGCGCCGGAGGATCTGCAGATCGTGCGCGGCGACCCTTCCGCCCGCCGCAGGTTCGTCGACCAGCTGCTCGTTCAGCGCACCCCGCGGATGGCCGGCGTGCTCGCCGACTACGATCGGGTGCTGCGCCAGCGCAACGCGCTGCTGAAGTCCGCCCGGGCCCGCGGCATCCGCGGCGACCAGCTGTCCACCCTCGAGGTGTGGGATGACAAGCTCGTGATGCTTGGCGCCGAGGTGATCGATGCGCGCATCGCGCTGGCAGCGCAGCTCGCCCAGCCGTTGAGCCGGGCATATGCGGCCATCGCCGGCGCCGACCACGACCCCGAGCTCGGGTGGACGCTCTCCATCCGCGGCGCGGATCCGGAGGAGGGCACCGAAGAGACGGATGCCGGCACCACCGGTGTCACTGCGGACGAGTTCCGCGCGACCCTGGCCGCCCGCCGCGGCGCCGAGCTCGACCGGGGCCTGACGCTGGTCGGGCCGCACCGCGACGATCTCGTCCTGCGCCTTCGCGGCCTGCCGGTGAAGGGATACGCCTCGCACGGCGAGTCGTGGTCGGCGGCGCTCGGCCTGCGATTAGCCTCAGCGGAGCTGCTGCGCGCCGAATCGGTGCTGGGCGACCCGATCGTGATCCTCGACGACGTGTTCGCCGAGCTCGACGCCGATCGGAGGGAGCGTCTGGCGAGCCTCGTCGCCGGCTACGAGCAGGTCGTGGTCACGGCGGCCGTCGAACCCGACATCCCCGACGCACTGCATGCGCACGTCGTGCGCGTGGAAGCGGGCACGATCGTCGACCCCGAGCATCCGGTCGCGCGCGCGGCCTCCCCGTCGGCCGCGGCCGAGGAGTCCAGCGATGCCCGCTGAGAACGACGAGGTCCCGGAGACCCTCGCGACGTACCTGCGCCTTCGCGGCCTCGAACCGTCGCCGCGGGCCAAACGGCGCCGGCGCCGGCGCGGTGCAGACGACGAGAACCAACCGTTCACGTCGGGACGCGATCCGAAGGGCGTGGGCGACGTCCTCGATGCGCTCACCCACGACTCGGGATGGGACGAGCCGCTCGCTCGCGCGGATCTCGTGCGGCGATGGGCGGAGGTGGCCGGTGCCGACACCGCCCAGCACACGCGTCCCGTCGCCCTCGCCGAGGGGATGCTCACCGTACAGTGCGACTCGACGGCGTGGGCCAAACAGCTCCAGCTGATGCGCGCGCAGATCCTCACGCAGACCCTGCAGAGGTTTCCGGATGCCGGAGTCAGCAGCATCCGATTCATCGGTCCGGACGTCCCCTCCTGGAAATGGGGTCCGAGAGCCGTTCCAGGGCGCGGCCCGCGCGATACCTACGGCTAGGACGATTCCCGGATCATACGATCGCTTTTCTCGCGTCAGACGGCCGTTCATGCCGCGTTCACAGGGCCTGCTTGATAGACTTGTGGCAATCTCATTCACAACTGGAGCGCGGGATTCCTATGACGTCAGATACACCGGAGAACGAGTCCGCGCAGGCAGACGACAGGGCGCCGCAGCCGCAGGCTGCGAAGCCCGCACCCGCGAAGACCGACTACGGTGCCGACGCGATCCAAGTGCTCGAGGGGCTCGAGGCGGTGCGCAAGCGCCCCGGCATGTACATCGGATCCACAGGCGAACGCGGTCTGCACCACCTCGTGCAGGAGATCGTGGACAACTCGGTGGACGAGGCGCTGGCCGGCTACTGCGATCTGATCCAGGTGACGATCCTGGCCGACGGCGGCATCCGTGTCATCGACAACGGACGCGGCATCCCCGTCGATCCGCACGCATCCGACCCGACGAAGTCGACGGTCGAGGTCGTGCTGACCGTGCTGCACGCGGGCGGCAAGTTCGGCGGCGGCGGATACGCGGTCTCCGGCGGGCTGCACGGCGTGGGATCGTCGGTCGTGAACGCCCTGTCGACCCGATTCGAGGTCGAGGTCAAGCGCAAGGGACACGTCTGGCGCCAGACGTTCACCGACGGAGGTGTGCCGCAGGCGCCGCTGGCCAAGGGCGAGGAGAGCACGCAGACGGGAACGCTCATCACGTTCTGGCCCGACCCGGCGATCTTCGACACCGTCGACTTCGACTACGACACCTTGCGGGTGCGCTTCCAGCAGATGGCGTTCCTGAACAAGGGTCTGACCATCACGCTGAACGACGAGCGTGAGAACGCCATCACCGTCGAGGAGGTCGACGGCCAGGAGGTCATCGCCCAGCGGCACGACACCTTCCTCTACGAGCGCGGCCTCGTCGACTACGTGGAGTACCTGAACCGGGTGCGCAAGGCCGAGCAGGTGCACGAGGAGATCATCGACTTCGAGTCGGAGGACACCGTCCGCAAGATCTCGCTCGAGGTCGCGATGCAATGGACCACGAGCTACACGGAGAACGTGTTCACGTTCGCGAACACCATCAACACGCACGAGGGCGGCACGCACGAGGAGGGCTTCCGCGCGGCGCTCACGACGCTCGTGAACAAGTACGCCCGCGCCAACAACCTGCTCAAGGACAAGGACGACAACCTGTCCGGCGAAGACGTGCGCGAGGGGTTGACCGCGGTCATCTCGGTCAAGCTCTCCGAGCCGCAGTTCGAGGGGCAGACCAAGACGAAGCTCGGCAACACCGAGGCCAAGGCGTTCGTGCAGAAGGTGGTCGGCGACCGCCTCGGCGACTGGTTCGACCGCAATCCGACCTCGGCCAAGAACGTCGTGCGCAAGGCCATCGACGCCTCGACCGCGCGGATGGCCGCGCGCAAGGCGCGCGAGACCGCGCGGCGCAAGAGCGTGTTCGAGTCGGCGTCCATGCCCGACAAGCTGAAGGACTGCACGAGCAAGGATCCGTCGATCAGCGAGATCTTCCTCGTGGAGGGCGACTCCGCCGGTGGATCGGCCGTGCAGGGCCGTGACCCGCACACGCAGGCGATCCTGGCGCTGCGCGGCAAGATCCTCAACGTCGAACGTGCCCGGCTCGATCGCGCCCTGTCGAACAACGAGATCCAGGCGATGATCCAGGCGTTCGGCACCGGCATCGGCGAGGACTTCGATCTGGGCAGGGCGCGCTATCACAAGATCGTGCTGATGGCGGATGCCGACGTCGACGGACAGCACATCACGACGCTGCTGCTCACGCTGCTGTTCCGCTATATGCGCGGGCTCATCGAGGCCGGCTACGTCTATCTCGCGATGCCGCCGCTGTACCGGCTGAAGTGGTCGAACGCGCCGCACGAGTACGTGTACTCCGACCCGGAGCGCGACGCGCTGCTGGCCGACGGGCTGGCCGGCGGCAAGCGCATTCCGAAGGACAACGGGATCCAGCGCTACAAGGGCCTGGGCGAGATGAACCCGAAGGAGCTGTGGGAGACCACGATGGACCCGACCACGCGCACGCTGCGTCAGGTCACCATCGACGATGCCGCGTCGGCCGACGAGATCTTCTCGGTGCTGATGGGCGAGGACGTCGAATCGCGGCGCACGTTCATCCAGCGCAACGCCAAGGACGTGCGCTTCCTCGACATCTAGACACTGCCTTTGCGTTTCGTCTCGTCGCTTCGCTCCTCGCTCAACGACCGGAACGTCCCCGGTCGTTGAGCGAGCGAAGCGAGACGAAACGACAGCGAGAGAGAACGAACACACATGGCTGACGACGAACGTTCCACCGAGGCTTCCGAGCACAATCACGGCAAGATCGACCAGGTCGATCTTCAGGTCGAGATGCAGCGGAGCTATCTCGACTACGCGATGAGCGTGATCGTCGGGCGCGCGCTGCCCGACGTGCGCGACGGCTTGAAGCCCGTGCACCGTCGCGTGATCTACGCGATGTACGACGGCGGCTACCGTCCCGACAAGTCGTTCTCCAAGTGCGCGCGCGTGGTCGGCGAGGTGATGGGCCAGTACCACCCGCACGGTGACTCGGCCATCTACGACACCCTCGTGCGCCTCGTGCAGCCGTGGTCGCTGCGCTACCCGCTCGCCCTCGGCCAGGGCAACTTCGGCTCGCCGGGCAACCAGGGCGCTGCAGCCCCCCGGTACACCGAGACGAAGATGGCTCCGCTCGCGCTCGAGATGGTTCGCGACATCGAGGAAGAGACCGTCGACTTCCAGGACAACTACGACGGTCAGACCCAGGAGCCGGTCGTCCTGCCCTCGCGCATCCCGAACCTGCTGGTCAACGGCTCGGTCGGCATCGCCGTCGGCATGGCCACGAACATCCCGCCGCACAACCTGCGCGAGGTCGCCGACGGAGCGCTGTGGGCGCTGGAGCACCCCGAAGCCTCGCGGGAGGAGCTGCTGGAGGCGCTGCTGCGTCGCATCCCCGGCCCCGACTTCCCGACCGCCGCGCAGATCCTCGGCACTCGCGGCATCCTGGATGCATATCGCACGGGCCGTGGCTCGATCACGATGCGTGCGGTGGTGGGCGTCGAGGAGATCCAGGGCCGCACCTGCCTCGTGGTCACCGAGCTGCCGTACCAGGTCAACCCCGACAACGTTGCCGTCAAGATCCGCGACCTCGCCCGCGACGGCAAGATCTCCGGCATCGCCGACATCCGTGACGAGTCCAGCGACCGCACCGGCCAGCGCCTCGTGATCGTGCTGCGACGGGATGCCGTGGCCAAGGTCGTGCTGAACAACCTGTACAAGCACACCCAGTTGCAGGAGAACTTCGGCGCGAACATGCTCGCCATCGTCGACGGCGTGCCGCGCACCCTGCCGCTGGACGGGTTCATCACCCACTGGCTCACGCACCAGATCGACGTGATCGTGCGCCGCACGCAGTACCGGCTGCGCGAGGCCGAGGCGCGCATGCACATCCTGCGCGGCTACCTCAAGGCCCTCGATGCTCTCGACGACGTGATCGCGCTCATCCGCCGTTCGCCCACCGTCGACGACGCACGCACGGGCCTGAAAGACCTGCTGGACATCGATGACGACCAGGCCAACGCGATCCTGGCGATGCAGCTGCGGCGTCTGGCAGCCCTGGAACGTCAGAAGATCATCGACGAGGCGGCCGAGCTCGAGCTGAAGATCGCCGACTTCAACGCGATCCTCGCCGACCCGGCCCGCCAGCGCGGCATCATCCGTGACGAGCTGACCGAGATCGTCGCGAAGTTCGGCGACGAGCGCCGCACGCACATCCTGCCCGGCTTCGACGGCGACATGTCGATCGAAGACCTCATCCCCGAAGAGGAGATGGTCGTCACGGTCACCCGTGACGGCTACATCAAGCGCACGCGCAGCGACAACTACCGGTCGCAGCACCGCGGCGGCAAGGGCGTGAAGGGTGCGCAGCTGCGCGCCGACGACGTCGTCGAGCACTTCTTCGTCACGACGACCCATCACTGGCTGCTGTTCTTCACGACCAAGGGCCGGGTCTATCGCGCGAAGGCGTATGAGGTCCCGGAGGCGGGGCGCGATGCCAAGGGCCAGCACGTCGCGAACCTGCTGGCGCTTCAGCCCGAGGAGGAGATCGCCCAGATCCTCGACCTACGCAACTACGAGGAGGCCGAGTACCTCGTGCTGGCCACCCGTGGCGGACTGGTCAAGAAGACGCGGCTGAGCGAATACGACACAAACCGCCAGGGTGGCATCATCGCCATCCGGCTGCGTGAGGATGATGAGCTGGTCAGCGCCATGCGCGTGAACGAGGGCGATGACATCCTGCTGATCAGCCGCCACGGCATGTCGCTGCGGTTCTCGGCGACAGACGAGGCGCTGCGTCCGATGGGCCGGTCCACGGAGGGTGTGAAGGGCATGTCGTTCCGCGGGGACGACTGCCTGCTGTCGGCCTCGGTCGTCACCGACGACGGCTACGTTTTCGTGGTCACCGACGGCGGCTATGCCAAGCGCACGGCGGTCACCGAGTACCGCGTGCAAGGACGTGGTGGACTGGGCATCAAGGTGGCCAAGCTCAACGACGATCGGGGCGAGCTCGCGGGCGGTCTCATCGCCGCCGAAGACGACGAGGTCCTTGTGGTTCTTGCCAGCGGCAAGGTGGTACGCTCTGCCGTGGCCGAGGTGCCTGCCAAGGGTCGAGACACCATGGGTGTCGTGTTCGCCCGTCCGGATGACGATGATCGGATCATCGCCATCGCACGGAACTCCGAGCGCGGACTGGGCGAAGAGGATGACGCGGATGCCGACGCCTCCGATGCCGGTGCCGACGAGGCATCCGCCCAGACCCCCGAAGAGAGTACTGACGCATGAGCACGGTAGCCGACAAGCTCGCCAAGAAGTCCACGCACAAGACCAGCGCCAAGCAGGTACGCCTGCGGCTGGTCTACGTCGACTTCTGGTCGGCCGTGAAGCTGTCGTTCCTGGCGGCCGTGGTGCTCGCCGTCGTCACGATCGTCGCGTTCTTCCTCATCTACATGGTCATCTCGGCCACGGGTCTGCTGGGCAGGGTGGATGAGCTGTTCAAGAGCATCTCGGACGGCAGCATCTCGCTGTCGTCGATCGTGGGGCTGCCTCAGGTGATGGCGATGGCCGCGATCATCGCGATTCTCAACCTCGTGGTGGTCACGGTGCTGGGCGCGGTGGTCGCCGGAATCTACAATCTCGCCGTGAAGATCACGGGTGGACTGCTCATCGGGTTCACCTCGAACTGATTCGGAAAATCACGGCGATTCGGGTAATCTCGTTGAGGTTGACGTACGCGTCGGCATGGGGGTATAGCTCAGGCGGTTAGAGCGCTTCACTGATAATGAAGAGGTCCCAGGTTCAAGTCCTGGTACCCCCACCCAGAACGTCTCGGGGCCTTAGCTCAGTTGGTAGAGCACCTGCTTTGCAAGCAGGGGGTCAGGGGTTCGAATCCCCTAGGCTCCACCATTGTGATCGCCTGCTCCTGCCGCGGGTTCCGCCGCGCGCGAGACGAGGAGATCTCACGAGCCGAGGGCCGAATCCCGCCGAATGCCCCTCGTTCGGTGAGATCTCCGCAGCTCGTGAGGTCGGCGGCGGCACGCCGGTCGCTCACAGCGTCTGGCCGGCCAGGAAGTGCCAGCCCAGCCACCACCAGATGACGATCACCGCGATGCGGATCGGTGGATCCGACAGCAGCCGGTCGAACATCGCGGTGACCGACGCCTCCGCATACCGCCGGCCGATGAGCCATCCGGCGACGGCGAGAGCGGCAGCGCACGCGAGGAACGCGCCGATGCTGACGACGATCATCGCCGGCCTCCCCGGCGCAGCAGCCAGACGCCACCGGCCAGCCACACGGCGATGAACGCGACCTGTCCGGGTACGGTGGCCACCGCCGGGTTGAGCAGGTCGCTGAGCGCGAACCAGGTGGCATCCGGATGCACGAGCCCGAGGATGAACTGCACGAGCTCCCACACGCACCCGAGGATGACGATGATGGCCCAGGCCAGTGCGAGGCGCAGGATGCCGCGGGTGAGCGCAGTCGGCTGTCCCGGGCGCATGACGGCGTGACCCGACGCGGCCAAGGCGACGGCGCCCGCGCCGACGGCGACCACAGCGATCTGCATCGCGACGCTGTGCCGGGGCAGCAGGCACAGCGTCGCGCCCAGCAGCGTGGCGACGGCGGCCAGCCAGCGCAGCAGCAGCGGCGCTCGCCGCACGGGAAGGGTGCGTGGGCCGCCGGTGCGTGACGCATCAGCGCGCACCCGCACCGGGTGGAACGCCATCGACGCGATGGCCACGGCAACGGCGAAGAAGATCGTGGCGTCGAACCATTGCAGACGCACGATCTGCACCGTGCCGATCGCGACGAGGACGAACAGCCAGCATCCCACGGCCCATCGTCCGGTGCCCGAGCGCGCCGGAGCCGAAATCGCATCGGCCGTGCTCTCCGTCGGTGCGTCGACGGCCTCGTGCGGCCGTGGATGCAGCGCATGACGATGCCTCTCCCGCCGTTGCATGTCGTCCTCTCCGTCATCTGCACTCTAATCACGTCGTGCGTTCGCTGGGGCAGGGCGCCGCGGCTCTATCGTGGAGGCATGGAGATGCGGGTTGCCGCCTACGCGGTCATCGTCGACGACGGCGACCACGTGCTGCTCTCGCACTGGATCCAAGGTCGTCGCCCTGCGTGGACGATGCCCGGAGGGGGCCTGGAAGACGGCGAAGATCCCGTGGATGCCGTCCGCCGGGAGATCCGGGAGGAGACGGGCTATCGCGCGCGGATCGGCGAGCTGCTCGGCATCCACTCCCGGGTGATCCCGTCGGGGCGTCGGGTGACGCGCGAGACGAACGAGCCGCTGCACACGCTGCGCATCGTCTACCGGGCGGAGATCACCGGCGGAAAGCTGCGCAACGAAGTGGACGGGTCGACCGACCGGGCGGGATGGTTCGCGTTGCATGATGTCGGCACGCTGCCACGGGTCAAGCTCGTCGACATCGCGCTGAAGATGGCGGGCGTCGCTCCCTGACCACCGCCGGGTTCGCCCTGCCCCTCTCGCGTCAAATTCACATGAAGTGGCCGAATGCACGTCATTCTGCCGGAAATTTGGTGTGCACTCGCGAAATTCATGTGAATTTGACGCTGGGGGATGCGGCGG
>CALKHM010000096.1 GCA_937988695.1 uncultured Microbacterium sp. | reverse complement strand
CGGTGAGCATCTGCGGGCCGGTCTCCTGCAGGTCGATCTCGGTGCGACCGAGCACGGGCAGGATCAGCGCCTCGTCGCCGACTGTCAGGTGGTTGCGATTGAGCTTGGTCGAGATCTGCACGTTCAGGCCGACCTTGCGGAATCCCTCCTCCGCCGCGTGCGTGTCGGACACGGCCGACACCATGTTGCCGCCCATCGCCACCCACACCTTCGTCTTGCCCGCCCGCATCGCCTCGACGGACTTGACGACGTCGTAGCCGTCCTCACGGGGCGGGTCGAAGCCGAACTCACGCTGCAGCGCATCCAGGAACTTCGGCGGCATCTGCTCCCAGATGCCCATCGTGCGGTCGCCCTGCACGTTGCTGTGCCCGCGGATCGGGGAGGCGCCGGCGCCCGGTTTGCCCATGTTGCCGCGCAGCAGCAGGAGGTTGATGACCTCCTTGATGATGTTCACGGCATCCTTGTGCTGGGTCAGCCCCATCGCCCACGTGATGATGACCTTGTCCGCACGCAGGTACCGGTCGGCGAGCTCGTCGATCTGCGCGGTGGTCAGCCCGGTTGCCCGCAGCACCATCTCGGGGTCGAGATCCTTGAGGTGCTCGCGGAACTCCTCGAGCCCCGAGCAGTGCTCGTCGAGGAACGCGTGATCGAGCACCGTGCCGGGGTGGGCGTCCTCGGCCTGGAACACGCGCTGCGAGATGGCCTTCATGAGCCAGCCGTCGCCGCCGGCGCGGATCTGCAGGTACTGGTCGGCGATGCCGGTGCCGTGCCCGATGATGCCCTTGACGCGCTGCGGGTTCTTGTACCGCACGAGACCGGCTTCCAGCAGCGGGTTGATCGCGACGATCTGGGCGCCGGCCTCCTTGGCCTCCTCCAGCGCCGTCAGCATGCGCGGGTGGTTCGTGCCCGGGTTCTGACCCATGATGATGATCAGATCGGCCTTGGCGAAGTCCTTGTACGCGATCGTGTTCTTGCCGATGCCGATGGTCTGGCCCATCGCCAGGCCCGTCGACTCGTGGCACATGTTCGAGCAGTCCGGCAGGTTGTTGGTGCCGAAGGCGCGTGCCAGCAGCTGGTAGGCGAACGCGGTCTCGTTCGCGGTACGTCCGCTCGTGTAGAACGTCGCCTCGTTCGGCGAGTCCATCGCCTTCAGCCGATCGGCGATCAGCGCGAACGCGTCGTCCCACGAGATCGGCTCGTAGTTGTCGCTGCCCTTCGGCTTGTACACGGGCTCGATGAGCCGACCCTGCATCCCCAGCCAGTACTCCGACTTGTCGAGCAGGCTGGTGATCGAGTTGGCGGCCCAGAACGAGGTGGGGATCGTCACCGGCGTCGCCTCCCAGGTGACCGCCTTCGCGCCGTTCTCGCAGAACTCGAATGTCTTGCGCTCCTCGGGGTCGGCCCAGGCGCAGCTCATGCAGTCGAACCCGTCCTTCTGGTTCATGTCGGTGAGCAGCGACAAGGCGCGTCCCACCCCCATGTCCTTGATGGCGGGGATCATCGAATGGGTGACGCCGGGCACCCCGGCGGCCCAGTGCCGAGGTTCGTCCACCTCCATCGCGGTGGCAGCCTCGTCGATGTCCTGAACCGGAGCCTTAGCGGCCATCGGAACACGCTCCTTCGCACGTTCGCCCGCCGAGCGGTGTCTCACCGAGCATCGCGGGTCCCTTCTTCCATAGGTTAATCAGCGATCGCAGACCGTGACAACAAGACACGTCGCGCCGCCCTGTCACGCCGGTTCGAGCACTCCGGTGCGCACCCGGTCGGCCCGGGAGTACACGTTCATGGACGAGCCGCGGACGAAGCCCACCAGGGTGAGCCCCGAGGTCTCTGCCATCTCGACGGCCAGCGTCGACGGCGCCGAGACCGCCGAGAGCACCGGGATGCCGGCCATCACCGCCTTCTGCACGAGCTCGAAGCTCGCGCGCCCCGACACCTGCAGCACGGTCCCAGTCAGCGGGAGGCGCCCGTCCAGCACCGCCCATCCGACGACCTTGTCGACCGCGTTGTGCCGGCCGACATCCTCACGCACGACGAGAAGCTCACCGGTGGCCGCGTCGTACAGCGCGGCTGCGTGCAGCCCGCCGGTCTTCTCGAACACGGCCTGCCGGCCACGCAGCACATCGGGCAGCCCGGCCAGCACCGCGGCATCCACCTGTAAGGGATCGGATGCCACCTCGAACGCCGACGTCGTGGCGACCTGGTCGATGGATGCCGCACCGCACACGCCGCAGGCGCTGGTGGTGTACGAGTGCCGTGCGCGTGCGGGGTCGGGCAGCGGCGTCCCCGGAGCCAGGGTGACATCGAGCACGTTGTAGGTGTTGCCGCCGTCGGCAGCCGATGCTCCGAGCGCATACAGGCTCACGCCCGACGATCCGGTCTCACGCACGGCGCCGCCGGTGCCGGGCCCGCCGCAGTGGATCGCCGAGGCGAACTGGCCCGACCGGGTGATCACGCCCTCCGAGACCAGGAAGCCCGCCGCCAGCTCGACGTCGTTGCCGGGCGTGCGCATGGTCACGGTCAGGGCGGCCCCGCCCACCCGGATCTCGAGGGGCTCCTCGGCGGCGAGGGTGTCAAGGCGGCGCACCACGGCGGCTTCCGGCTCCTCGGCGCCCACGGTGATGCGGACGACCTTCTTCCGGGCGGTGATCCTGCCCATCCCGACCTCCCGACGATGCGCGACGTTGCACATTCCACGGTACTCGTCCTACAGGCCGGCGGACCCGGATCTCAGTCCGCGGGTCGGTGCACGGTCACGACGGCACCGGGCACGACGCCGGACGACTCGGGCAGTTCGAACACCGCCCGCACCCCGTCGGCCGTACGGGCCTGCACACGCCGCCCCGTCCCACCCGCCTCCACCGACTCCACCACGGCCTGCCAGTCCGCCGCGGGCCCGCCTCGGTGCGCAGCGGCGACGGCTGCCACGAACGGCGTGGCAGGCCCGTCCAGCACGTCACGCACGACGCCGGACTGCGTGATCCGCCCGGCCTCGAGCACGACCAGGCGTGCGGCGAGGGAGACCGCGTCGGCCGCATCGTGGGTCGCGACGATCGCGGTGGTGCCGGTGTCGGCCAGCTGGTCGCTCAACAGCAGACGGATGCCGGCGGCTGTCTCGGGGTCGAGCGAGGTGAGCGGCTCGTCCAGCAGCAGAACGCGCGGCGAGGTCGCCAGTGCGCGAGCCAGTGCCACCCGCTGCTGCTGTCCGCCGGACAGCTGCGCCGGGCGGCGGTCCCCCATTCCCGCGAGGCCGACTCGCGCCAGCCACGTCTCGGCCTCGGCACGCGCGGCCGCCCGCGGGATCCGGCGCGCGCGCGGCCCGAATGCGATGTTCTCCCGCGCGGACAGATGCGGGAACAGCCGCGGCTCCTGGCCCAGCATGACCACCCCGCGATGCCGCGGATCCACGTGTGGTCCGGAGGCGGAGTCCACCGTCCGCCCATCCAGGCTCACCTGACCGCCGGTCAGCGGCACGAAGCCGGCGATCGCGTCGAACAGTGTCGACTTCCCGGCTCCCGACGGCCCCATCACGGCGACGATCTGGCCGGCATCGGCCTGCAGCGCGGCATCCAGCGTGTACCCGCCACGGTCGACGCGCACCCGTGCCTGCAGCGCTGCCCCGGTCACCGCACGCCTTCCATCGGGGCAGGTCCGGCCGCGCCGGGACGCCAGGCGCGCACGAGCAGCAGCACGGCGATAGCGGTCACCAGCAGCAGCAGCGACAGCGCGAGAGCAGATCCCTGCGTGACACCGGCGCCGTTGAACGCGGTGTAGATGGCCAGCGGCATGGTCTGCGTGACGCCGGGAGCGTTGCCGGCGAACAGCGCGGTGGCGCCGAACTCGCCGATCGCCCGCGCGAAGCAGAGGATGACGCCGGACAGCAGCCCGGGGGCCGCCAGCGGCAGCGTCACTCGCCAGAAGATCGTCCAGCGGCCGGCCCCGAGCCCTGCCGCCGTGCGCTCGAACGCCACGCCCGAGGTGCGAAGCGCGCCCTCCAGCGCCAGCACGAGGAACGGCAGCGCGACGAACGTCTGCGCCATGACCACCGCGGTCGTCGTGAACGGGATCTGCCATCCGGTCCAGCCCAGCCAGCCCGCGCGGCCGAACAGGAACAGCAAGGACAGGCCCCCCCCCATCGGCGGCAGCACCAGCGGGACGGTGACGCCCGCGCGCAGCACCGAGGCCACCCGACCGCCGGCCCGGGCGATCAGCAGCGCCAACGGCACTCCGAGCAGAAGGCACAGGGCCGTGGCCACCAGGCCCGTCGACACCGACAGCCGTAGCGCGTCGAGGGCGTCGGCCGAGGTGATGTCGGCCCACAGACTCGACCAGTCGACCTTGCCGACCAGTGCCGCCAGCGGCACGACGAGGAACGCAAGGCCGATCACGGCCGGGACGACCAGGATCGGCGGCGCGAACCCGCGGCGTCTCATGGCCTGTCGAATCCGAACGACGCGAGGATCGTCTGGCCGTCGACGCCGGTGATGAAGTCGACGAACGCCTGCGCGGCAGGCCTGTTCGGGGCATCCTTCAACGTCACGATCGGATACGAGTTGACGACCTTGCCGGCGCCGTCGGGCACGAACGAGGAGACCTGATCGGTGGTGGCGGCGTCGGTCTTGTACACGAGCCCGGCGTCGGCTTCGTCGCCGGCCACCTTCGTGAGCACCGCCGTGACGTTCTGCTCCTCGCTGGCCGGGGTCACCGTCACGCCCTCGTTCTTCAACAGGGTCTGGGATGCCGCGCCGCACGGCACCGCCGGCGCGCACAGCACGACCTTCAGGCTCTTTTTCGCAAGGTCCTGCAGCGTCTTCACGTCGCCCGGGTTGCTCTTGGGCACGACCACGACGAGCGTGTTGCGGGCGAAGATCACCGGGTCGGAGGCCAGGCCCGGGTCGGTGACCTTGGCCATGTTGGCCTGATCCGCCGAGGCGAACACGTCGACCTTGGCGCCGCCGTCGATCTGCGTGGCCAGCGTGCTCGAGCCGTCGTAGTTCGCAGTGATGTGCACCTCCGGATGCGCGGAGGTGAACTCGGCGATCGCCTTGTCGAACGCGCCCTTCAGCGATGCCGCAGCCGACACCGACACCTCCCCGCTGATCGCAGCCGGGGTGCTGCTGCCACCGACGGCGTTCGCGGGCGTGTTCGGCGTGCTCGCGCACCCGGAAAGCAGCAGAACGAGGGATGCCGCGGCCGCGGCGAGGACGGTCATTCTGCGCATGGGGATTCCCACTCTCGTTCCGGTCACCGGCGCGGGGTCTCGATGATGACGGTGGTCGCCTTGACGACCGCGACCGCCAGCGATCCGACCTCGAGCCCGAGCTCGCGGACAGCTTCAGCAGTCATCAGCGAGACCACCCGGTGCGGACCGGCCTGGATGTCCACCTGCGCACTCACACCGTCGGCGATGACGTTCGTGACCAAGCCGGTGAACCTGTTACGAGCGCTGGAGAGCACGTCGGTGGGATCGTCTGCGGACTTCGCCAGCTCGACGGCGCGACGGGCGAGAGCATCGCCGGGGATCTCGGTGGGGCTGGCGTCGGTGACCGGGAGCACGCCCTGCTCGACCCAGCGGCGAACGGTGTCGTCGCTGACGCCGAGCAGCCGCGCAGCCTGCGCGATCTTGTAGCTTGCGGACATGAGGCTACCGTAGCACCGCATGTACGGATCGAGCATTGCTATTGTTCCGCGGATGCGGTTGCGCGTGCACTGCTCGGACGCCGACATCCTTCACCGTGCACCGCGCCCGACGGTGCGCGGGATGGCTACGCTGAGACCATGTCCGTGCCTGCCCTGGTCGCTCCGCTGGATGCGCTCAGCGACGCCGAGAACCTGCGCACGGCCCGGCATCAGCGCCTGGCCGGGCTCGGACCGGAGGGCCAGCGCCGCATCGCGGCAGCCCGCATCGGCGTGATCGGAGCCGGCGGCCTCGGGTCCCCGGTGATCCTCGCGCTGGCGGCGGCCGGAGTCGGCGAGCTCGTCGTGTTCGACGACGACGACGTGGACGCGTCGAACCTGCAGCGCCAGGTGATCCATCGCCATCAGGACGTCGGTCATCCGAAGACAGCGAGCGCCGAGCGCGTGGCGGCCGACCTCTCCGAGACCCGGGTGCGCTGCGTGCGCACACGCCTGACCGACGACAACGCCGTCGAGCTGCTCGAGGGCGTCGACCTCGTCCTGGACGGGACCGATTCGTTCGACAGCCGCGAGATCGTCGCTGCTGCGTGCGAGCGGCGGGACCTGCCGCTGGTCTGGGGCACGGTGCAGGAGTTCGCCGGACTGGTGACGGTGTTCTGGTCGGCGCCGCCGGCCCCTGCCGAGCCGGTACGACTGCGTGACCTGTACCCCTCGGGCAGCGAGGCGCCCGCGTGCTCGGCCGTGGGCGTCTTCGGACCGCTGTGCCTGCAGGTCGGCTCACTCATGGCCGCCGAGGCGCTCAAGCTCGTCACCGGCATCGGCCGTCCGCTGTTGGGTCGCGTGGCCCTGCTCGACGCGCTGGCCGGCACCCAGCGGGAAGTCCCGCTGCGCACGGCCAGAGCCGCCGATGCCCCCGCCGACGCGCCGCGGGCGACGGCCGACGTCGCGCAGGTCGACGAGCCCGGCGACGCGATCGTCATCGATGTGCGCGAAGACGCGGAGGTGGCCACCGGCATGCTCCCCGGCGCGAGACACGTGCCGCTGCGCACTGTGCTGGCCGATGCCGGCGCGGTGACCGGCAGCCTCGACGGGCACCCGGCGGTGCTCGTGTGCCAGGTCGGAAAGCGCGCGCTCATCGCGGCGCAGGCGCTGCAGACGTCGGGAGCCGAGGTGACCGTCCTGCGCGGCGGCATGGACGGGTGGAACACCCGCCGGAAGGAGCATGCATGATCACCGTCGAGGAGCACCGCGCGCAGGTCCTGGCCGCCGTGCGTCCGCTGGAGGCCGTCACCATCCCGGTGGCGGCCGCGCTCGGACGCGTCCTGCGCGAGCCTGTGCGCTCGGCCGTCGATCTGCCCCTGTTCGACAACTCGGCCATGGACGGCTTCGCCGTGCTCCACTCCGACGTCGCCGACGCCTCCGCCGAGCATCCGGTGACCCTCGAGGTCGTCGCCGACCTGCCCGCCGGAACGTCTGCGAACCCGCCGCTGGAGAGCGGCCAGGCGGCCCGGATCATGACTGGCGCACCGTTCCCTTCCGCCGCGGACACCGTGGTGCCGTTCGAGGACACCGCCGGTGGGCTTGCCGGCTCGAGAGGACAGGTCACCGTCGTGGCGGCGCCGCGTCTGCGAGGAGCGCACATCCGGCCTCGCGGCGAGGAGTGTCGTGCGGGCGACCAGATCCTGCCGGCAGGATCGCGTCTGGGCGCGCGGCAGCTGGCCGCGGCTCAGGCCGCCGGAGTCGCCGATGTCGTGGTCTCCCGGCTGCCGCGGGTCGCCGTGATCTCCACCGGCGACGAGCTGCGCGCGCCCGGAGAGCCGCTGGAGCACGGACAGATCCCCGAGTCGAACAGCATGCTGCTGGACGGCCTGTGCCGCGAGAACGGCGCGGAGGTCGTCCTGCGCACGCGGGTCACCGATGACGGTACCGGGCTGCGATTCGCGCTGGATGAGGCGTCCGCTCTCGGCGCCGATGTCGTGATCACGTCGGGCGGCGTCAGCGAGGGCGCCTACGAGGTCGTCAAGAACGTCGCGCCCATGCAGTTCGAGAAGGTCGCGATGCAGCCGGGCAAGCCGCAGGGATTCGGATCCGGCCAGCCGTTGATGTTCGGCCTGCCGGGCAACCCGGTCAGCGTCGCGGTGTCGTTCGAGGTCTTCGTGCGCCCCGCACTGCTCGCGATGCAGGCAGCCACGGTGCTCGACCGGCTGATCCTGCCGATGCGCGTGCTCGAGTCCTGGCGCACACCCTCCGGGCGCCGTCAGTACCGCCCGGTACTCGTCGAAGCGGGTGGCGTGCGCCCCGCGTCGTCGGGAGGATCGCACCTCGCGGCCAGTCTCGGCCGTGCCGATGCGTACGCGATCATCCCCGTCGAGGTCGACACGGTGGCAGTCGGCGATGTCGTCGATGTCATGCTGGTGCCATGAGCTTCACGCACCTGGATGCCGCGGGTCACGCCCGCATGGTCGACGTCACCGAGAAGCAGCCCACGGTGCGCTCGGCCACCGCGCGCGGCTTCGTGCGCTGCGCGCCCGCGGTCGTGGCGGCGCTGCGCGACGGGACCGTCCCCAAGGGCGACGTGCTGGCCGTCGCCCGGGTCGCCGGGATCGCCGGAGCCAAGCGCACCCCCGAACTGCTCCCCCTCGCCCACGTCATCGGCGTGCACGGCGCGGTCGTCGACCTGCAGGTGGTCGACGCGGGCGTCGAGATCGAGGCGACCGTGCGCACGGCCGATCGCACCGGCGTGGAGATGGAGGCGCTGACCGCCGTATCCGTTGCCGGCCTCACCGTCGTCGACATGGTCAAGGGCATGGACAAGTCCACGTCGATCACCGATGTGCGCCTGATCGCCAAGACCGGCGGCAAGTCGGGCTCATGGTCGCGACCGGCCGAGCCCGCACGGCCATGACGACCTCGCCCGGCGCGGCTCACGCGGGCGGTGGGCCCGCTAGCGCGGCTCACGCGGGCGGTGGGCCCGCCGGCGCGGCTCACGCGGGCGGTGGGCCCGCCGGGGAGACCTCCGGCTCCCGCCCCGCATTCGGTGCGATCCTGCTGGCAGGCGGACGCGCATCACGGATGGGAGGCATCGACAAGCCGCGCCTGCTCGTCGGCGGTGTGAGCATGCTCGACCGCGCGATCGTAGCGGTGCGCGAGCTCGACGCATCCTCGATCATCGCCGTCGGACCCGAACCGGCTTGCGCGCAGGCCTCTCGGCCGACCTCGGCAGCTGCGCCGACCACGAAGTCCACGCGTGCCACGACCACCCCGGTCCAGTGGGTCCGGGAGGACCCGCCGTTCACCGGCCCGGCCGCCGCCATCGTCGCTGCGCTGGCCGTGCCGGCGGCGCACGACCCGGAGTGGACGTTCGTTCTGGCATGCGACCTCCCTCGGGTCGACGCCGCCGTGCGGCAGCTCTTGGACGACATCGTGCTCCTGCCCTCCGACACCGACGGCGCCTGCCTGTCCGATGCGTCCAGCCGTCCGCAATGGCTGACCGGGGTCTACCGCACCGATGCGCTGCGGCGGGCCGCGGCATCTGTCGCCGACCAGGGTCGCGACCAGTCCGTGCGGTCCTTGTTCGCCGACCTGGCGATCGCATCCGTCGCCGACCGCAGTGGCGGCGCCGATGACATCGACACGTGGGAGGATTTCAGAAGGTTCACGAAGGAGGACGTATGAGCGAGCACCTGCCGCCCGAGGCGTTGGACGAATGGGCAGACGCGTTGCGCGAGCGCTTCGGCCTGGCGAAGGAGGACGTGCCGATCGCTCTGATCCTGAACCTCGCGAAGAGCGTCGCCGACGGCGTCGCCCGACCCGCGGCACCGTTCACCGCCTTCGTGGCAGGACTGGTGGCCGGCCGTTCCGGCGGGTCGCCCGAACAGATCCATCAGGCGGTCGACGCCGTATCGGAGCTCGCCGCCACCTGGAAGGCATGATGGCTCGGATCCGTTTCTTCGCCGCGGCGGAAGAGGCCGCCGGGGCCGCGGAGCGCGCGGTCGAGGCATCCGACCTCGGCGCCCTGCGCGCGACGCTCGTCGCCGATCATCCCGCGCTGGCCGCGATCCTGCCCAAGTGCACGGTGCTGGTCGACGGGTCGCGCGTGGACGACACCGAGCCGCTCGCGTCGGCGGCCGTGGTCGACGTGCTCCCGCCCTTCGCCGGCGGCTGACCCCCCGACGGCGGGCCACAGCGCGTCAGCCGCCCAGGCCCTTCCAGTTCGTGGTGCCGTCGGATTCGATCTGGCGCTTCCAGATCGGCAGACGGTGCTTGATCGCCTCGATGAGCGCCCGTGAGACCTCATACGCCTCGCCGCGATGCGCTGCGGCCACCACCACCACGACCGCCGCGTCGCCCACCTCGAGGCGCCCGATCCGGTGGCTGGCCGCGACGATCGCGCCCCCCGTGCCGATGGCCTCTTCGGCGAGCGCGACGAGGGTCTTCTCAGCATCGGGATGCGACGTGTACTCCAACGCCACGACCCCCGACGCAGCATCCGGGTCGTGATCGCGCACCCGTCCGACGAACGTGATCTGCGCGCCCATGCGCGGGTCGTCGACGGCGGCGACGTGCGCGTCGACGTCCAGTGGCGACGACGTGATCCGCGCAAGGCGGACAGTCATCTGTGGTCGTCTCCATGCAGCTGCCCCAGCACGTGCGCGGCGACGCCGACCACCACCGGGATGCCCGCCTCCACCGCGGCCGGCGACCCGGGAAGGTTCACCACGAACGCGCCCTCGACGATGCCTGCGACACCGCGCGAGAGCATCCCGGCCGGCTTCTCGGCCGTGGCCCGGCGGCGCAGCTCCTCGGCGACTCCCGGGATGCGGCGGGTGACCAGGCGACCGGTGCCCTCCGGGGTCTCGTCCCGTGGGCCCACGCCCGTGCCGCCGGTGGTGACGATGATCCGGATGCCGTCGGTCAGCGCCGCGCGGATGGCGGCCTCGACCTCATCGGCGCCATCGGGGATCACGGTCGGGTCGGCGCAGTCGAAGCCGGCCTCGCGCAGCGCAGCGACGGCTATCGGCCCGCTGAGATCCTCTCGTTCGCCCCGTGAGGAGCGGTCCGACACGGTGATGACGGCTGCGGCATACGGCATGGCACCAGCCTATGCCGCCGAGCGGCGACGCAGCGGGACTCACGCGATGTGTCCCCCGGCGACGGTCTCGTCCTCGATGTCGGATTCCTGCTCGGCATCCTGGATGTAGTCGTCGACGATGTGCGTGGGCAGTGTCGAGCGAACGGCCAGCCAGTAGATGACGAGCGACACGCCGAGGTTGATGAGGAACACCCAGAAGAACATCGACTGGTCGAACTTCTGCCCGAACACGCCCGAGCTGAACAGGAAGCTCACGAGTCCGTAGAGCGCGAACCACGGGAGGATCCAGACCGCTCCAGTGCGGAAGAACAGCGGTGGCTGCGCGCTGCGGTGTCCGAACGCCTGGAAGAGCACGAGAACGACGTAGCCGATGAGGATCGTCACCAGGAGCTTCGAGTTCGTGTCCCAGCCCGCCCAGAACATGATCATGTTCGCGCAGTAGAACGCCAGGAACGGGATGAGGTCGCCTCCGGGCAGGCGGAACGGGCGATCACGATGCGGGTACTTGCGACGCAGCACGGCGACCACGAGCGGGCCGGAGCCGAACGACATGACGGTGGCGCTCGTGATGAACCCGACCAGCGACTGCCAGCTCGGGAACGGCAGCAGCAGCACGATGCCCACGCAGAAGGTGACCACGAGGCTCCAGTACGGCACGCCGAACCTGTTGTTGGTGGCAAGCCACCGCGGCGCGTTCGCGTTGCGGCCCATCGCGTACGACACGCGCGAGGCGATCGTCGTGTAGATCAGCCCGGTGTCGGCGGGCGAGATGATGGCGTCGAAGTAGAGGATGTACGCCAGCCATGCCAGGCCCGCCATGCTCGCGAGAGCCGCGAGCGGGCCGAAGTCGTTCTGGAAGGCGAGCCCGGCCCAGCCGTGCGATCTCGTCAGCACCGATGCGGGCACCGCGAGCGTGAACGCGACCTGCAGCAGCATGTACAGCACGGCGCAGATGATGACCGAGCCGATCAGGGCGAACGGGATGTTCCGTCGCGGATTCTTCGTCTCACCGGCCAGCTCGATCCCCTGACGGAACCCCAGGTACGAGAACGTGATCCCCGCGGTCGAGATGCACACGAAGACGGCCGCGAAGCCGCCCGGCGCGAAGCCGAACGACGTGAAGTTGGCGGGAGTGCCCATCTTCGTGGTGCCCAGCGCCGTGATGAGGAACACCACGACCACCAGGGTGATCACGGCGAGCTTCCACCACACCAGCACGTTGTTGATCTGTGCGAACAGCCGGATCCCGTAGTAGTTGAGCACGACGAACAGCGCCAGCAGCACGATCGCGACAACCATGCCCAGCGGCGTGAGAACCTGCGCGGTGTTCGTGCCGTCGCTTGCGCGTACCGTGAACGGCGCGAACCTCGTCGCATAGGTCAGCGCACCCGTCACCTCGATCGCCGGCACCGCTGCCGAGGCGATCCAGGTGATGAATCCCAGCGAATAGCTGCCGAACGACCCCCACACCAGATGCGGGTAGCGCACGACCCCGCCCGAGATGGGGAACATCGGGCCGAGCTCCGCATAGCACAGGCCGATCAGGATGATCATGATGGCGGCGATCAGCCATGAGAAGATCGCGGCGGGGCCGGCGATCGCCGAGGCGTGGAACGCGCCGAACAGCCATCCCGATCCGATGATCGATCCGACGGCGGCGAACAGCAGCCCGATGGGTCCGAGCCGGCGCTTGAGCCGGTGCCCGGAGATCGTGCCGATGGCATCCTGCTTGGTCGTGGACATCTCGTCTCCTCCTGTCGTCACCGTCAGTCAGGAGCCCGTGGGCACGATGGTCGCGCGGAATCCGCAGGGAAGGCTACGCTCGCCGACGCCGGCCGAACACGATTCTTAAGGAACTCCAAGCAACGACGACGACGGATGCCGCTGCGCGAGGGGGCGCGGCATCGAGGCGAGCCGCGCTCAGCGCCTGCCGTTGCCGAACAGGCCGCGGATGACCCCGCTGACCACGGCCTGTGCCATGCGCGAGCCGAGGATCTCCTCCAACGGCGACTTCTGTGCTCTCCTGGAGGTGCGCGTGGTGCCGGCAGTCTTGCGCATGAGCCGGTCGTACTCCGCCTGCGCCTTCTTCTCGGCCGCCGCCTGGGCCTTGTCGGCCGCCGCCTGCTGCTTGGCCAGCTCGGCGTCGGCCTTGGCCTTCTGCCCGGCCGCGACGTCGGCGGCGTGTGCCTGCTCGGCGGCGTTCACCTTCGCCGTGAGGAGCTCGCGCGCCGATTCCCGATCGATGGCGGTGCCGTACCGTGCCAGCAGCGGCGAGGCGCCCACCGCCGCCACGATCTGCGGATCGGGGGTCGGCTCCATGAGCCCCTGTGGTGCACGCATGCGCGTCCAGGCCACCGGCGTGGGCGCACCCTTCTCGCTCATCACGGTGACGACGGCCTCGCCGGTGCCGAGCTCCTGCAGCACCCGTTCCAGGTCGTAGCCGGACGTCGGGTAGGTGCCCACCGTCGCCTTCAGCGCCTTCGCGTCGTCGGGCGTGAACGCGCGCAGCGCGTGCTGCACGCGTGAGCCGAGCTGCCCGAGGACATCGGAGGGGACGTCCTTCGGAGTCTGCGTGACGAAGAACACGCCGACGCCCTTCGACCGGATCAGCCGCACCGTCTGGGTGATCGAGGCGAGGAAGTCCTTGGACGCGCCCGTGAACAACAGATGCGCCTCGTCGAAGAAGAACACCAGCTTCGGCTTGTCGGCGTCGCCCACCTCCGGAAGGATCTCGTAGAGCTCCGCCAGCAGGTACATGAGGAACGTCGAGAACAGCGCGGGCTTGTCGACGATGCCCGGCACCTCGAGCAGGCTGATCACGCCGCGACCATCGGGTGCGCTGCGCAGGAAGTCCTTCACGTCGAACTCGGGCTCGCCGAAGAACACGTCCGCTCCGGCGTCGGCGAACGTGATGAGCGAGCGCAGGATGACGCCGGCGGTGGCCGCCGACAGGCCGCCGATGCCCTTCAGCTCGTCTTTGCCGTCGTCGCTGGTCAGATAGGTGAGCACCGCGCGCAGATCGGACAGGTCCACGAGGGCGAGGCCGGCCTCGTCGGCGTAGTGGAACACGAGTCCGAGACTCGACTCCTGGGTCTGGTTGAGCCCGAGCACCTTGCTCAGCAGCAGCGGGCCGAACGCCGTCACGGTCGCCCTCACCGGGACGCCCTTGCCCACGCCGCCCAGCGCGAAGAACTCCGTCGGGAACGCGACGGGCGTCCAGTCCTGACCGATCGCCCGCGTGCGTGCAATCAGTTTGTCGCCGGCGATGCCGGGCGTGGCCACACCCGACAGGTCGCCTTTGATGTCGGCGGCGAACACCGGCACGCCGTTCGCGGACAGCTGCTCGGCGAGTCCCTGGAGGGTACGCGTCTTGCCGGTGCCCGTGGCCCCGGCCACCAGGCCGTGCCTGTTCAGCATGGCCAGCGGAATGCGGATCTGCGCGGCCGGGACGGACTCGGTGTTCACCAGGGCGCCCAGCTCCAGCGCCGCCGCCTCGAACGTGTAGCCGGCGACGACGGCCTCCACCTGCGCCGCCGTGAGAGGCCCGGATGTTACGGGCGCAGCCGTGGCGGCGTCAGATGTGGCGACCGCCACGGCCGGCGCAGGCGCGACGGGCGCTGCGGCTGCATGCGCGGCGGCCGTGGACGCTGCGGCGGCAGCGGCCGCCGCGGTCGCCTCGGCGGCCGCCAGAGCGGCCCGCGCCTGTGCGGCTTTCAGAGCCGCGTCGGCGGCCTCGGCTTCGGCACGCAGGCGCGCAAGCTCTGCGGCGGAGACGGTGGCGTCTTCGGGCACTGTCATGCGCACAGCCTAGCGATCAGACCCCTGCGCGCACCCCGCCGTCATCCCTTCGTCGCGCCGGCCAGTAGGCCCCGCACGAAGAAGCGCTGCAGGGCGAAGAAAACGACCAGCGGCACGATGATCGAGATGAACGTTCCCGCCGACTGCAGGAACCAGCGGTTGCCCCACGTGCCCGACAGCGAGTTGAGCGTCTGCGTCAGCGGCAGCGACGAGCTCGGGGCGAAGATGGTGGCCACCAGCAGATCGTTCCACACCCACAGGAACTGGAAGATCGCGAACGATGCGATCGCCGGCATCGCCAGCGGAACGATCATCCGGAAGAAGATCTGGCCGTGCCCGGCGCCGTCCACGCGGGCTGCCTCGATGAGCTCGTTCGGGATCTCGGCGATGAAGTTGTGCAGCAGGAAGATCGCCAGGGGCATGGCGAAGATCGCATGCGCGATCCACACCGTCGCGAAGCTGTGGTCGACGTCGCGCAGCGTGAACCCGGGGAACACGCCCACACCGGCGATCGTGAGCCCTCGCGAGAACAGGCTCAGCAGCGGCACCAGCGCCATCTGGATCGGCACGATCTGCAGCGCGAACACCGCGACGAACAACACGCCGCGGCCCCTGAATGGGATCCACGCGAAGGCGTAGGCGGCCAGGGCGGCGATCGAGATCGGAACGACGGTGGCCGGGATGGCGATGGCCAGCGAATTGATGAACGACTGGCCGAGAGTCAGCGCCGTCCCGCCGGCCGTGAGGGCGTCGAAATAGTTCTGCAGTGTGAATCCGGGGTTGACGAACACCGTCCACCATCCGGACGTGTTCGAGTCCGCACCGGGCCGGAACGAGGTCACGAACAGCCCGAAGGTCGGGATCGTCCAGATGATGGCGATCGCGATGGCGGCGGCGGTGGCGCCCTTCGACGTCAGTCTCTTCTGCACCTCACGCTCGGCCCTGCGCGTGGCCCGGCCCGCCGTGCGCGCCGACTGCGTGTCGGCGGGCAGCTCCAGTTCGGTGACGGACATCAGCGGACCTCCTTCTGCTTGCGCATCTGGATGACGTTGTAGACGATCAGCGGCAGCACGAACAAGAACAGCACGACCGCCAGCGCCGAGGAGTGCCCGTAGCTCTGGAAGCGCTGCTGTTGGTTGACCATCTCGAACCCGAGCACCGAGCTGTTCGAGCGGCCGCCGGTCATGACGGCGACGATGTCGTACACCTTCAGCGCCGCGATGGTGATCGTGGTGAGCACGACGATCAGCGAGCTGCGGATGCCGGGGACGGTGACGTTGAAGAAGCGCTGCCAGGCGTTCGCGCCGTCCAGCTGCGCCGCCTCGTTCTGCTCGGTGGGAACGGCCTTGATGGATGCCGACAGGATGACCATCGCGAAGCCGGTCTGGCTCCAGATGAACACCGCG
>CALKHM010000095.1 GCA_937988695.1 uncultured Microbacterium sp. | reverse complement strand
CGCACCCGCCCGCCGCGCACCCGCCCGCCGCGCACCCGCCCGCCGCGCACCCGCCCGCCGCGCACCCGCCGGCCGCACGTGCCTCGCAGAACTGCGCGTGCCGCGCACCCGATCCCGCGATTCGTGCGAAGAACGGGTCGTTCTCCGCACGAACGCACCCTCGCCTACCCTGGAGCTGTGCCCGATTCCCCCGCATCCGCGCCCGTGCGCGCCCTCTGGTCGCTGCTGGCCGACGTCGTCGTGGTGATCGCGTTCGCCGCGATCGGTCGCGCCAGCCACGACGAGACCCTGGACCTCGCGGGCCTCGCCGCCACGACCTGGCCGTTCCTGGCCGCGCTCGTTGCCGGTTGGGCGGCGGTGCTGGCCTGGCGTGCTCCGGACAGGCCGGTGCGCACGGGTGTGCCGCTGTGGGCGATCACCCTCGTGGGCGGGATGCTCCTGCGCGTGGCGGCAGGGCAAGGGACGGCCGTGCCGTTCCTCATCGTCGCCGCCGTCTTCCTGCTGCTCACGCTCGTCGGGTGGCGGCTGGTCGTGGTGGCGGTCCTGCGCTCGCGGCGCGGCATCCATTCACCGGAATAGGTCGGACGCGGGTACGGTTGCAGTCACCATGCAGCGCTTCGGGACTCTCTCGTTCGGTCATTACGGCCCCCTCGGCGGCGGCCGTGAGCTCACCGCCGGCGACAACCTCCATCAGGCGATCGATCTCGCCCAGGGCATGGACGAGATCGGGGTCGACGGCACGTACTTCCGCGTGCACCATTTCGCGCGACAGCACTCGTCGCCCATGCCGCTGCTGGCTGCCATCGCCGCGAAGACCGAGCGCATCGAGATGGGCACCGGCGTCATCGACATGCGCTACGAGAACCCGCTGTACCTCGCCGAAGAGGCAGCAGCGGTCGACCTCATCAGCGACGGCAGGATCGCCCTCGGCGTGAGCCGGGGGTCACCCGAGACCGTCGTGCGCGGATACGAGGCGTTCGGCTACACCGGGTCGAGCGACCCGCGCGGCGCCGATATCGCCCGCGACCACTTCGACACGTTCCTGCGGGCGATCGAGGGCGAGCCCATGGCCGACCGCGACCCGTCGAGCTCGTTCGGCGGCGGCGGACAGGGCCGGCAGCGCGTCGAGCCGTACTCGCCCGGTCTGCGCTCGCGCATCTGGTGGGGTGCCGGCAGCCACGACTCGGCCGCGTGGGCAGGACGCATCGGCGTCAACCTGATGTCGTCGACGCTGCTCACCGAAGACCTCGGGATGCCGTTCGACGAGCTGCAGGCCTCACAGCTGGAGACCTTCCGTGCGGCATGGCGCGAGGCCGGTCACTCTGGCGAGCCTCGCACGTCGGTGAGCCGGTCGGTGTTCCCGATCACGACCGCGCAGGACCGGATGTTCTTCGGACACAGCCAGGAGAACGACGGCGTCGGCTATATCGACGGCCTGCGCTCGACGTTCGGGCGCACGTATGCGGCCGAGCCCGACGTGCTCATCGAGCAGCTGCGGCAGGATGCCGCGGTGCAGTCGGCCGACACGCTCATGCTGACGATCCCCAGCCAGATGGGCGTGGAGTTCAACCTGCACATCGTCGAGTCGTTCGCGGCCCATGTCGCGCCCGCGCTCGGATGGACGCCGACGACCGCGAGGTGACGCGCACCCGTGACGGCGCCCAAGACCGGGCCGCCGCCGCGAGATTGCCGCCGACCGTGCCGAACTCCGCAACGGCGCGACGCGCGAGGCCACCGAGCACCTCACCGCGCACACCCGTCACACGTCTCCGGGGATCGGCACGCCCACCCGATGCGCCCGGTCCGCCTCCGAGGATCGGCACACCCACCCGACGTGCCCGACCCGCCTCCAGGGATCGGCACACCCACCCGACGTGCCCGACCCGCCTCCGGCGCGCGACGACGGCGCACGCACAAGCCTCCGCCGCGCTCAGATCTGCAGGCGCCCCAGCGCCGCTTCCACATCCCGCGCGGCGGCCAGGGCCGCGGCCTCGCCGTGCATCGGGCCGACGAGCTGCACGCCGGTCGGCAGCCCGTCGCTGCCGAGCCCGGACGGCACGGCCACCGCCGGCAGGCCGAGGAAGTTCACCGCGACCACGAGGCGCAGCGCCCGCCAGGCCGCATCGGCGGCATCCGGCCCGCCGAGGTCGAAGTCGCAGACGGGGATGCCGCCGGTCGCGACGGGGCCGAGAATCACCGGATGCTCGGCGTGAAACTGCCGCCAGGCCGCCTCGACCACCGCGCGCCGGGCCCACGCGGTCGCGTATTCGTGGGCGGTGCGGTAGACGCTCGCAGCCGCGGTGCTGTCCCGCAGGAACGCGGCGGCAGATCGACCGAGCGGTGCGGGCAGCGCGCCAAGGCTGACCTGGATGTCGGTGCATGCCAGCCGCCGCCACAGCACCGCCGCCTCTTCGAGGTACGGCGGCTCGACCTCGTCGACCTGCCAGCCGGCATCCCGCAGTGCCACGGCCGCACGATCGACACCGGCGGCCACGTCGGGCTGCACTCCCCACCCGAGCGGGTCGCGCGCGAGTGCCACGCGACGCGGGCCGTCATACGGAGCCGGCGGGGCGAGCGCGAGCGAGGTCGGATCGTCGACGTCCACACCCGCGACCACCTGCAGCACGCCGTCGAGATCGGCGACGCTGCGCGTCAGCATCCCGTTCACGGCGAACCGCTGCAGAGTGAGCGCCACCGGCGCACCGGCCACCGCGGCGCGCGGCACGCGGCCGGCCGACGGACGCAGTCCGCAGATGCCGAGCGCCTGCGCGGGCAGCCGGATCGAGCCGCCGAAGTCGTTGCCGAGACCGATCGCGCTCATGCCGGTGCCCACAGCCACGGCATCCCCGCCGCTGGACCCGAAGGTCGTGCGGCGCGGGTCCCACGGGTTCAACGTGCGCCCGAACAGGTCGTTGTCGGTGTCCCACCGCATGCCGAAGTCGGGCATGTTGCCGCGTCCGACAGGGATGGCGCCGGCGGCTCTCATCCGCCGCACGACCGTCGCGTCACGCCGGGGCACGGCGTCGGCGAGTCCCCGCCATCCCTCGGTCGTGGCCGACCAGGTGAGGTCGATGTTTTCCTTGACGGTGAACGGCACGCCCGCCAGCGGCCCGGGGTCGTCTCCGGCGGCCAGCCGGCGGTCGAGCTCATCGGCCGCGCGGCGCGCGCGATCGCCGAAGACGACCGTGAGCGCGTTCAGACGCGGATTGCGCGCGTCGATCCTCGCCAGGTGCGCATCGACGACCTCGGCGGCCGACCTGCGTCCGGAACGGACGTCAGCGGCCAGCGCGAAGGCGTCCGGCAGCACGGTGGTCATGCTCCCATCCTGCCGCCACGCGGCGCGGGCGGCGCGGCGTGGCCCTATTGCACCGACCAGCCGCCGTCCGACGGCAGGATCGCGCCGTTGACATTCACGCCGTCGTCGGAGAGCAGGAAGGTGATGGATGCCGCGAGCTGCTCGGCCGTGACCACCGTCGGGATCGCCGCCTGGAACGGCTGCAGACGCGCGGCGCCCGCCTCGGACACGTGCGGCGGGAACGGGATGCCGGTGGCCACGCCGCCGGGCGCGACGGCGTTGACCCGGATGCCCTGCGGACCGTACATGAACGCGGCCGACCGGGTCATGCCGATGACGGCGTGCTTGGAGGTGGTGTAGGCGTTGCCCGACGCGTTGCCGCGCAGGCCCGCCTCACTGGCCACGTTCACGATCGCTCCCCGGCCTGCGGCCATCATCACCGGCAGCACGGCGCGGGTGAGCCGGAACGCCCCGCTGAGGTTGACCGCGATCACCCTGTCCCACATGGCGTCTGTGGTCTCGTGCAGCGGCGAGAAGTCGTCGTTGATGCCTGCGACATTCGCCAGCGCGTCGATCGTCGTGCCGGCAGTCGCGACGATCTCGTCGACCGAGTCCTGCCGCGTGATGTCGCCCACGACGGTCACGATGTCGGCGTCGGGCAGCGATGCCTGGAACTCGGCGAGGCGATCGGCCGAGACATCCACCGCGACGACCCGTCCGCCCTCGCGGGCGATGCGCGAGGCGGTGGCCCGACCGATGCCGGATGCCGCTCCGGTGACGATCGCCGTCTTGCCGGAGAACCGGCCCGAGGTGACCCGCTCGACCCATCCCGTGCTCTCGGTCTCGGCCGGCATCACACCGCCGTTCGCCTTGAGCACAAGGCCATCGACGACGGATTGCGGCAGCTGACCTTGACTGAGCGCCACCAGCTGCTGCAGCGGCAGTCCCTTGATCGGTGCCAGGGTCTGTTCGCTCGCACCCGTCTGAGCGAGCAGCCCGCGCACGAGTTCGCCGCCGACCGGGTGCTCGAGCCACTGACCGATCGTGCTGTTCGCCGTGAGCGGCGTGTTCTCGGCCATCGTCGTCCTCCTGCGCTCCGTCGGCTCGGAACGTCTCCCGCACGGGCAATTCCCCGACGGGAATAGGCTATGCCGCCCCTCGTCGCCCGGCAACCCACCCCCGCCCCGCCCCCACCCCACCGCCCCGAGGTTCAGCAGTCGCAAACTACCGCTCACGCTCGGCCCCAACCGTCGCAAGTGACGGCTGAACCCAGGCGCGCGGGGCGCGGGGGCGGGCGCGCGGGCGCGGGGGCGGGCGGGGCGCGGGCGCGCGGGGGCGGCGCGCGGGCGCGCGCGGGGGCGGGGCGCGGGCGCGCGGGCGGGCGGGGCGCACGGGCGCGGGGGCGCGGGCGGGCGTGCTCAGCCGCGCGCGGGCTCGAGGGCGCGCGCGCTGCGGCGGGCCACCAGCCCGATCGCGGCGACCGCGACGGCGACCAGCACCGGCAGGACGCCGAGCGGCATGACGCCCAACCGCTCGACGAACACGGCCTGCGCAAAACGCAGCAGCTCCGCGGGCTGATGTGCGTAAACGCGCATTCCGGCGGCCGAGGCGACGGTGTCGATCGCCGGCGGCAGCAGCCACAGCATCGCCAGGCTCGCGACCGCCCCGACCGCACGACCCGGCGTGCGCACGCCGCACCAGGCGATGGCCCCGCCCACGAGCAATGGCACGATCCACATCGCCGACTGCACGGCCCACAGCTGCACGGGTACGGGCGTCACCGTGCCGAACGGCATGATCAGCGCCCGCAGCCAGAGCCCCGCACCGATCGCCCCCAGCGTGAGCCCGATGAGCACCCCTGCGCGCGGCGCGCGCATCACGAGCATGAGGCAGACGAGGCCGATCAGCAACGACAGCGTGATCCAGGCGAGCACCGCGGCGAAGTACAGCAGAGCCGGCGTGCTGCGCTGCAGACCGGCGACGACGGCCACCGCGGTCTGCGCGATCGCGACCAGCTGGACGACGCCTACGCCCGCGACGACCAGGCCCGGCCGCGGCATCCGCTCGCGCAGCGCCCGCGCGGCAAGGCCCGCCAGCGCGGCCCCGGTGACCAGGATGCCGGCGGCGTCGGTCAGCGCGTACTGGCTGAACGGCAAGAGCACGATCGGCATGTCCAGCGTCGAGGTAGCCCACAGGTTCTGCAGCGGCAGGCGCAGGCCGGAGAGCACCCACGGCACCATGCCGACGACGGCGGCGAGCGCGCCCAGCGCCACCGTCCAGCCGGCGGCGAGGGGTTTGACGGATGCTGTCATCATGCCGAGTCTGGCATACCTCCGCGACATCGCCGCTCGTGGCGCCGGCAGGCACGAGGCCGGGCATAATGGGGCCATGGGCACCGCCTACAGCGCGATCTCCAACTACTCACGCGTCGAGATCCTCCATCTCCTGCAGGAGCACCCCGGTCGAACCATCACCGACCTGACCGCCGCGACCGGACTGCACGCCAACACCGTTCGCGAGCATCTGCAGCGGCTGATCGAGTCGGGCTATGTGGTCCCGGCGACCGAGCGGCGGGCCAGCCGCGGCCGTCCGCGCATGCTGTACAGCGCGGTATCGGGGCCGGATGCCCCGCACAGCCCGGTCGCGCAGCGTCGGGCACGCGCGGCCGCCGAGCGCGGCGACCTGATGCGACGAGTCATGCCGTGGACGGAGTCCGAGCTGCCCGATGACGCGCAGCACCAGCTGGACGCACTGGTCGAGGACCTGCAGGATGCCGGGTTCGATCCCATCGTCGACACCGACCAGCTGACGGTCGACCTCACGCCGTGCGAGCACGCACGCGTGCAGGCCGAGCACCGCGACGTGCTGTGCGCGGTGCACGTCGGCCTGATGCAGGGCGTGCTCGGCGAGGCCGGCGGACCGTTGGAGATCGAGGGGATGCTGCCGGCATGCGAGCCCACGCAGTGCCATATCCAGCTGGCGATCGCCGAGCCGCACGCCGGCTGTGCGCCCGATGCGGCGCCCGCCCGGGCGCACACGCGCGCGTGAGCGTGCGCACCGACGCATGGCTTCCGAGCGGATAGCGTCGCGGCATGGACATCACGGTGCGACCGGCCACACCCGACGATGCCCGGGCGATCGCGACGATCCGGGTGACCTCCTGGCGGGCCGCGTACGACGGCCTGATCCCGGCCATGCTGCTGGACCGGCTCGACATCGAGACGGAGACGCAGCGTCGCGCACAGCACTGGGACCGGTATCACGCCGATCCGCGTGCGACGGAGTTCCTCGCGCTGCGGCAGGGCCGGCCCGTCGGCTGGGCATCGGCGGGAGCCTGCCGTGACGAGGATCCGGCCGCCGCCGTGCGCGGAGAGCTGTACGCCCTGTATGCCCTGCCCACGCAGTGGTCGACGGGTGTGGGCCATGCGCTCATGGTCGCCACCGAGGACGCTTTGCGCGCATCGGGGTTTCGTGCCGCCTCGCTCTGGGTGCTCGACGGCAACGCCCGCGCGGCCGCGTTCTACGAACGGCACGGCTGGCGGGAGGACGGCACGACCAAGGACGACGAGCGCATCGTCGGCAACACCGGCCTCCCCGCTCTTCGCGAGCGCCGCCGACTGCGCGACCTCGCCGAACCGACCGCCTAGAGGCGCCGTCCGAAGGTGCGTCCGCCGCCCGTGGACGCCAGTGCGGGAAAGCCCACCCGCGGGTAGAACGCCACGGCGCCGGCGTTCTCTGCGGAAGCCTCGAGGTGCACGCCTCGCACACCGAGCTCACGCAACCGTTCGACGAGCACCGCGATCAGCCGGCGCCCCAGCCCTGTCCCTGCAGCTCGGGCAGCAGGTCGATGTGCAGGTGTGCAGGGTAGCCGTCGGCCTGCCACCGACTGGGCGCACGGCCGCGGCCGGCGGCATGGGCGAGGATGTCGCGCTCGGCGCCGATCCGGTCCGCTCGTGGCGGCCACCGCTCGGCGTACGGCGGCCACCACCGGTCGGCGAACCATCGCTCGAACGCGTCGGTGTCGGGGGCGCACACGATGTAGCCCGCCGGCCTGTCGTCTTCGGCCGCGACGACGAACGCGGTGTCCGGATGCCGCCGCGCATACGGCCACGCGAAGATCGCCGGCCAGATGTCGTCGTCGGACAGCTGCCCGGTCGCATCGCCTCCGGCAGCGGCGGTCCGCACGCAGATCTCGCCGAGGGCCGGCTCGTCGCCGGGACGGAACGGGCGGATGCTGGTCACCGCATGAGCCTATCCGGCTGTCCATGGACCGCGGTCGGACGCGCCCCGACGAAGACCATACGCTTACGGCATGCCTCTGCGTCTCTCCCAGGTCGACGTCTTCAGCTCTGCGCCGTTGGGCGGCAACCCCGTGGCCGTCGTGCACGACGCCGACGGCCTCACCGAGGAGCAGATGCAGGCGTTCGCGCGATGGACGAACCTGTCCGAGACGACGTTCCTGCTCCGGCCCCGCACCCGCGACGCCGACTATCGCCTGCGCATCTTCACTCCGGGCGGCGAGCTCCCCTTCGCCGGCCACCCGACGCTGGGCTCGGCCCACGCGTGGCTGGAGGCCGGCGGAACGGCGCGAAGGGAGCGCACAGTGCAGGAATGCGCGGCCGGCCTGATCGAACTGCGCGCCGAACAGGGGCGACTGGCGTTCGCCGCTCCCCCGCTGCTGCGCTCAGACGTGCTCACCGCCCGCGAGCTCGACGCACTCGCCCGCGCGCTGCGCATCGCGCCCGACGCGATCCTCGCCGCACGCCGCCTGACCAACGGGCCCGAGTTCGTGGCCGCACGCCTCGACGACGCACGCCAGGTCCTCGAGCTCGAGCCCGACCTGCCGGCTGTGGCCGGGCTGGCGGGAACCGGTGTGGGCATCGTCGGCGCCCATCCTGACGATGCCGGCGCCGCCATCGAGGTGCGAGTGTTCTGTCCCGCGGTGGGTGTTCCCGAAGACCCCGTCACCGGAAGCTTCAACGCCGCCCTCGCGCAGTGGCTGACGGCGGACGGCACGCTGGCGGGATCCTACGTCGCCGCCCAGGGCACCGCCATCGGCCGTAGCGGCCGCGTGCACGTGTCCACCGACGACGCCGGAGCCATCTGGGTCGGCGGCGACACCATCACGACGATCCGCGGCACCGTCGACCTCTGAGTGCGCGCCGGCGGCCTCATCCGCCGATGTACGACATCTCGATCCGCTCGGCATGCGAGGTCTCGGCCGAGCGCAACTCGGAGTAGTGGTCCTCGCGCCCCGACCAGATGCCGACCAGGGCATCCTCGATCTCGACGTCGGAGCAACCGCTTCGCAGCAGCGTTCGCAGATCATGCCCGCGCGCGGCGAACAGGCACGTGAAGAGCTTGCCGTCGGCCGACAGCCGGGCCCGCGTGCACGCGCCGCAGAACGGCTGGGTCACGCTCGAGATCACGCCGATCTCACCGTCCCCGTCGCGGTAGCGCCAGCGCGTCGCGGTCTCGCCCGGGTAGGCGGGCGGGATCGGCTCCAGCGGGTGCACAGCGTCTATCCGTGCGATCACCTCGGCCGAGGGCACCACCTGGTCGAGGTTCCAGCCGTTCGTGGTGCCGACATCCATGAACTCGATGAAGCGGACCGTGATCCCGGTCCCCTTGAAGCGCTCGGCGATCGCCGTGACGTCGTCGTCGTTCACACCGCGCTTGACCACCGTGTTGATCTTGATCGCGTCGAAGCCGACCTCCCGGGCGACGCGGATGCCGTCAAGCACGCGCTCGAGCGGGAAGTCGATGTCATTCATCGCACGGAACGTCGCGTCATCGAGCGAGTCGAGCGACACGGTCACTCTGTTCAGCCCCGCCTCGCGCAGCGCCGCGGCCTTGTGCGCGAGCGCGGACCCGTTGGTCGTCACCGCGATGTCGAGGGGTTCGCCCTCGGGGGTGCACAGCTGCGCGAGCAGCCGGACGAGCTCCTCGATGTCACGCCGCAGCAGCGGCTCGCCACCGGTCAGGCGCAGCTTGTGCACGCCGTGCGCGATGCCGGCACGCGCGATACGGACGATCTCCTCGAAGCTGAGCAGCTGCTCGCGCGGGAGGAAGGCGAAATCGCGGCCGAAGATCTCCTTCGGCATGCAGTACACGCAGCGGAAGTTGCAGCGATCGGTCACCGAGATGCGCAGGTCGCGCAGAGCGCGCCCGCGTCGATCGGTCGTCGACGCCAGCATCCGTGCTCCCATATGCCCACTGTATTCGCTGTCAGAGGCACTGGGCCCGTCGGTCACGCCTTCTTCGCGCGGGCATCCCGCAGCATCCCGGCCACCACCAGCGCACCGGCGCCGACGAGCACGAGCAGCCACAGGCCGAGCCAGTACGAGTTCGTCTGGGCCTGGTAGGTGGCACCCATCACCAGCGGCGGAAAATAGCCGCCGAGGCCCCCGGCCGCCGCGACCACACCGGTGACCGCCCCGACCTTGTCGGGCGGGGTCGACGGACCCACCCACGCGAACACGCCGCCCATGCCCAGGCCCATCGCGGCAGCCATCAGCAGGAACGTGATGCCGGTGACGACGCCTTCGGGCGGCTCCTGACCGACGATGTAGGCGGCCGCGACGATGCCGGCCAGCGACAGCAACGAGATCGCCTTCGGACCGAAGCGATCGGCGAGCACGCCGCCGATGGGCCGGGCGATCACCGCGGCCACGGCGAACATCGCCGTGCGGGTGCCGGCGCCCACGGGGTCGACCTCGTGCGGGTAGACGGTCATCAGATACTTCGGCAGATACGTCGAGAAGGCCACGAAACCGCCGAACACGATCGCGTACAGGAACGACATCTGCCAGGTGATGGCAAGCTTCAGCGCCCCGGTCACCTTCGGCACGATCGGCTCACGGCTGGGACTCCACGCCGGCGAGTCGCGCATGCCGACCCACACCACGACCGCCATGACGACCATGACGCCGGCGATGACCAGATGGGTGGGGAGATAGCCGATCCCCTGGGCCAGCCGCGGCGTGCAGAACGCCGAGACCGCCGTGCCGATCATCCCCATGCCGAACACGCCGTTGGCGAATCCGCGCCGGGCCGGAGCGAACCACGCGCTCGAGAACGGCACGCCGGCGGCGAAGATGGTGCCGGGCACCCCGAGCAGGAACCCGGCGACGACCAGCAGCGGGAAGCTCTTGATCGATCCGGC